>NZ_RBZY01000078.1 GCF_004022425.1 Microbacterium enclense | reverse complement strand
GGGCGACGCCGACGCGCTGCTGCTGGCCGCCGGACAGCTGCCGGGGGTAGCGGGCGGCGAACTCGCCGCTCAGCTGCACGGTCTCGAGCAGCTCCTCGACGCGGTCGGCGGTCCGCTTCTTCGACCAGCCGAGCAGCTTCGGGACGACCGCGATGTTCTCGCCGATCGTCATGTGGGGGAAGAGCCCGATCTGCTGGATGACGTAGCCGATGTGTCGCCGCAGCTCATTCGGATTCAACGAGAGCACGTCGCGGTCATCGATGGAGATGGTTCCCGAGGTCGGCTCGATGATGCGGTTGATCATCTTCATCGTCGTGGTCTTGCCGCAGCCGGACGGGCCCACGAACATGATGAGCTCGCCCGGTTCGACCTCCATCGAGAATGCATCCACCGCGGGGACGGACTGACCGGGGTAGACCTTCGTCACGCCCTCGAGGCGGATGCCGACTCCCGACGATGCGTGCGCGTCGGCCGGTCGGGAAGTGGTGGTGGTGTCAGACACGGAGCCCCCTTGAGGTGGTGACGCGGGTGATGAGGACGAAGGCGGCGTCGATGAGCAGAGCGAGCAAAATCACGCCGAGTGTTCCGGTCAAGGCGAAGTTCAGAGCGTTGCGCGAACCCAGCGACGACAACCCCATGAAGATGAACTGACCGAGTCCGGGGCCGGCGACGTAGGCGGCGATCGCGGCGATGCCGACGGTGAGCTGCGCGGCCACGCGCACACCGGTCAGGATGATGGGCCACGCGATGGGCAACTGGACCGAGAGCAGGATGCGGGCGGGCGACATGCCCATGCCCTTGGCGGACTCCATGATGGCCGGTGGCACCTCGCGGAGCCCCACGACGGTGTTTCGCACGATGGGCAGCAGCGAGTAGAAGATCAGCGAGAAGACGGTGGGGGTCCAGCCGAGTCCGAGGACCGGGGTCAGGAGCGCGAGCAGGGCCAGCGACGGGATGGTGAGCGCCACTCCGGCGGCCGCGATCGTGACGGACCGCGAGACGGGGCGGTTCCACACGGCGATGCCGATCGCGATGCCGATGACCGCGGCGAGCAAGACGCTGAGCGCGACCACGGCCACGTGCTGCAGCACGAGCTCCAGAATGTCGTCGCTGCGGCGGCTCCAGAAGGTGAGGAGTCCGCCGAGGTCGAAGTCGGACATGCGTCGCACTCCTCTCCTCATCGAGATGGGCCGTGGATCACGGCTGCGGCTGACTGTAGGGCGGGGGGTTGATTATGTTCAACTGCCGTTGCATCTATGGCAACTGCGGGCGTTCAGAGTGAGACGATTCGAAGCCGATGGCGCGCGACAGGTCGCGGGCGCTGGATGCCACGAATCGCGCGAGCGCTTCCAGGCGATCCCCGATGCGGGTCTTGGGCGCGCTGACGTTCAGTGCCGCGACGATGCGGCCGGTGAAATCGCGCACCGGCGCGCTCGCGCCGACGACGCCGAGTTCGAGCTCCTCGTCCAGCAGCGCGTAGCCGTTCGTCCGAATTCGCTCGAGCTCCGAGCGGAGGCTGGCGAGGTCGGCGACCACCTGACGGTCGGGGGGTGGGCTCGGGAGGACGGAGAAGCCGGCCGCGTGCGGGGGGACAGGGCCGACGATCGCCTGATCCTGTCCGTGCTCGGCGTACCACCGCGCCAGGGAGTCCTCGTCCCAGTCGCTCAGCAGCACCCGACCCGACGGTGTGCGCCAGGCCGCCGTGGTGATGCCCTCCCAGCCCGTCGTGCGGAACTCGTGCGGGCTGAGTTCGCTGGCGATCGTCAGGACGTTCCCGCCGCGCAGGACGCACAGGTGCGTGGTCTCCCGCGCACGTTGCGCGACCCGGCGGAGGATCGGCTGGGATTCGCGGGTCAGGGTGCTCTCGACGGTGAGGGCTGCGAGCGCGTACAGTCGGGCGCCCAGGCGGTACGCCAGGGTGTTCTCGTCGCGGTCCACGATCCCGGCATCCGCGAGCGTGGCCAGGCTGCGCGAGACGACGGCCTTGTCGCGCCCGGTGATCTGTGCGACTCGCGAGACGCCGAGACCACCGCCGGAGACGGCCTCGACGGACCCGAGGATCTCGAGGATCTCGACGTCGCGGGCGAGGCCCGAGGAGTTCCGGCGGGGAGCCGTGATGTGATCTGCCATGCGCCGAACCCTAGCGAGTTGCCATATACACATCAAGAGGTGCTGATAGGGCATCATCGCTCTATCGTTGCGGTGCGGTCGCCGATGGCGGGCTCGAAGACGAGAGCCGCAGAGGTGCACCGCCCCCGATCCACGATCTCAAGGACTGGTCCCGTGACGAAGCGCACACTCACCGTCGGATTCATCGGCCTCGGCAGTATGGGCAGCGGAATGACCCGCAACCTGCAGGCATCCGGCTTCCCCCTCGTCGTCACCGACGTCCGCCCCGAGGCGGCCGCCGACGCCGTCTCGCGAGGTGCCGTCTGGGTCGACACGGCGGGGGAGGTGGCATCCCGCTCGGATCTGGTGATCACGATGCTCCCCACCCCGCGGCACGTCGACCAGGTGCTGCGCGGGCCCGACGGACTCCTGGACGCGCTCCCGGCGGGGGGAACCTGGATCGACATGTCCACCTCGGTGCCTGAGGTCGCGGACCGCGCCCGTTCGGACCGCCCCGATCTCCATGTGCTCGATGCGCCGGTGAGCGGCATGTCGGTGGGAGCGGCGAACGGCACCCTACAGATCTTCATCGGCGGCGAAGCCGACGACGTCGACCGCCTCCGCGATGTGTTCGAGGCGATGGGGGAGCCCGAGCGCATCCTGCACGTCGGCGGCCACGGCTCGGGCTACGCGGTCAAGCTCATGATCAACCAGCTCTGGTTCTCGCACCTGATCGCCACCGCCGAAGTACTCGCCGTCGGCGTGAAGGCGGGCGTCGACCTGGAGGTGCTCCGCCGCGCACTGGTCGCCAGCCCCGCGAACAGCAACTTCGTCGAGCATGACGTGCTGTCGATCCTCGACCACGGCGACTACGACGAGGGCTTCGCCCTGGCCCTCGCCTGCAAGGATCTGGGCCTGTCCGTCGACCTGGCTCGCTCGGTCGGGATGCCGTACGAGCTGTCCGGACTCGTCGACCAGCAGTTCCGCCGCGCCAAGGCCATGTACGGCGACCGCGCCGGTGAGATGGCGCCGTTCCGGCTGTACGAGGACCTCCTCGGTGCGCCCCTGCGTCGTGCCGCGGCGAACGCGGAGGTCGCACGATGATCGACGAGCGTGCCTTCGTCGCGGGCCTTCCCACCGACCTCTTCATCGACGGTGCGTGGCGACCGGCGTCCGACGGTGCCCGGTTCGACGTCATCGACCCCTCGACCGGAGACGTGCTGGCCGCCGTCGCCGACGCGAGCGTCGAGGACGGCGACGCGGCGCTCGCCGCCGCCCACCGTGCCCAGGAGTCCTGGGGTCGGACGCCCCCGCGCGAGCGTGCCGAGATCCTCCGCCGGGCGTTCGAGCTCGTCACCGCGCGGACGGAGGACTTCGCTCTCGCCATGACCCTCGAGATGGGCAAGCCCCTGGCCGAGGCGCGCGGCGAAGTGGCCTACGGCGCGGAGTTCCTGCGCTGGTTCAGTGAAGAGGCGCCGCGCATCTCGGGCCGGTACTCGGTCGCTCCCGACGGCCGCAATCGGTTGCTCGTCGTGCAGCGTCCGGTGGGCCCGTGCCTGTTCATCACACCGTGGAACTTCCCCCTCGCGATGGCCACACGCAAGATCGCCCCCGCGATCGCGGCCGGCTGCACGATGGTGCTGAAGCCCGCGGCGCTCACCCCTCTCACGGCTCTGCTGCTCACCGAGGTGCTGCGGGAGGCGGGACTCCCCGACGGCGTGCTCAACGTCATTCCGACGACCCACGCCGGGGCGGTCACCGGTCCTCTCGTGCGTGACCCCCGGCTTCGCAAGCTCTCGTTCACGGGCTCGACCGGCGTCGGGCAGCGCCTCATCGCCGACTCCGCGGCGCAGGTGCTGCGGGTGTCGATGGAACTGGGCGGGAACGCGCCCTTCCTGGTCTTCGAAGACGCCGACCTGGATGCCGCCGTCGACGGTGCCGTGCTGGCGAAGATGCGCAACGGTGGCGAGGCGTGCGTCGCCGCGAACCGCTTCCTCGTGCACGAGTCCGTCGCCGCCGAGTTCACCGAGCGGTTCGCCGCGCGCATCGGCGCTTTCGTGCCCGCGCGCGGCACCGATCCGACCTCGACAGTCGGTCCGCTGGTGGACGCTGCCACGCGCGACAAGGTGGCCTCGCTCGTCGACGGCGCCCGGGCGCAGGGCGCGCGGGTGGCCGTGGGAGGGTCGCCCATCCCCGGGCCGGGCTACTTCTACCAGCCGACCGTGCTCGTGGACGTTCCCGCCGACGCCGACATCCTCCGCGAGGAGATCTTCGGCCCCGTCGCCCCGATCCTCACGTTCCGTGACGAGGACGAGGCCATCCGCTTGGCCAACGACACCGAGTTCGGCCTCGTCTGCTTCGCGTACACGCGCGACCTCGATCGGGGCCTTCGGCTGGCAGAGCGGCTCGAGACGGGCATGCTGGGTCTGAACGCGGGGGTCGTTTCCAATCCCGCCGCCCCCTTCGGCGGTGTCAAGCAGTCCGGTCTCGGCCGCGAGGGCGGGGCCGAAGGCATCCACGAATACCTCGAGACCGTCTACGTCGGCATCGCCGACCCGTTCGCCTCCCGGAGCGCCTGAGCATGGACATCAGCGATTTCAGCACGGACTTCTTCTCCCTCGCGGGGAGGACCGCGATCGTGACCGGGGGCAACGGCGGCCTCGGTCGCGCGTTCTCGGTCGCTCTCGCCGCGGCCGGGGCGAACGTCTTCGTCCCGTCCCTCGCCGACGACGACGGCGAGACGGCCCGGATGGTGGAGCAGCACGGTCGTTCCTACGCGTTCCGGCAGTCGGACATCACCGCCGACGGCGAGCCCGAGCGGATGGTGCGCGCCTGTGTCGAGGAGTTCGGCGGAGTGGACGTTCTCGTCAACTCCGCCGGCATCAACCTGCTCAGCGACGACGTCGTTGCCTTCGACCGGGCCAAGTGGGACCCGATGATCGCGGTCAACCTCACGGCCGCGTTCGACTTCGCCCGGGCGTCCGCCGCGGTCATGATCCCGAACGGCCGCGGCAAGATCATCAACATCGCCTCGCTGTTCTCGTTCCTCGGCGGACGCCAGTCGCCGGCGTACGCGGCATCCAAGGCGGGAATCGTCGGGTTCACGAAGGCGTACGCCGACGAACTGGGGGAGTTCGGCATCCAGGTCAACGCCGTCGCCCCCGGGTACTTCGCCACCGCCCTCACCGAGAAGACCCGATCGGATGCCGAGGCCGACCGTCGCATCGTCGACCACGTTCCCGCCGGCCGGTGGGGTGACCCGGCCGACCTGATGGGTGCGGTCGTCTTCCTCGCCAGCCGCGCCAGCGACTACGTCACCGGGCACACGCTCGTCGTCGACGGCGGCTACCTGCTCCGCTGACCCGATTCCGCTTCGATCAAGGAAGACCGACATGGCCGATTCCCGTTCCCCGCTGACCCGTTCCGACATCGCCGCCCGCTTGACCGACCTCCTCGGTGCCGACGCCGTCGACACCCGCGAGGCCGAGCTGCGCGAAGCCAGCGTCGACCGATTCAAGAAGTACTCCGCCGTCCACGGCATCTTCGACGGCCCGTTCCCCGCGGCCATCGCGTACCCCCGGTCGACCGACGACGTCGCGGCGGTGCTGCGATTCGCGGACGAGAACTGCATCGCCGTCGTTCCGCGCACCGGCCGCACGGCGACGGAGGGCGGCCTCGAGACCGTCATCGCCGACACGATCGTGCTCGACGGATCGCGTATGGATGCCACCTTGAGTATCAACACCGTCGACATGATGGTCACCGTGCAGTGCGGCGTGCCGCTGCAGCGCGTCGAGGACGAGCTGCGCGCGCTCGGCTACACGACCGGGCATTCGCCGCAGTCCAAGCCCCTCGCGCAGTACGGCGGGCTCGTCGCGACGCGCTCGATCGGGCAGTTCTCGACGCTGTACGGCGGCATCGAGGACATGGTGGTCGGACTCGAGGCGGTGCTGGCCGACGGCACGGTCACCCGGATCAAGAACGTGCCGCGTCGCGCCGCCGGCCCCGACATCCGTCACCTGATCATCGGGAACGAGGGCGCGTTCGCGTTCGTCACCGAGGTGACGGTGAAGATCTGGCCCTACACCCCCGAGAACAACCGCTTCTTCGGCTTCCTCACCGACGACTTCGGGGCCGGCATCGAGCTGCTGCGCGAGCTCGTGACGCAGGGGTACCGCCCCTCGGTCGCTCGCGTGTACTCGCCCGAGGACGCGCGTCAGCACTTCGCGCACTTCCACGAGGGCAAGAGCGTCGTCGTTCTGGTCGCCGAGGGTCCGCGTCGCCTCGCCGAGGCGACGGCCGAGGCCATCGCGGAAGCGGCCGTGGGAAAGCCGCTCGAGCGCGTCGACGACGCCCTCATCGAGCAGTGGTTCGACAACCTCAACTGGGGCCAGGACAAGATCGACCGCGAGAAGCGCGAGATGCTCGAGAAGGCGCACCTCGGCTACACCACCGAGGTGTCGGTCGACTGGTCGCGGGTCGTCGACCTGTACGAATCGGTGATGGCGCGCGTGCGCCGGGAGTTCCCGCGTGCCGCCGATCTGACGATGCTCGGCGCGCACTCCTCGCACAGCTACCAGACCGGCACCAACCTCTACTTCGTGTACGACTACGACATCCGGTGCGAGCCGCGCGAGGAGATCACCGAATATCACGAGCCGCTCAACGCGATCGTGGTGGAGGAGGCCCTGCGCCTGGGCGGCTCGATGGTGCACCACCACGGGATCGGCAAGTACCGCACCGCCTGGACGGGTGAGGAGCACGGCAGTGCCCTCGTGCTGCTCGAGCGCATGAAGGCCGCTCTCGACCCGAACGGGATCATGAACCCGGGCACGATCTTCGCCGTGGAGGGGTGATGCCGTTCGTCGTCGCGATCGACAACGGGTCGCAGTCGACGAAAGTGCTCGTCGTCGACGAAACGGGTCGGGTGCACGCGGAGGCGCGGGTGGGGCTGAAGCCGTATGCCTCCCCGGCCCCGGGCCGCAGCGTCCACCCCGACGATGACGTGTGGGACTCGATCGTGCGCGCGTGCCGCGTCGCGATGGAGCGTTTCGACGGCGACCCCGGCGAGATCGTCGGGGTCGGGTTGTGCACGATCCGTTTCTGCCGCGCGCTGCTCCGCGCCGACGGAACGCTCGCCGAGCCGCTGCTGAGTTGGATGGACGCGCGGGTGGGTCGCCCCCACGTGTCCTCCCCCGAGGTCGCGCACGTGACGACGTCGTCGGGGTACATCGCGCACCGGCTGACCGGGGAGTTCCGCGACGCCGCCGGCAACTGTCAGGGCGTGTGGCCGGTCGATCAGCACACGTGGCGGTGGTCGGATGCCCCGGATGCCGTCGCCGCCACGGGTATGGAGCGCTCGCTGCTGAGCGAACTCGTGGACCCGGGGGCCGAGCTCGGACGGGTGACCGACGGCGCGGCGGCGCAGACCGGGCTGCCCGCGGGCGTGCCGGTCTTCGCGACCTCGAACGACAAGGCGGTCGAGGCGCTCGGCGCCGGGCTGGCGTCCGACGCGGACGTGCTGCTGTCGTTCGGGACGTACATCGCCGCGATGACCGTCGCGGACGCTCCGGGCGCCGGCGCCGCGCACTGGGTGAACTTCGGCTCGCGCCCGGGCCAGTACCTCGCCGAATCGACCGGCATCCGTCGGGGGATGTGGACGGTCAGCTGGCTACGGGACCTGCTGCACCCGGACGCGCCCGCGGGCGACCTGTACGCCTTCGACCGAAGCCTGGGCGTCGAGGCCGAGACCGTTGCTCCCGGATGCGACGGTGTCGCCGCGGTGCTCGATTGGCTCGCGCCGGGTGACGAACCGCATCGCCGGGGGGCCTTCGTCGGTTTCTCGGGTGCCCAGGGTCGCGGGCATCTCTACCGTGCCGTGCTGGAGGCGATCGCATTCACGATGGCCGACCACGTCGAGGACATGGAACGCGAGCGGGGCGTGGCGGCCGAGGGCGTCATCGTCACGGGCGGTGGGGCGCAGTCGCGACTGCTCGTGCAGGTCGTGGCCGACATCCTGGGTCGTCCCGTGCGCCGGGCGCTCGTCGACGACGCCGCTGGCATCGGGGCCGCCATCTGCGCCGCGGTCGGGTCGGGGGTGCATCCGGACTGGGACGCGGCCGTCGCCGCCATGGCGGGAACGGGGGCGCCCGTGCTCCCCGGTGACGACGCGGTCACCTACCGTGCTCTGCGGCCCTGGCACCGTGGCATCCGCTCGCGTGTCGCGGAGCTGTCGGACTGGATGGTGACGGTCCGCGCCTGAGGCGATGGTGGTGAGAGAGCATCTCGCCGACAGGACGACGGCACCCTGCCGCCGCGATGTCGGAGGGATGCTCTTCGCTCTTCTCTTCGGGAGGGCCATTGCTGACCCCGGGGGCGACTGCTAAACTTGAGCCAACGCAACTCAAGTTTGCGACAGATTTTCAGGAGAAGCCATGAACGCCACGCAGCAGCCGGGACAGGAGGACGCGCGCAGCGCCCTCGAGCAGTTCGGTATCAACCTCACCGACCGTGCTCGCCAGGGCAAGCTCGACCCCGTCATCGGGCGCGACAGCGAGATCCGGCGCGTCAGTCAGGTGCTCACCCGCCGCACGAAGAACAACCCGGTCCTCATCGGCGAGCCCGGCGTCGGCAAGACCGCCGTCGTCGAGGGGCTCGCGCAGCGCATCGTCGCGGGCGACGTCGCCGAGAGCCTCAAGAACAAGGAGCTCGTCGCGCTCGACATCTCGGCCCTCGTCGCCGGTGCGATGTACCGCGGTCAGTTCGAGGAGCGACTGAAGAGCGTCCTGAAAGAGATCACCGAGTCCGACGGCCGCATCATCACGTTCATCGACGAGCTGCACGTGCTCATGGGCGCGGGTGGCGGTGAGGGGTCGGTCGCGGCATCCAACATGCTGAAGCCCATGCTCGCCCGCGGGGAGCTGCGCCTGATCGGCGCGACCACGCTCGACGAGTACCGCGAGTTCATCGAGAAGGATGCCGCGCTCGAACGCCGCTTCCAGCAGGTGTACGTCGGCGAGCCGACGGTCGAGGACACCATCGCGATCCTCCGCGGCCTCAAGGAGCGCTACGAGGCGCACCACAAAGTCGCGATCGCCGACGCGGCGCTGGTCGCTGCGGCATCCCTCTCCAACCGGTACATCCCGTCGCGGCAGCTGCCCGACAAGGCCATCGACCTGATCGACG
>NZ_RBZY01000077.1 GCF_004022425.1 Microbacterium enclense | reverse complement strand
AGCAGGTCGGTGAGCATCTGCTCGTCGTCGACGACGAGGACGCGGAGGGCGCTGCCGTCCGGGCGGGTGAAGGCGGGAGCGCTGGCGGTCGTGGTCATGGAACCCATTGTGCGCCCCGAGCTATGAGCTTTCTATGGCACCGGCTATGCGCTCGCTGTGAGGTCGGAGAGCGCGCGCGATGAGGGCGGCCACCCCGACGCCGAGCGCCGCGCCCGCGGTGTTGGAGACGACGTCGCGGACATCGGCGACCCGGCTCGACAGGAACAGCAGCTGCACCGTCTCGATCGCAAGGCTCAGAACGAACCCGCCCAGGACCGCGTGCCGGAACCGGCCGCCCCACGCCCGCACGAGCAGGCCGAGCGGGACGAACATGACCACGTTGGCCGCGAATTCGATGACGTCGAACGACACCCACGCCGTCCCCGTCCACCCCGCGAGGATGGCCAGCACGCGCTGGAGCACCCCCGCCGCCTCGGCACCGTACGGTTCGGGGCGCAACGTCATCCACCACAGCCCGAACGCGTACAGCGCCGAAGCGGCGACGAACAGGGCCCGTCGCCGCCTCGTGTGCACTGTCGTCAGTGCGTGTCCTCGGCCTCGATCTCGGTGCGGTCGCCGGACCAGAGGGTGTGGAAGGTTCCTTCTTTGTCGATGCGGCGGTAGGTGTGTGCGCCGAAGAAGTCGCGCTGCCCCTGGATGAGGGCGGCGGGGAGGCGGTCGGCGCGGAGGCCGTCGTAGTACGCCAGCGACGAGCTGAACGCGGGGGCGGGGATGCCGGACGCCGCCGCCAGCGACACGATGCTGCGCCACGCGTCCTGCGCGCGACCGAGGGCGTCGACGAAGTACGGGGCGGTCAGCAGCACGGGGAGGCTGGCCTCGGCGTCGTAGGCGTCGGCGATGCGGTTGAGGAATTGTGCGCGGATGATGCAGCCGCCGCGCCAGATGCGGGACACCGCTCCGAGGTCGATGTTCCAGTCGTATTGGGCGGCTCCGGCGCGGATCTCGTCGAAGCCCTGCGAGTACGCCACGATCTTGGAGGCGAAGAGGGCGAGACGCACCTGCTCGATGAACGCGTCGGCATCGTCTTCCGGCAGGAGGTCGGTGCCGGAGGGGCCGGGCAGGTCGCGGGATACTTCGCGTTGTTCGGGGTGGCTGGACAGCGACCGGGCGAAGGTGGCTTCGGCGATGCCCGAGACGGGAACGCCGAGGTCGAGCGCGGTCTGCACCGTCCACGCGCCGGTGCCCTTGGCGCCGGCCTGGTCGAGGATGATGTCGACGAGGGGCCGGCCGGTGTCGGCATCCGTCTGGCGGAGGACTTCGGCGGTGATCTCGATGAGGTAGGACTCCAGCTCACCGCGGTTCCATTCGGCGAACACGTCGGCGATCTGAGCCGGGGTCTTGCCGGTGGCGCGGCGGATGAGGTCGTAGGCCTCGGCGATGAGCTGCATGTCGGCGTACTCGATGCCGTTGTGCACCATCTTGACGAAGTGGCCGGCGCCGTCGTGGCCGACGTGCGTCACGCACGCCTCTCCCTCGGCGACCGCGGCGATCGAGGTCAGGATCGGCCCGAGGGTCTGCCACGACTCGTCGGAGCCGCCGGGCATGAGCGAGGGACCGAGGAGGGCGCCCTCCTCACCGCCGGAGACACCCATGCCGACGTAGTTGATGCCGGTGTCGCGGACGGCCTTCTCGCGGCGGATGGTGTCGCTGAACAGGGCGTTGCCGCCGTCGACGATGATGTCGCCCGGCTCGAACACCTTCACGAGTTCGTCGATGACGAAGTCGGTCGCCCGCCCGGCCTTGACCATGATGATCGCGGTGCGCGGCTTCGACAGGGACGCGGCGAAGTCCTCGTACGAGAACGAGGGGACGAACTGCGCCTCAGGGTGCGTCTGGACGAGGTGCTCGGTCTTGTCGCTGCTGCGGTTGAACACCGCGACGGTGTTGCCCTCGCGGCTGGCGAGGTTGCGCGCCAGGTTCGAGCCCATGACCGCCAGGCCCACGACACCGATGTTCGCGCGGCCATCACCCTCGCCGGCGGGACGGGAGTCCGCATCCGCGGTGGGGCGGTCGACCTCCTCGGGCGCGGGAGCGCCCTCGTGGTGCTGAGCGGCCTCATGCGGTGCCTGGTCCTGATCGGTCGAGGGTCCGGTCGGAGAGGGGGTCGACGTCATTCGATGCTCCATGTTCAGGTGCGAAGAGGGGTGGCGGACGGGGGGTCGCGTACCCCGCCCACTGTATCGGCTGGGTCCGCTGCCGATCAGGTGCCGGGGGACAGGTCCAGTTGCGCCAGGACGGTGTCCACCTGCTGCTGGGGGGTCAGGTCGAGGTCGACGTGGATCGCCCGCTCATCGGCATCCGGGACCTCCAGCGCGTCGAACTGGGATCGCAGGAGCGACGGCGGCATGAAGTGTCCCTGGCGACGCAGGAGGCGATCGAGGATGAGGGCCGGATCGCCCATCAGCAGCACGAACGTCACGTTCTCGCGACGCAGGACGTCGCGGTAGCTGCGTTTCAGGGCGGAGCAGGTGATGACGCCGGGGCGGCCGGCGGCGCTCTGAGCATCGATCCACGCGGCGACCCGGTCGAGCCAGGGCCAGCGGTCGTCGTCGTTCAGCGCGTGACCGGCGGCCATCTTGGTGACGTTGGCGGAGGGGTGCAGATCGTCGCCCTCCTGCAGGTCCCAGCCGAGGCGGCCCGCGAGGAGCGCGGCCACGGTGGACTTGCCGGTGCCGGCGGGGCCCATGAAGACGAGGACGGGGGCGGTCGTGGCCAAGGGGACTCTCTCTTCGTCGAGGTTGGGGAGGTGGTTACAGGGACTGACGGACTTCGCTGAGCACGGCGGCGACGTAGCGACGCGTGTGCTCCTCGGCCGCGTCCGCGTCGGCGCGTCCGATGGCCGCCGCGGTCGCGATGTGGTTGTGCAGCGCTTCCGGGTTCGGGATGCCGGGAGTGAGCCCGTGGAGCGAGCGACCCTCGATGGCGGCGGCGATGGGGGAGCGGGCGGCCGCGAGCATGAGGTTGCCGCTGGAGACGAGGATGAGGTCGTGGAAGGCGATGTCGGCCTCCAGGTACTCGGGTGAGTCGCCGCGGCCCTCCGCTCCGAGCCGCGCGAGTTCATCGGCCAGGCGCAGGATCTCGCCGCGCTGCACGTCGGTCGCGCGTTGCGCGCTCAGGCGCGCGGCGACGGGCTCGACCGCGGCGCGCAGTTCGGTGGTGTTGAGAATGAGCTGGTCGCGACGGCGTCCGGCGAGCTGCCATCCGATGAGGCGGGTGTCGAGCGCGCTCCACGCACTCGCGGGGCGGACGGTGACACCCACGCGGCGGCGCTGTTCGACGAGCCCCATCGCCTCGAGGACGCGCACGGCCTCTCGCACGACGGTCCGGGAGACGCCGTGCTCGTCCTCGAGGCCGCCGAGCGTGAGGACGGTACCCGGGGCGAGGTGGCCGTCGACGATGCGCATGCCGATCGCATCGGTGACGGAGCCGTGTGCGGCTCGGGCCATGACCCCTCCTTAGGTACGACCATATCTTGTCAAAAATATGATCATTGTGTGAAGATCGTGCGACCGTGTTTCCGCGGCGGCCGCGGAGTGCCGACGCGGACGGCTCGCGTGACCATCTTGAATCAACGGAGATCTTCTTGGACGACTGGACTCAGACCCTCGGGACAGCCCCGCTGCTCGCCATCGCGGCGGGAGCGATCGCGCTCATCCTCATCCTCATCATCTGGCTGAAGGTGCACGCGTTCCTCGCGCTCATCATCGTCTCGCTCGTGACGGCGTTCGTCGCCGGCATCCCGGTGTCCGCGATCGTGTCGACGCTCACCGGCGGCTTCGGCGGAACGCTCGGGACCGTGGCGCTGCTCGTCGCCCTCGGTGCCATGCTAGGGCGGTTGATCGAGCATTCCGGAGGAGCGAGGGCGCTCGCCGAGATGTTCGTACGCATCTTCGGGGAGAAGCGCGCCCCGTTCGCCCTCGGCATCACCTCGCTCGTGCTCGGCTTCCCGATGTTCTTCGACGCCGGGCTCGTCATGATGCTGCCGATCATCTTCGCCATCGCGCGCCGCGTGTCGCGCACGAATGTCCTGCTCTTCGGTCTCCCCGCCGCGGCGGCCTTCTCGGTCATGCACGTGTTCCTGCCGCCGCACCCGGGCCCGGTGAGTGCGAGCGAGCTCTACGGCGCCAACCTCGGCATCGTCCTGCTCGCCGGCCTCATCATCGCCTTCCCCGTCTGGTACGTCTCGGGTTACCTGTGGGGCACGTTCGTCGCGAAGCGGATCCAGCTGCCCGTCCCCGCGCTCTTCGGTGAGATCGACGACGACCAGCCGGTGAACGCCCCCAAGCCCGGCACCGTCATCGCCGTGCTGCTGCTGCCGATGTTCCTCATCTTCCTGAACACCGGCCTTTCGACCCTCGCCAGCGCCGGTGCCGTCTCGACCGACGACACCTGGGTGCAGGTGCTCATCCTCCTCGGCAACTCCGCCGTGGCGCTGCTCATCACCGTCATCGTCGCCACGATCGTCTTCGGCTTCCGCCGCGGGGAGAAGGGCACCGCGATCGAGAAGGTCGTCGACTCGTCGCTCGGGCCGGTGGCATCCGTCATCCTCATCACCGGCGCCGGTGGCATGTTCGGTGCCGTCCTGCGCGCGTCCGGCATCGGCGATGCCCTCGCCGACAGCCTCGGCGACCTCGGCCTGCCCGTGATCGTCGCGGCCTACATCATCGCCGTGGTGCTGCGTCTCGCGCAGGGCTCGGCCACGGTCGCCCTCGTCACCGCCGCGGGCCTCGCCGCCCCGGCCGTCATGGCCGGCGATTTCTCGCCGCTGCAGATCGCCGCGATCACGCTCGCCACCGCCGCCGGTTCCGTCTTCGCCGGGCACGTCAACGACTCGGGCTTCTGGCTCGTCGGCCGTCTCATGGGCATGGACGTCAAGACCA
Source organism: Microbacterium enclense (assembly GCF_004022425.1). GTDB lineage: Bacteria > Actinomycetota > Actinomycetes > Actinomycetales > Microbacteriaceae > Microbacterium > Microbacterium enclense_A. The sequence continues at coordinate 4,706 of NZ_RBZY01000077.1, read as the reverse complement.
CCCTGAAGACGTGGACGGTGCAGCAGGCGATCGAGTCGGTGCTGGGCTTCCTCGCCGCGCTCGCCGTCTTCGGCGTCGGCGCGCTGATCTGACCGGGCGGGACGCATGAGTACTTCGCTCTTCGACGTCAGCGATCGGCTGGCGCTCGTGACCGGGTCGTCGCGCGGACTGGGCCGCTCGCTCGCGACGGGGCTGGCCCGCGCCGGCGCGCGCGTCATCGTGCACGGTCGCGACCGGGATGCCGTCGAGGCCACCCGGCGCGACCTGGCGGCCCTTTCGGGCCGTGAGGCCGCATCCGTCGTGTTCGACGTGACGGATGCCGCGGCCGCAGAGGCGCAGCTCGAGACCCTCATCGAGCGGGTGGGGGTCCCCGACATCCTCGTCAACAACGCCGGCATCCAGCGTCGGGCTCCGATCCACGAGTTCGCGGTGCAGGACTGGGACGAGCTTATGGCGGCGAATCTGTCCGGCGTGTTCTACGTGACGCGCTTCGTCGCTCCCGCGATGGTGGCCCGCGGCTCGGGCAAGATCGTCAACATCGCGTCCGTGCAGTCGCGTCTGGCGCGACAGACCATCGCGCCGTACTCGGCCGCCAAGGGGGGCGTCGCCCAGCTGACGGCCGGAATGGCCGCGGACCTCGCTCGCCATGGCATCCAGGTCAATGCGCTGTCGCCGGGCTACTTCGCGACCGAGATGAATCGCGACCTCGTCGATGACGCCGAATTCACGGCCTGGCTCACCCAGCGCACTCCCGCGCGCCGGTGGGGCGACTTCGCCGAGCTCGACGGGGCGCTGCTCTTCCTCGCCTCGGACGCCTCGAGCTTCGTGTCGGGGCAGAACATCTTCGTCGACGGCGGAATGACCGCGGTCGTCTGAGGGAAGGACGAAACATGCGCGCGCTGTTCATCGACGCTGCTCTCACGGCGGCCGTCCGGGACGTCCCCCTTCCGGAGGCCGGCCCGGACCAGGTGCGGATCCGGGTCGACTACGTCGGCATCTGCGGTTCGGACCTGCACTACTACTTCCACGGGGCGAACGGCGCGTTCGTCGTGCGGGAGCCGCTCATCCCCGGCCACGAGCTGTCGGGCCGGGTCGACCACGATCCGTCGGGACGCTGGCCGGCGGGGACGCCCGTGACGGTGCACCCCGCACGCTTCGGCGAGCCGCTCCCCGGGATCGAGAACGACCCGCACCTGTGGCCGGGCGGCTCCTACCTCGGGAGCGCCTCGACGACGCCGCACACGCAGGGCGCGGCCGCCGAGTTCCTCGTCGTCGACGCGGCGATGGTGCGGCCTCTCCCGCCGGGGCTGTCGGTGCGCCGCGCGGCGCTGGCCGAACCGCTCGCCGTCGCGCTGCACGCGCTCTCGAAGGCCGGTCCGGTCGACGGGCGTCGGGTGCTGGTCACGGGCTCGGGGCCGATCGGTCTCATGGCGGTCGCGGCTGCCGTCGCGGCGGGTGCGCGCGTGACGGCGACGGACGTCCTGCCCGGACCCCTGGAGCGGGCGCGACGGCTCGGCGCGGCGGTCACCGTGGACGTCTCCGCCGAGCATCTCGAGGCGAATGCCTACGACGTCGTGCTCGAGTGCTCCGGCGTCCCGCAGTCGATCTCCGCGGCCCTCCGGGCGCTGCGCCCGGCGGGAACCGTGGTGCAGGTGGGCATGCTCCCCGACGCCGATCGCTCGGTGAACCTCTCGCCGTTCATCGCCAAAGAGGTGCACTACCTCGGGAGCTTCCGATTCGCCGACGAGATCGAGGCGGCCATCGCGCTGCTCGCCGAGGTCCCGGGCATCGAGGAGGCCATCACGCACGAATTCGCGCTCGCGGAGGCGGTGTCGGCGTTCACGACCGCGAAGGACTCCGAGGTATCGGGGAAGGTCCTGCTCGCGCTCTAGCACGGAACGCGAAACGGCGCCGACCCGCGGAGGTCGGCGCCGTTCGTCGGTCGTGCGGTCAGTGCTTGTCGTAGCCGGAGTGGCGCCCCATCGAGAACAGGGCGCCGACCACACCCACCGCACCCACCAGCGTGATCACGCCGACGATTCCGAGCAAGACGTGAGAGAAGAAGTCGCTGTCCATGGTGTTCCTCCGGTGGGTGAAAGCCTGAGGCGATCCTATCGGGGATGCCGGGAGAGCCTCGCGGCCCGGTCGAAACCGAGGCCGCCGCGCTGGTAGACTTCCGGGGAACTTCGGCGAGGGATGCGTCGTCGTGCGCCCGGCGGGTGCGCGTGGCATCCGTGATCGACGCGGTGATGCAGGCTCCCGGCTTTCCTCACGCGCTCGCGTTCGAGTCGAATCCAGACCACATACGTGCGGACGCCGTCCGCTCACAAGCTGCGGGACCCGTGCCCGCGAGGAGAACAACATGTCGGAAGACAACAAGGTCGTCGCCGAGCTGCGCGAGAACTTCGGCAAGGGCTTCGCCCGCCGCCTGCGCGCCGCCGGCAAGATCCCCGCGGTCATCTACGGCCACGGCACCGAGCCCCAGCACGTCGCGCTCCCCGGTCACCAGGTCTCGCTGCTGATCCGTCGCGCCAACGCCCTGCTCGACCTCGACATCAACGGCACGAGCCAGCTGGCCCTCGTCAAGGACGTCCAGAAGGACCCCGTGCGCCAGATCATCGAGCACATCGACCTCCTCGTCGTGCGCAAGGGCGAGAAGGTATCGGTCGACGTTCCCGTCGTCGTCGTCGGCGAGCCCTTCTCGGGCACCGTCGCCATGCTCGACACCGCCACGGTGTCGCTCGAGGTCGAGGCCACCCACATCCCGCAGAACGTCGAGGTCGACGTCGAGGGCGCCGAGGACGGCACGCAGATCACCGCGGCCGATCTGGTCCTGCCCGCCGGTGCCACGCTGGTCACCGAGCCCGAGACCCTCATCGTGGGCGTTTCGGTGCCGCTGGACACGCTCGCCGCCGATGAAGAGATCGCCGAGGCCGACGCCGAGGTCGCCGAGGAGCAGTCCGAGGAGTCCGAGGCCGGCGCCGAGAGCGACAACTGATCCCGGCGGGCCGCGCGAGCGGTCCGTGATCGACGAGGGGGCGTGCTGCACGCCCCCTCGTTTTTTCATGTCAGGGTCCGCGCGCGGATCCGGAAGGATGGATGCCATGGCGGACACGTGGCTCATCGTCGGGCTCGGCAACCCCGGGCCGCGGTACGAGGCGACCCGGCACAACATCGGGCAGATGGTGATGGACGAGCTCGCCGACCGCCGTCGGGAGTCGTTCCGCGCGCACAAGGCGAACGCGCGCGTCGTCGAGACGTGGCTGCGCCCGGGCGGCGCGAAACTCGTGCTGGCGAAGCCGAACAGCTTCATGAACGTCTCGGGCGGACCGGTGTCGGCGCTGGCGAAGTTCTACGGGGTGGATGCCGAGCACGTGATCGTCGTGCACGACGAACTGGACATCCCCTTCGACTCGATCAAGCTCAAGACGGGCGGCGGGCACGGCGGGCACAACGGGGTGCGCGACGTCGCGAAGGCGCTCGGGACGCCCGACTTCCCCCGCGTGCGCGTAGGCATCGGGCGCCCCGTCGGCCGGCAGGACCCGGCCGACTGGGTGCTCGACCCGTTCGGCGCCAAGGAGCGCGAGACCCTGCCGATCCTCGTGGCGGACGCGGCGGATGCCGTGGAGACGATCGTCGACAGCGGACTGCTCTCCGCCCAGCAGCGGTTCCACGCGCCGCGCTGAACCGCACGGTCCGCCTCGACGGTGCGAAGCGTCACCGAGAGGCCGGCCGTCAGAGGGCGGCGCCGGCCGCACGCGCTCGGATCGCCCGCATGAGAGTGACGCAGCCGAAGATCGCCGCGGCCACCCCGCTGAGGCAGGCACCGAGGCAGCAGAAGGCGCCGAGATCGATGAGCACCGAATCGTGGCCGCGTCGCAGGGCGGCGGCCACGGCGAACAGGATCCCGCTGGTCGACCCGCACACCAGGAACGGGACGAGTCGTGACGGACGGGAGCGCCCGGGCGGGATGACGGGTGCGGTACCGACGCCGCGCGCGGAGGGGGGATCCGCCGAGCTGGGTTCGTGCATGGTGTACCTCGCGTGGACCAGCCGGACCGTCCGGCTTCGGGCGAGGTTAGAAGGTGTCGACCGGCGCGCGGGACGACGTTCGGCCCTTCTGTGGACAAGTCCGGCGCTCCGCCGTCTGTGGAGGAGGGGTGGGAGTTGCCGCGCGCGAACGCGGGAGAGCCCCGGCCGACCGGCCGAGGCTCCCTGCGCATGTCACTGCGGAGGCGCGCAGACGACGCCCCCGCGACGCGTCACGACGCGTACGGTGCGGCGCCGATCCCGGCCGCGACGAGGAAGACCACCAGAACGATCGCGCCTCCCACGACGGAGAGGATGATCGCGGCGATACCCCATCCGCGCCCACGGTTCTTCACCGCGGCGATGATGCCCTGGATGAGTCCCCACAGGGCGAAAGCGCCCCAGACGAGGAACGCGGCGACGATGAGGAGGCCGGCGAGAAGACCGATCTGATTCGCCGACTCGGGCAGGGCCTCGGGGTCGATCGTGCCGGTGCTGTCGACCGAGCTCGCGAACTGCGCGAGGCTGCCGCTCTGGATCCCGCCGAACGTCGCGAGGATCGAGCCGATCACGACGCCGAGCAGAGAGGCGACGAAGGCGATGAGCCCGAGGCGGTTCGAGGTCTTCGGGCGTGCGTTCTCGGTCGGAGAGGCGGGCGCGGCGTACGCGGCCGGCGG
>NZ_RBZY01000076.1 GCF_004022425.1 Microbacterium enclense | reverse complement strand
CGAGCCGCGCCGGCGGGTCCGCGAGAACAGGCGAAGGGACGGGAACAGGCCGATTCCGCACGGATCGGCCTGTCTGCGCCGCGCCGCCTGTTCTCGTCGCGCCGCCGACGCGCGCGGGGCCCGGATAATCGAGGGGTGGAAGCCTGGGAGATGCGCGAGTGGTTCCAGGAGTTCCTCGACGCGCTGAACCGCCACGATCTCGCCGCGATCAGGGAGTTCCTGGCATCCGATGTCCGTCGTGCGCATCTGCCGGCCGGGGCCGACGCGTGGCTCGAGGAGTACGCGGACCTGCTCCGGGGATTCCCCGATTGGCAGTGGCGCCGCATCCAGGTGATCGTCGAGGAGGACCGCCTCGCCGTCCACCTGCGCGGAAGCGGCGCGCACACGGGCCCGTACGCGCATACCTCCCCTACTCGCCGGCGCGTGAGTATCGCCTCCTTCGCGATGTACCGGATCTCGGGCGGGCGCATCGTCGAGGCATCCGGGACCGACGACGCCCTGACCGTGCGCACCGCGGTGATGTGACGAGACGGCATCTGTCAAGCGGCTCGTCCGCGCCGTGCCGGTGAGTAGCTTGCAGAAGGCACGGTCGGAAGGAGCCCCATTCATGCATGTCGACGATCGCCCCGGTGCCGGGGTCGTCTGGTCGCGCGTCGAGGAGGGTTTCCACGTGGCGAGTGCGCGCGGCGCGTTCCTCGGCTACATCGACCGCGAGGCCGACGGCACGTACCTCGCCTACAACGGACGCTCGCGCCCGGTCGGGAAGTTCCCCGGGCTCATCGCCGCCATGGCGGCCGTCACCCACGCGCACGCCGAAGCGACCTCGGCACCGCACGAGATCGAGCTGCGCCAGGTTCCGGACGCCTTCCCCGGATCGGCGGTGCGCTGATGGCCGACGACCTCTACACGATGACCTATTCGAGCACCGCCGCCGAGCCGTTCGGCGAGGACGAGCTGGCTCAGCTGCTCGAGTCCAGCCGTGTCGCCAACGTCGGCACCGACCTGTCGGGTCTGCTGCTGTATCGCGGCGGACGGTTCCTGCAGGTGCTCGAGGGACCCGAATCGTCGGTTCGGGATGCCATCGACCGCATCGGACGTGATTCGCGGCACCGCGATGTGCGCGTGCTCGTGTCCGAACCGATCGCCGAACGCCGCTTCGCCGATTGGACGATGGCGTACGAACAGCTGGGCGAGTCCACGTCGCCGCCGCCCGAGGGCTTCCGAGACAGCTTCGACGACCTCGAATCGGCGGATGCCACGGTCACTGCACGCGCGATCGCCGACCTGACGCTGTGGTTCCGTGTGCGGTCGGGGCAGCGCGCGACGTAGCCAGCGGCGTCGCCCCACTCGCTCAGGGTCGCGACGGGCCGAGAGTCGCGGTCAACAGCCGGTCGATGACCGCGTCGTGGAGCGGGGACCGGCTCAACACGCGCAGCACGATGGCGCCGACGAGGGCCTCGGAGAGCTCCGCGAACGGCGTGTCCGCGGTGAGGTGCGGTTCCGTCCCCGCGGCGGAGGCGAGCCGTCCGGCGAGCGAGTCGGCATCGGCGAGGCTGTCGCGCAGCCGACGCCCGATCTCCGCGTTCTCGGTGGCCGCGGCGATCAGCGACCGCATCAGGGCCTCGCCCTGCCCGCCGTCCATGATCGCGGCGATGGAGCGCAGCCACGCCGTCAGGTCTCGGCGCAGGTCTCCCGTGTCGGGAAGGGTCAGTTCGTCGGGGAGCAGGGAGCGCTCCAGGAGGCACTCGGCGACGATGTCGCTCTTGGACGACCACCACCGATAGATCGTCTGCTTGCCGACCCCGGCCCGTGACGCGATGCCCTCGATCGTGAGGTGGTCGTAGCCGCGCTCCGCGAAGATCTCGGCCGCGGCGGCGAGGATCGACCGGCGAGCGGCCTCGCTGCGAACGGGACCGCTGCGAGTGTGCGCCATGAGGGCTCCTGTCAGCTGAGACGAGACGGTGCGTGTTATCTTTTCGGCGGTTCTCCGGGGCGGTGTCCACTGCGGCTCCGAGCCCCCGAGTCTACGAGTCGAAGGATGCCGATGGCCGAGCTGCTGCACCGACTGGGAACCTTCGCCGCGCGACGCGCCTGGATCGTGATCGCCGCGTGGGCGGTCATCCTCGGCCTCGTCGTCGGGGGCTTCCTCGTCGGCTTCAAGGGGCTGTCGTCGAGCTTCGACATCCCCGGGACGGCATCGGGAGAGGTCGTCGCGCAACTCGAGGAGGAGCTGCCCGACTTCAGCGGCGCGAGTGGGACGGTCGTCTTCTCCACCGACGACGGCTCCCCGCTCAGCGACGACCAGCGCAGCGAGATCAGCTCGCTCGTCACCTCGGCGCGGGACCTCCCCGATGTCGCCGACGTCATCGACCCGTTCGAGGCGTCCCAGCAGCTCGCGGACCGGAGCCGACAGGTCGAGGACGGGCGCGCGCAGCTCGACGCCGCCCGGGCGCAGGCCGAGTCCGGGCAGGAACAGATCGCCGCGGCGCGGCAGGATCTGGAGGCCGGCCAGGCGCAGCTGGACGCGGCGCGCGCGCAGCTGCAGGAGGCCCCCGAAGCCCAGCGGAGCGCGGGACTCGCCGCCCTCGACCAGCAGCAGGCGCAACTCGATGCCGGCGCGGCGGAGCTGGACTCCCAGGAACAGCAGGTGCGCGACGGCCTGGTCCAACTCGATGCGTCCGAGGCCGAGCTCGAGCGCGGCGCCGAGCTGCTGTCGTACGCCGACGGCATCCGCGTCGTCTCCGAGGACGGCTCCACCGCGGTCGTCAACGTCTCGTTCACCGAACCCCGTCTCGAACTCGCCCAGACCTCGAAGGATGCCGTGATCGAGCACTTCGAGGGGGCGCCCATCGAGGGTGTCCAGGTGGGCATCTCGACCGACATCTCGCAGGGCATCCCGGAGATCCTCGGCGTCGGAGAGGTGATCGGTGTGGCCATTGCGGCCATCGTGCTGGTCGTCGTCCTCGGCTCCGCGCTGGCCGCCGCCTTCCCCATCGTGACCGCCCTCGTCGGTGTGGCGATCGGCGCCATGGCCACCCTGTCGTTCTCGGGCGTCATTCAGATGGCATCCGTCACGCCGTTCCTGGGCGTCATGCTCGGCCTCGCCGTGGGAATCGACTACGCGTTGTTCATCGTCTACCGGCACCGGCGTCAGCTGCTGCAGGGGGCGGACGTCATCGAGTCGATCGGCCTCGCCAACGGAACCGCGGGAACCGCCGTCGTCTTCGCCGGCACGACCGTCATCGTGGCGCTCCTCGCGCTCAACATCACCGGCATCCCGTTCCTCGGTCTCATGGGCACCGCGGGCGCGATCAGCGTCGCGGTGGCGGTGCTGATCGCCGTGTCGCTCATCCCGGCCTTCCTCGGTCTCGCCGGGAGGCGGGTGCTCAGCGGGCGCGCCCGCGTGCGTGCCGCCGACGCCGCCGTCGCCGCGGAGAGCCCACGGTCGCGCGTGCGCCCGATGTCCGGCATCCGGGCCGTCGTGACGGTGGTCGTCACCATCGTGGCTCTGCTGGTCATCGCCATCCCGGCGCTGTCGATGCGGCTCGGTCTGCCCGACGGCGGATCCGAGGCGGAGGACTCGACCGGCTACCGCGCCTACACCGTCACGGAGGAGGCCTTCGGGCAGGGCGTGAACGGTCCCCTTCTCGTCACCGCCGCTCTTCCCGACGGGCTCGACGACGACGGGGTCCAGGACGCACAGCTTGCCGTGGCGAGGGTCCTCGCCGCGCAGGACGACGTCGTGGCGGTCGCCCCCGTCGCGGTCTCCGACGACGCGCGCCTCGCCGCCTTCCAGGTGATACCGACCGAAGGACCCAGCAGCGCCTCCACCGAGCGTCTCGTCCAGGACCTTCGTGCCCTCCCGCCCGTCGACGGCGACATCGCGCTCGGGGTCGCCGGGCAGGCGGCCATCAACATCGACATCTCCGAGGGGCTCGCCGACATCCTGCCCCTGTACCTCACGGTCGTCGTCGGCCTGTCGTTCCTCATCATGGTCATGGTGTTCCGCTCGCTCCTGGTCCCCCTCGTCGCGACCGGTGGGTTCGTGCTGTCCCTGTTCGCGACGTACGGCGCGGTCACGGCGATCTTCCAGTGGGGATGGTTCGCTCCGCTGCTCGGCATCCACCAGACCGGTCCGATCCTGAGCTTCCTGCCGGTCATCCTCGTCGGCATCCTCTTCGGGTTGGCGATGGACTACCAGCTGTTCCTCGCCACGGGCATGCGGGAGGCGTACGTCCACGGTTCACCCGCGCGGCTCGCCGTGGCGCAGGGATTCCGCGCGGGGCGCACCGTCGTCATCGCCGCGGCGATCATCATGGTCGCCGTCTTCGGCGGATTCGTGACGAGCGAGGCGGTCATCATCAAGTCGTTCGGACTGGGCCTGGCCGTCGGCATCCTCCTGGATGCCTTCATCGTCCGGATGCTGCTGATGCCCGCCGTCATGCACCTGCTCGGACGGTCGGCGTGGTGGCTGCCGCGGTGGCTCGACCGCGTCCTCCCCGACGTGGACGTCGAGGGCGCCGCGCTCGAACGTCGGCACCCCTCCCACCACTGAGGGGCTGCGGCCGGTCAGATGCCGAGCGCGCGGAGCTCGGCATCCATCCGCTCGGCGATCTGGGCGTAGCCGACGTCGTTCGGGTGCAGTCCGTCGTCGGCCATCCAGCTGTCCGCGTCGTCGGCGTAGTGCCCGTCGAGCCAGCGGCTCGCGCCGGCGATGTGATCGGCTCCGATGCGCTCGGCGGCGTCGCGCACCCACCCGATGATGATGTCGACGGACTCCGGTCGGTCGGCGGTGTACCAGAACGGCTCGACCACGATGATCCGGGCGCGGGGCAGACCCTGGCGCAGCCGGTCGAGGTCGCTGTCGATCGTCGCGCGGATCTCGGCCGCCGCGCGGTCGTAGCTGAAGTTGTCGTTGAGCCCCATCGTCACGAACACGGTGTCGGGCTCGTCGCGGATGACCTGGGCGGGGATGTCATCCAGCCCCGGTCCCATGCCCGCGCGGCGGTTGACGAAGCCGAGGCCGTTCTCGCTGCGGTTGATCTCGGTCCACCCGCGCTCGGCGCAGATGATCGTCGACCACCGATTCTCGGAGGAACTGGCTCCCGTGCCCCGCGTGTACGAGTCTCCGTAGAACGCGACGGTGGTCGCCCCGGGCGCTGTCGACGGCGCGGGCTCTTCCGCGGCCGGAGCGCAGGCCGTGAGGCCGAGCGCGAGCAGCGCGGTGACGAGGATGCCGAGCACGCGATGCATGGGGAGGGGCTGACGGGAATCGAACCCGCGCTGTCTGCTTGGGAAGCAGAAGTTCTGCCATTGAACTACAGCCCCGAGCGCCTGACGGCACTCCCGCCAGCATAACAGCGTCTCCCGTGGCATCCGGCTCGCGATTGGGTCCCGAGCGCACACGATCCGCGCGAGAGCGTACGTTGTGGTCGCGCGGAACAGGTGCGCTCGCACGGAACGTGTGCTCTCGGCGATGCAGCGGGGCCCCACGGCCTAGGCTGGGCGCGTGCTGCTCTCCGATCGCGACATCCGCGCCGAACTCGCCGACGGACGCCTGGGACTCGACCCGTTCGATCCGGCCATGGTGCAGCCGTCGAGCGTTGACGTGCGCCTCGACCGGTACTTCCGGCTGTTCGACAACCACAAGTACCCGTTCATCGACCCCGCCGAGGACCAGCCCGAGCTCACGCGCCTCATCGAGGTCGAGCCGGACGAGCCGTTCATCCTCCACCCGGGCGAGTTCGCGCTGGGCTCCACCTTCGAGCGGGTCACCCTGCCCGACGACGTCGCGGCGCGCCTCGAGGGCAAGTCGTCGCTCGGACGCCTCGGGTTGCTGACCCACTCCACCGCCGGCTTCATCGACCCGGGCTTCTCGGGACACGTCACGCTCGAGCTCTCGAACGTCGCGACGCTGCCGATCAAGCTCTGGCCCGGCATGAAGATCGGGCAGGTCTGCTACTTCCGCCTGACCTCGCCTGCCGAGAACCCCTACGGCTCCGGGCCCTACGGCAACCGCTACCAGGGGCAGCGCGGTCCGACCGCGTCGCGTTCCGCGCTCAACTTCCACCGCACGGACGTCGGCTCGACCGACGCGGGTTCCGCCGGGCGGTGATCCGCACGACAACAGCCCCGTCGAGTCGACCTCGGCGGGGCTGTTGTCTTGTGCGCTCGCGGTGCGGCGTCGTCTCCAGCGATAAACGCGATTCCCGCCCAGAAACGCGGTGTACACGCGTTTCTGGCAGCGGAGAGCGTTTATCGATGATCACTCGGATGCCATGGAGTCACCGGATGCCGAAGCCTCGCGGCCGCGGCTGAATCCGGCGTCGAAACCGCGCTCGTACGCGCGCTGCGCCGACCGGCGGTCGTCACGGCCGTGGCCGTGGTGAGCCTGCCGTCCGTGGTGCGCGTGTCCACCGTGACGAGGGTCGCAGCCGTGGCCGTGGTCGCCGCGACCGTGCTCCTCGGCGCCACGCTCGCCGCGGGCGAACCCGCGCCCGCCGGGACCGAAGCCGCGGCCGGGACCGAAGCCCGGGCCGAAGCCGCGGCCCGGGCCGAAGCCGCGCCCGAACGGCGTCGCGTCCGACGCGTCGATGCCCAGCGCCGCGGACACCGCGTCCAGGGCGGCGAGCAGACCCGCGAGATCTTCGGCCGGGACGTCGGCGAGAAGCGCCGAACGCTCGGCATCCACTCGGTCGAGGATCTCGCGACCCTCGCTGGTCAGAGCCCAGCCGTCGTCGGTGCGCTCGATCCACCCGCGCTCGGCGAGGGAGGTGACGCGCTTGCCGCCGCGGGCGAGCCGCTCGGCGATCCAGGGCGCGTCGATGCGGCCGTCGATCGCGCGCAGCACGAGGACGGCCTTGGGGTGCAGGTCGCTGTCGCGCAGCTGCGCGAACAGGCGGTGGTGCAGCGCGTGTCCGACCGTCGTGAGGCGATGGGCGAGGCTGCGGGGATCCAGAGGTGTGGAGGTGTTCATGGGGTGTTCCTTTCGTCTGGCGGAGAGTCCGCCGAGTACATGTCATGTGACAACGAATGTACTGTGACATGTATTCCAGATGCTTGTCAAGCGACATGTAAAATCGGCGCATGACCACCGACCCCGCCGACGAGATCGCCGCCGCCCTCGCGAAACTGCGGGGTCGCCGTCCGCGCGCGCCGTTCGGCGGGGGACACGGCGGCCCCCACGCCCACGAGCACCGGGGTCACGGTCCGCACCCGTTCCACGGCGGCCCGCCGTGGGCCGATCCGGGTCAGGGCAGATTCGGGGGAGTCGCGCGCCTGCGCATGCTCGATGCCCTGGTCTCGGCATCCGGTCCGCTGTCGGTGAGCGAGATCGCCGACGCCGTCGGTGTCGATCAGCCGCGCGCGTCGCGCCTCGTGCAGCAGGGCGTGCAGATGCGCCTGATCGAACGCGAGCCCGATCCCGACGACGCCCGCCGCACCCGCGTGCGCCTCACCGCCGAGGGCGAACGCCTCGTCTCGAGCCTGCGGGGCAGGAGACGGGATGCCGTGCGCTCCGCCCTGGAGTCCTTCACCGACGCCGAGCGCGCCGACTTCGCCCGCCTCCTGGCAAAGTTCGCCGACGCCTGGCCGCAGGACTGACGCCGCGGCATCCCGGTGTCGTCAGAACAGGGGATGCCGCGAGAACAGGCCGATTTCGGCTCGATCGCCCTGTTCTCGGCGCGGGGCCTGTTCTCGCCCCGCCGCCGCAGCGTCCGGTCCGGCGCGCCCCCGGCCCCGCGTCAGCGAATCGCGGTCGGGCGGTTCTGCACCGGGATCATCAGCGCCAGGCCTACGGCGAGGATCAGCACGATGCCGAGGATCCCGAGGCGCGTGTCACCCGTCAGCCCGACGAAGAGCGCGAACAGCCCGGGCGCGAGGAACGACACCGCCCGTCCCGTCGTGGCGTACAGGCCGAAGATCTCACCCTCGCGACCCTCGGGAGTCGCCCGCGAAAGGTACGTGCGGCTCGCCGACTGCACCGGACCGACGAACAGCCCCAGGCCGAGCCCGGCCACCCAGAACAGCGGCTGCGACGTGCCGATGAACAGGACCACCGTGCCCAGCACGATGAGTCCGGCGAGCGAGAACACGATGACGCGCTTCGGGCCGAAGCGGTCGTCCAGGCGTCCGGCGAACATCGTGCTGATGCCGGCGACGACGTTGGCGGCGACCGCGAAGTAGAGCACCTCGGTCGCCGAGAAGCCGAACACCTGCGCCGCGATGATCGCGCCGAAGGTGAACACGCCGGCGAGGCCGTCGCGGAAGATCGCGCTCGCGACGAGGAAGAGCAGCACCGGGCGGCTGTCGCGCCAGAGCGAGCGCAGCGTCCCCCACAGCAGCACGTACGACTGGAAGAAGCCGACCCGCACCTTGCGGTTCTGCGGCGGGATCTCGGGCACCCGCACGAGGACCGGGATCGCGAACAATGCGAACCAGATCGCGGATGCCAGCACGGCCAGCCGCACGTTCAGACCGCCGTCCCGCGACACGGCGAGGATGCCGGCGGCATCCGGGTTCCCGAACCCCTGGATGAACAGCACCAGGAGCAGGAGCAGGAGCACGATGCCGCCCACGTATCCCATGCCCCAGCCGAAGCCCGAGACGCGGCCGACGTTCTCGCGCGTGGAGACCTGCGACAGCATCGCGTAGTAGTTGACGCTCGCGAACTCGAAGAAGACGTTGCCGACCGCCAGCAGGGTCGCGCCGAGCACGAGGTACTGCGGCGTCCCCTCGACGAAGACCATCGCCGCCATCGCGGCCACGACCACGCCGGTGTTGATCGCCAGCCAGAGCTTGCGGTGCCCGGTGCCGTCACTGCGCTGACCGAGCACGGGAGCGAGGAGCGCGACCGCGATCCCGGCGATCATGAGCGCGGTGCCGACGAGGCTCGCGTTCTCGGCGAGGGCCCTCACCAGCTCCGGGTTGCGCTCGTCATCGCCGGCAGTCGCGACGATCGCGGGGTCGACGAACAGCGAGCTCGACAGGTACGTGCTGAACACGAACGTCGTGACCACCGCGTTGAACGCCGCCGACCCCCAGTCCCACAGCGCCCAGGCGAGGACCGGCCGCTTGCCGTCGGTGGAGGGGAGGGATGCCGCGGGCGCGGCGCCGGGAGTGGACATGTCGCTCACGCTAGAACCCTTCGGTGAACGCGCGGATACGCAAGGCGCGCACGCACCGCCGTCGGCGCGTCCGCTCAGGGTAGACCCTCCGCGCGGCCTCGAACGGGGGTTTCCCGGGGTGGCGCACTACCGTGGAGTCATGGCATCCGAAAACCCCGTCCCCTCCGCAGAGGCGGACACCGCCCCCGAGCAGCTCACCTTCGCCGACCTGGGACTGGATGCCGCCGTGCTCAAGGCCCTCAAGGACGTCGGCTACGAGACCCCGTCGGCCATCCAGGCCGCCACGATCCCCGTCCTCCTGCAGGGGCGCGATGTCGTCGGTCTCGCCCAGACCGGTACCGGCAAGACCGCCGCGTTCGCGCTTCCGGTGCTGTCGCAGATGGAGACCGGCCACAAGAACCCGCAGGCCCTCGTGCTCGCCCCGACCCGCGAGCTCGCGCTGCAGGTGTGCGAGGCGTTCGAGAAGTACGCCGCGCACATCAAGGGCGTCTCGGTGCTTCCCGTCTACGGCGGTCAGGGCTACGGCCAGCAGCTGTCGGCGCTGCGCCGCGGCGTCGACATCGTCGTGGGCACCCCGGGTCGCATCATGGACC
>NZ_RBZY01000075.1 GCF_004022425.1 Microbacterium enclense | reverse complement strand
GACCCCCGGGTTCATCCCGGGGGTCTTTCTCATGTCTGCGGGAGCGGGAGGGCTTGGAACCCGAACGGTGTTGGAGGGTGCTCAGCCCACTGGCGGAATCGGATGCCGTATACCCAGGCTGTCGGCGACGGAGCCGAGACGATCGTCGAATGTAGCCAGCGGTACGTGTGCGTGCGTCGCCGCCGCCAGAACGCAGGTGTCCGGCATCTTCAACCCGTGCTCCGCGCGCAAGCGGGCGAGCAGCATCGGTTCAGCGGGCCCGATATCGGTCAGCTCGACGCCGAGGTTCTGCAGCTCCGCCCACAATGAGGCCTCTCTGTCGAGCTTCGCGGCAGCCACCAGGGTCTCGGCTGCCGTGAGGGGATGCATGAAGAGAGGCCCGTGTTGGCTGGCGAAGAGGCTCTTCGCGCGATCGTGATGAGCGTCTCCCGGTGAGAACAGAGCGATGACGACACCCGCATCGAGCACGATCACTCGGGCCACTCCGCGCGAAGGTCGCTGAGGTACCCGTCGGGGTAGATGCCCGCGAACTCTCCGACGACCGCATCGATCCGTTGGAGTCGGCCGGCGGTCGCTTCCGGATGGGATGCCGCGACCGTCCGCGCTCCCTCCACGACGAGGTGCGCCAACAACACCGACGGGCTCTCGTTCGGCCACCGCAAACGGGCGATGCGCAACGCCTCTTCGATGGCGGGCGTATGCGTCACCTGCGTACGCGGTCGGGTGGTCGGCATGCCCTGAGTGTACCACCCATGAGGAGGTGCACCACCGATCGGCCAGGTCGGTAGCGAGATGGCGGCACGACACCTTCGCCCGGTAGGAAGGGGGGATGGAGCAGGTCGCCAGCCCCCGGGTCGTCGCGCTGATGCGCTCGCCGCTGTTCGTGGGAGTCGTATTCGTCGCCATCGTCGTGCAGGTGTGCGGTGTGCCTGTGCTCACGCTGTTCTCCGGTGGCGGCACGTGGGACAGCGCCCTCCCCCCGGCCGTCGTCGTCACCCTCACCGTGCTGGCGTGTCTCGCTCAGGCGGCCGCCCTGATGCTCGCGGCATCCCGTCCGGTCCCGGCGATGATGGCGACCGTCGTGCTCTACCTCATCGTCGCGGTGGCGCTCGCGGTTCCCAACTGGGCGAGCCCCATGCACCTCGTCATCGCGATGGCGATGTTCGCGCTCGGGACCGCTCGTCCGACGTCGGTCGCCGTCGCCTGGGCGGCCTTCGCGGTGGTCGGCGCGCTCGTCGCGCTCGCGTCGTGGGCGGCCAGTCTCGGGGCACCCGCCGAGCGGGTGATCGGGTTCCTGCTCACCGAGGGGGTGTCACTGGCATCCACCTCGTTCGCCGGTGTCGCGCTCGGCATCCTGTGGGCGGTGCTGGAACGACGCGCGGCACGGGCGCGACAGCGTGCTCTCGACCTCGAGGAGGAGCAGGCGGCGGCCATCGAAAGGTCGCGCGTCGCCGAGCGGGGGCGGATCGCCCAAGAGCTGCACGATGTGGCCGGCCAGCATCTCGCGGGTCTGGTGTCTCTGTGCGATGCGACCACCGAGCTCGCGCCCGCGCATCCCGAACAGGCGCTGCGGCTCATCGAGGAGGTCCGTGCCGAGGGGCGCTACGCCGCCGCCAGTCTCTACGGTGCGCTCGGCGACCTACGGGCCGTCGAGGAGGTCATCCACGCGCCGACACCCGACCTGAGGGACCTCGACACCCTCGCGGGCTTCTGGCGCGAGCGCGGAATGGATGTCTCCGTGCAGGTTCGCGGTGACCTTGATCTCGTTCCCGTCGTCGTCTCGGCGACGGCGTACCGGGCGGTGCAGGAAGGACTGTCCAATGCCGCGAAGCACGCGGCGGGAGCCTCCGTGGAGGTCGACGTGATCGTGGATGCCGATCGGCTCCGCGTCCGAGTGAGTAACGACGCCGCTAGCCGCGCGCGGACGGACGAGGCGCACCTCGGGCTCGGATGGGGCCTGGACGGGCTGCGAGAGAAGTTCGCGCTCATGGAGGGAACCGTGGATGCCACCGATGACGGCACGGGCGGCTGGCGGCTGTCGGTCGACGTCCCGTTCGCGGAGGTGCGGGAGAGCGTGCGTGACTGACGGCATGCCGATCAGGGTGCTGATCGCGGACGACAACCGGCCGTTTCGCCGCGGTGTGCGTCTCCGATTGGAATCCACCGCGCACATCGCTGTCGTCGGCGAGGCCGGTACGGGGACGGATGCCGTGGCCGCAGCCCTCGCGGAGCGCCCGGACGTGGTGCTCATGGACCTCGAGATGCCGGGAATGAACGGGATCGACGCCACGCGCGCGGTGGTCGCGGCGTCCGAGGGGGAGATCCGCGTCATCGCCGTCACCAGCCACGGCGAAGACCACCTGGTGCGCCGGGCACTCGCCGCGGGAGCGAGCGGATACCTCCTCAAGACGCACGACAGCTCGCAACTGGTCGAGGCGATCCGTGCCGCCCACCGCGGCGACGCGCTCGTGTCCTCGCGCGTCACCCGGTCGCTCCTCGCCGAGGTTGCGCAGCGGCGGGTCACGGACGACGACCGGGCGCGGTTGGCATCCCTGAGTCCGTCCGAGATCCGCGTGGTGCAGTTGCTCAGCACCGGGGTGACCTCGAACGAGCAGGTGGCGGCCGAACTCGTGCTCTCCGTCAATACGGTGCGCACGCACATCCATTCGGCGTTCAAGAAGATCGGCGTGACCGATCGGACCCAGCTGGCGCTGTGGGGCGTTCGGCTCGGGGTGGAGCTCGACTCGCGCCTCTGACAGCTGTCAGACGGGGACCGCCCCCAATTCCGGCCCCCGCCCGACGGCGGCGCAGGGCCGCCCGGGCCGTGCGCGAGACCGATCCGGCGACCGCGGGTCTGGACTCTGCGCACAAAATAGCGCGCACACGTTTCGTTCAGATGCCGGGTCCCGCGTGATCTCAGCATTCATGGACCCCGCCTCGCGGGGAAGTTCGTCCGAACGGATGAGGTGGCGGGGGCCTCTGGTGTCTTCGCCGCCGCGAGGGTACGATCGCTCAACGAACGCACGTTCGCTGGACGAACAGAGGACCCATGATCGACAAGACCGTGCCCGACGTCGCGGCGGCCGTGACGGGCATCGCCGACGGCTCGACCGTGATGATCGGCGGATTCGGCCGTGCCGGACAGCCCGTCGAGCTCATCGACGCGCTCATCGCGCACGGCGCCCGCGACCTCACCGTCGTCAACAACAATGCCGGCAACGGTGACACAGGCCTCGCCGCACTGCTGAAGGCGGGGCAGGTGCGCAAGATGATCTGCTCGTTCCCGCGCCAGAGTGACTCGTGGGTGTTCGACTCCCTCTACCGCGAGGGGAGGATCGAACTCGAGCTCGTGCCGCAGGGGAACCTCGCCGAGCGGATCCGCGCGGCCGGCGCCGGCATCGGCGCCTTCTTCACCCCGACCGGATACGGCACGCAACTCGCCGAGGGCAAGGAGACCCGTCGCATCGGGGAGCGCGACTACGTGCTCGAGTACCCGATCCGTGCCGACGTCGCGCTGATAAGCGCGTATCGGGCCGACCGCTGGGGAAACCTCGTCTACCGCGAGACCGCGCGCAACTTCGGACCGATCATGGCCGCCGCCGCGAAGACCACCGTGGTGCAGGTCGATGAGATCGTGCCGCTCGGCGACCTCGACCCCGAGGCCGTCATCACCCCCGGGCTGTACGTCGACCGGGTCGTGGCCGTGGGCGAGCGCCGGTGGCTTCAGGACGGCGTCTTCGTCGGCGGCGTCGACATCGAGGGGCTCCCGCTCGTTCGGAACGGATCGGACGCATGACCACCCGCGTCTCCCGCACCGCGCTCGCCGCGCGCGTGGCATCCGACATCCCCGAAGGGGCCGTGGTGAACCTCGGTATCGGCGTGCCGACCTTGGTCGCGGACCACCTGCCCGAGGGGCTTGAGATCGTGCTGCATACCGAGAACGGAATGTTGGGAATGGGTCCCGCGCCGGCAGAGGGGTCGGTCGACCCTGACCTGATCAACGCAGGAAAGCAGCCGGTCACGGCGCTCGCCGGGGCCGCCTACTTCCACCACGCCGACTCATTCGCCATGATGCGCGGCGGTCACCTCGACGTGTGCGTGCTAGGAGCCTTCCAGGTCTCGGCATCCGGAGATCTCGCGAACTGGTCGACCGGCGAACCCGGGGCGATTCCGGCGGTCGGTGGCGCGATGGACCTCGCCATCGGGGCCAAGGACGTCTATGTCATGACCGACCTGCTCACCAAGCAGGGCGCGCCCAAACTCGTCGAGGCGTGCACCTATCCGCTCACGGGCGCCGGCTGCGTCTCGCGCGTCTACACCGATCACGGCATCTTCGACGTCACCCCCGAGGGATTCCGCGTGCGGGAACTGTTCGGCGACAACACGCACGCCGAGATCGAGGAACTGCTCGGTCTCACGCTGATCGAGCAAGGAGCCTGACATGACCGCCAGCTACGTCTACGACGCCGTCCGCACGCCCTTCGGTCGTGCCGGAGGAGCTCTGGCATCCGTGCGTCCCGACGATCTCGCCGCGCTCGTGATGCGGGCGACGGTCGAGCGAACCGGTCTCGACCCCGCCCGGATCGACGATGTCGTCTTCGGGGATGCCAACCAGGCCGGGGAGGACAACCGGAACGTCGCGCGTTTCGGCGCGCTGCTCGCCGGCTTCCCGACGACCGTCACCGGGACGACGGTCAACCGGCTCTGCGCGTCGTCGCTCGAGGCGGTGATCCAGGGCTCGCGCGCGATCGAGTCCGGCGACGCCGATGTCGTGCTGGCCGGCGGTGTCGAGTCGATGAGCCGTGCGCCGTACGTCGTCGAGAAGGCCGCGAAGCCGTTCCCGGCGGCCGGCAACGCGACAATGTGGAACACCGCGATTGGCTGGCGCATGACCAACCCCGCGCTGCCGCAGCACTGGACGATCTCGAACGGCGAATCCGCCGAGAAGATCGCGCGCGAGTGGGGCATCACACGGGAGGCCCAGGATGCCTTCGCCGTCCGCTCGCACCAGCGTGCGGCATCCGCCTGGGCGGCGGGTGTCTTCGACGGCGAGATCGTGGCCGTGCCCGGCGTCGCGCTGACCCGCGACGAGGGCATCCGCGACGACACGTCGGTCGAGAAGCTCGCGGGACTGAAGGCGCTGTTCGCCGCCGACGGGCAGGGGAGCGTCACGGCCGGCAACTCCTCGCCGATCAACGACGGCGCGTCCGCCGTGCTGATCGGCGGCGAGGGAGCCCTGGATGCCGAGCCGCTCGCGCGCATCGCGGGTCGCGCGGCCCATGGCGTCGACCCCGACGTGTTCCCGATCGCCCCCATCGAGGCCGCGAACAAGGCGCTCTCGCGCGCCGGGAAGACGTGGGCCGACGTCGATGTCGTCGAGCTCAACGAGGCCTTCGCCTCGCAGTCGCTCGCGTGCCTCGCCGGATGGCCCGATCTCGACCCCGAGAAGCTCAACGTCCACGGCGGGGCGCTGGCGATCGGTCACCCGCTCGGCGCGTCCGGCGGTCGCATCATCGGCCGCGCGGCGCACGAGCTCGCGCGCCGCGGCTCGGGGGTCGCGGTCGTCGCGATCTGCATCGGCGTGGGCCAGGGGCTCGCCGTCGTGCTCGAGCGGTGACGCCGGTCAGCGGCCGGTCGATAGGGTGAGCCGGTGACCGACGCCGAGCCCCTCGACAACAGCGACGGCCCCGGCGAGATCGTGCAGGCCTTCGTGCGCGGGCTCGCGGTCATCCGCGCGTTCGACGCCGACAACCCCGAGCTGACCCTCAGCGAGGTGGCGCGCCGCGCCGACGTGACGCGTGCCGCAGCGGGCCGTTTCCTCCGCACGCTGCAGACCCTCGGATACGTGCGGAACGACGGGCGCTCGTTCGCGCTGACGCCGCGCGTGCTCGAGCTCGGCTACAGCTACCTCTCGGCCCTGTCGCTCCCCGAGGTCGCGCAGCCGCACCTCGAGGCCCTGTCGCGAGCGGTCGGTGAGAGCGCCTCTGCGGCGGTGCTCGACGGCACCGACATCGTGTACGTCGCACGCGTGCCTGTGCGCCGCATCATGTCGGTCGGCATCACTGTCGGCACGCGGTTCCCCGCCGCGATCACGAGCATGGGTCGCGTCCTGTTGGCCGCGGCATCCGTCGATGAGAGAGACCGGATCCTGGATGCCGAGCCCCCGGCGCCCCGGACCCCCCGAACGCTGACCGACCCCGCCGCCGTGCGGCAGGAACTCGAGCGGGTGCACGCGCAGGGCTGGGCCCGTGTCGACGGCGAGCTCGAGCCCGGGCTGCAGTCGCTCGCGGCGCCGGTCCACGGCCGGGACGGCGCCGTGGTCGCGGCGATCAACCTGTCGATGGCGAGCGGCCGCTATCCCGAGGCCGAGGTCACCGACCGGCTGATCCCGGCGCTGCTCGCCGCGGCGCGCGCCATCGAGGCAGACCTGCGGATGGCGTGACCCGTCCGGTCGCCCCGCGCTCCGTGCCGTCGGGTCCCACCTCCGGGACACAACGAAGGAGATCCGGCTTCGCGGCCGCGGCCGGCCGGTGACCGGCGGAGACGGCGGAGCAGATCTCCTTCGTTGTGTCCGCGTCAGCGCGCCACGGACGGCTCCGCGTGGAAGCGCCGCAGCCGCAGGCTGTTCGTCACGACGAACACCGACGACAGCGCCATCGCGGCGGCCGCGACCACCGGGTTGAGCAGACCGGCCATCGCCACCGGGATCNGCGGCGACGTTGTAGGCGAAGGCCCAGAACAGGTTGCCCTTGATGGTGCCGAGCGTGCGGCGCGCGAGGCGGACGGCGTCGGCGACGACGAGGAGATCGCCGGACACCACGGTCACGTCGCTCGCGGCGATCGCGGCATCCGTCCCTCCGCCCATCGCGATGCCGAGGTCGGCCGCGGTCAGGGCGGCCGCGTCGTTGACGCCGTCGCCCACCATCGCGACGACCCGGCCCTCGGCCTGCAGCGCGCGCACGACGTCGAGCTTCTCGGCCGGCGTCACCTCGGCGCGGACGTCGTCGATCCCGACCTCGGCGGCCACGCGGGCGGCGGTCGCGGCGTTGTCTCCGGTGAGGAGCACGGGCCGCAGGCCCAGGCGGCGGAACCGCGCGATCGCCTCGGCGCTGGTTGGCTTCACCGTGTCGGCGACGACGATGGCACCGAGGTACTGCCCGTCGCGCGCGACCGCGACAACGGTTCCACTCGCCGACAGGGGCTCGACCTCGGATGCCGGAACCCCCACGCTCCACTGATCGCGCAGCCACGACAGCCGGCCGGCCACCACGGCGGATCCGTCCACGACACCCTGGACGCCGTACCCCGCGTGCGCGGCGAACGACTCGACGGGCGCAGCGGACCCCGCGGCGGTGGCGATCGCACGACCCACGGGGTGCTCGGACCCGCCCTCGACGGCTGCGGCGACCGCGAGCAGCTCGGCGCGGTCCACGCCATCGGCGGGCAGCACGTCGGTCACGGCCATGCGGCCGGTCGTGACGGTGCCGGTCTTGTCGAGCACGATCGTGTCGACGCGGCGCGTCTGCTCGAGCACCCGAGGACCGCGGATCAGGATGCCGAGCTGCGACCCGCGTCCGGTTCCGACGAGCAGTGCCGTCGGGGTCGCGAGACCCAGGGCGCACGGGCAGGCGATGATGAGCGTCGCCACCGCGGCGGTGAGGGCCAGCTCGACGGAGCCACCCGCGACGAGCCATCCGATGAACGCCGCGACCGCGAGCAGGATCACCACGGGCACGAAGACCGCCGACACGCGGTCGGCGAGCCGCTGCACCTCGGCCTTCCCGGTCTGCGCCTCCTCCACCAGGCGTCCCATGCGGGCGAGCTCGGTGTCGGCGCCGACGCGGGTGATCTCGATGACCAGACGGCCGCCGACGTTGATCGTGGCACCGACGACGCGGGCGCCGGGGGCCACCTCGACCGGCACGGATTCGCCGGTGAGCATGCTGGCATCCACCGCCGAGGTGCCGTCGATGACGAGACCGTCGGACGGGATCTTCTCGCCGGGTCGCACGACGACGACGTCGCCGACGACGAGGCTTGCGACCGGGACGGTCCGCTCCCGGCCGTCGTCGAGCTTCGTGGCGGAGGTCGCGCCGAGGTTCAGGAGCGCCTTCAGCGCGCTCGCCGAGGCTGTGCGCGCCCGCGCTTCGGCGTACCGGCCGGCGAGCAGGAACACCGTCACGAGCGCAGCGACCTCGAGGTAGATCTCGTGCGCACCCGCGGTCGGTGCGCCGAAGAGCGTGAAGCTCATCGTCATCCCAGGCATTCCGGCGCCGCCGAAGAAGAGCGCGTACAGCGACCAGCCGAACGAGGCGATGACGCCGAGGCTGATGAGCGTGTCCATCGTGACCGCGCCGTGGCGGGCGTTGACCGCCGCCGCGCGGTGGAACGGCCATGCGCCCCACACGGCGACCGGGGCGGTGAGCGTGAGCGCGAGCCACTGCCAGTTCTCGAACTGCAGTGCGGGGATCATCGACAGCACCGCGACCGGCACCGCCAGCGCGAGGCTGATGAGCAGACGGCGGCGGAGGGCGTCGGTCTCGGGGTCGGTCTCGACCTCTTCCGGGACCGGCGGCGCGGGCACGGCGGCGGCGTAGCCCGCGGCCTCCACGACCGCGATGAGATCCGCGGGGTCGAGGTCGTCGCCGCGCACGCGCGCCTTCTCGGTGGCGTAGTTGACGGATGCCTCGACGCCGGGGAGCTTGTTCAGCTTGCGCTCGATCCGAGTGGCGCACGAGGCGCACGTCATCCCGGTGATGTCGAGCTCGACGTCGGTGGTGCTCATGAGGGGTCGGCCGCCAGGTCGTAGCCGGCCTCCTCGACGGCGTCGCGCACGAGGGCGGCGTCGAGTGGGGCGTCGCTGGCGATCGTGACGCGCGAGACGTCGCCGACGCGCAGGTCGACGGACACGCCCTGCACCCCGGCGATCTCCGAAATCTCCTCGGTCACACTGCGGACGCAGTGCGCGCATGTCATCCCGGTCACGCCGATCTCCTGGATCACCGCGCCTTCCGGAAGAGGAGTGGATGCCACGGCCTCACGGAGACCGAGTTCGATGCGTTCCTTCATGGTGTTCTCCTCGGGGTCAGGAGCGGACGAGGCGGGCGATGGCGTCGTTGGCCTCGCGGATCTTCTCGGCGGCGACCTGGCCGCCCTCGGCGCTGGCCTCGGCGACGCAGTGGCTGAGGTGGTCGGACAGGAGCGACAGCGCGACGGTCTCGAGCGCCTTCGTCGCGGCGGATACCTGCGTGAGGATGTCGATGCAGTACTTGTCTTCGTCGACCATCCGTGCGATCCCGCGCACCTGCCCCTCGACGCGCCGCAGTCGTTTCTGCAGGTCGTCCTTGTTCCCGTCGTACCCGTTCATACTGGATACCATACCCCCCTAGGGTATATGACAGGGCCGTTCAGCGGATGTCCGTCGCCCGAACGTCCCGGAGGGGCGGACACCCCGGGCGGCTCACTCCAGGGTCGGCGGCAGAACGTAGACGATGTCAGCGCCGTCGCGCCCGTGCTCGACGAACCCGAGTCGGGCCAGCGTGTCGTGCGACGGGTCGTCGTCGGCGGCGACACACGCGTAAAGGGGACGCTCCGGTTCGGCGAGGGTGAGCAGCCGAAGGGCCTCCGTCGCCGACTCGCGCGAGGTCTCGGGCGACACCGCGAGCAGAGCCTCCCGGTCGCCGTCGACGTCGAGCGTCGCGGCGAGACCCACGACCGTGTCCTCGTCGACGATCGCGCGGGCCGTCACCCGATCGGCATCCACCCACGCGTCGAAGGCGGCGCGATCGGCAACCTCGCCCCGCGGCCAGGTCGACGCGCTGGCACGCATCGCCGCGTAGGCGGCATCCCGGTCGTCGTTACGGAGGTCGCGGAGCTCGATGCGGGTCATGACGTCACGGTAGCGGGATCGCCGCGGAGGACAGGATGCCTTGCGCTCGCGGCCGCGCCGTCAGTACAGGCCGTGCATGGTGAGCCACAGGTGCGCCGACCGCGCCGTGTCGCGCGCCCGGATCGCGTCGGTGAGCGATGCGAACAACTCGTCGCAATCGCCCTCGCCCGCGCTCATCCATCCCCGGAGGTTGCGGCGGACGACGAACTCGGTCTGCTTCAGCGTCTCGCGGAGGACGATATTGCCGGAGGCACGGG
>NZ_RBZY01000074.1 GCF_004022425.1 Microbacterium enclense | reverse complement strand
GCCAAGCCCCTGACCCGGTACTTCCCCGAACTCGTCGAGGCCTTCGCCCGGTTGCTCCCCGAGCCGTGCCTGATCGACGGCGAGGTCGTCGTCGCACAGGGAGAAGCGGGTGCTCAGCGGCTGGACTGGGAGGCGCTCTCGCAGCGCATCCATCCCGCCGCGTCGCGCGTCACGATGCTGGCGGAACAGACCCCCGCGATGTTCATCGCCTTCGACCTCCTCGCGCGCGGCGACCGCGACCTGCAGGAGGCGCCGTTCGCGGAACGCCGGGCACAGCTCGTCGACCTCCTCGGGGCCGTCCCTCACCCCGTGCACGTCACGCGCACCACCGACGATCCCGATCTCGCGCGGCGATGGCTCGCCGAGTTCGAGGGCGCCGGTCTCGACGGTGTGGTCGCGAAGCCCCTCGCCCAGCCGTACGCGCCCAACAAGCGCACGATGTTCAAGATCAAGCACGCCCGCACGGCCGACGTGGTGGCGCTGGGATACCGCATCCACAAATCGGGCCAGGGGGTGGGGTCGCTGCTCGTCGGACTGTACGACGCGGAGGGCCGACTGCACGGTGTCGGCGGGGTGTCGGCCT
Source organism: Microbacterium enclense (assembly GCF_004022425.1). GTDB lineage: Bacteria > Actinomycetota > Actinomycetes > Actinomycetales > Microbacteriaceae > Microbacterium > Microbacterium enclense_A. Next base: position 9,581 of record NZ_RBZY01000074.1, on the reverse strand, counting down.
GGACCGACAAGCGCCGCCTCGAACTGATCGACGACCTCGCACCGCTCGTCGAGCGGGATGCCGACGGTGAAGCGGTCGTCGGCGAGACCGACCGCTCGCGGTTCTCGGCATCCAAGGATGTGTCCTTCGTCCGCCTGCGCCCCGAGCGCGTGCTCGAGGTGCGCTACGACCAGCTCGAGGGCATGCGGTTCCGCCACACCGTCCAGTTCGAACGTTGGCGCCCCGACCGCGATGCGACGTCGTGCACGTTCGAGCAACTGGAGACCGTCGGCGCGTACGACCTGGGCGACGTTCTGGACTGACCGCCGGCGGTCCCGGTGCCGCGACGCCCGCCCCCCGCGGTTCCCAGAACAGGCGCCGCACCGAGAACAGTCCGATTCCGCCGCGACCGGCCTGTCTCCGCGACATCCCCTGTTCTCAGCGCACCGCCCCGCACCGCCGATGCCCGAGAGGGGCGCGCGCTACTCCGCCGGCGTCTTCGCGCGCGACGGCTGCACGCGCGGCGGTTCCCCCGGCATCTTGGGGAACTCCGGAGGGAACGGCAGCTCGCCGAGCCCGGCGCCGAGGTCGCGCTGCCACCACTCGAGCAGCGTGTCGATGCGGCCGGGCGCGGCGCCGAAGTCACTCCACGGATCGCCGACGGCTGCCAGCCGCTCGGGCACCGTGCGGACGGTGAAGGACGCGGGGTCCACGGCATCCAATTCGTCCCAGGTGACGGGGGTCGACACCGTTGCCGTCGGAAGCGCCCGCGGAGAGTACGCCCCCGCCATGGTCCGGTCGCGGTTCGCCTGGTTGAAGTCGACGAAGATCCGCTCGCCGCGCTCTTCCTTCCACCAGTTGGTTGTCACGGCGTCCGGCATCCGGCGCTCCAGCTCGCGCGCCGCGGCCATCACGGCGTGCCGGACGTCGAGGAACTCGTGCGTCGGCTCGATGGGGCAGAACACGTGCAGTCCGCGGTTGCCGCTCGTCTTCGCCCACGCCTCCAGGCCCGCTTCGCGCAGCACCTTCCGCAGTTCGTGCGCCGCGACGACCGCCTCGGCGAAGCCGGTACCCGGCTGCGGGTCGAGGTCGATGCGCAGCTCGACGGGGTGGTCCGGGTCGCTCGCGAGAGACGCCCACGGGTGGAACACGATCGTGTTCATCTGGGCGGCCCACACCGCCGAGCCGATCTCGGTGAGGACGAGCTGTGGATGCCGGCGCCCGCTGTTGTACGTCACCGTCACGGCCTCGACGAACGACGGCGCCCCCTTCGGCGGGTTCTTGGAGAAGAAGCTCTCGCCGCCGACGCCGTCGGGGAATCGCTCGAGCGACACGGGTCGATTACCGTTGGCGGCCAGGAACGGCTCAGCCACGGCGATGAAGTACTCGGCGAGCTCACGCTTGGTGATCCCGACCTCCGGCCACAGGACGCGGTCGGGGTTGGACACGCCGATCTCGCGATCGCCGTCGGGTCCGGGCACGGTGAGCGTGATGCGCGGGGATGCCATGCCCCGACGCTAACGGTCCCGTGCCGTCGTGTCTGCCCCGTTGCCCCATGCGCTGTTCAGGGCGACTCGACGACGTGTCCAGCCCGCCCCACGGCATCCCACGCCCACCTACGCTCGATGGCATGACTTCCCGCGCCGCCCGCACCGCTCTCGACATCGCCGACTGGCGCCGCCGCGTCTTCGCGCTGTACGCCGCCGTGCGCGAGGCGGATGATCCCGAGGACGCCCACGAGCTGTGGCGCATCGAGCGCGACGCTCTGTTCGCCGAGCACCCCGCGACTCCCCTGCTGCCCGAGCAGCGCGAGGGGTTCGCCGGTCTGCCGCTCGCACCCTACGACGCAGCCTGGCGGTTCGAGGTGACCCTGCTCGAGGCCGAGGAGGCGTCGTTCGTCGCCACGACCGGCACAGACGGCGACGTGGGTTTCGAGCGCATCGGTCGCGTCGAGTTGCCCGACACCGGGTCGCTCGATGTGTGGCGCCTCACGTCCTACGGCGGAGGGCTGTTCGTCCCCGTGCGGGACGCCTCGGCCGGACGCCCGGGCGGCACCTACGGCGGCGGCCGCTACCTGCTCGACACGATCAAGGGCGCCGACCTCGGCGCCGGCACCGCGCCGGACACCCTCGTGATCGACTTCAACTTCGCATACAACCCGTCGTGCGCCTACGACCCTGCTTGGGCGTGCCCGCTGGCCCCGGTCGGGAACGTGCTGCCCGTGACGGTGCCGGTCGGCGAGCTGTACGGGGTGTAGCCCGCGGGCGGGCCCGCCTGCGCGTGCGGGGCTCCGGGACAATCCGGCGTTCCGCTCAGGGAACGGTCCGGCGCGGCCCCGCGAGGCCGAAAACTCCGGAGCCCGGCACGCGACGCAGGGCACGGCGGGCCACCGCGGCACGCGCGGCCGCCCGGCGTCTACTCGGCGCGCGTCAGCAGCCCGGCCAGGTCGTCGCGGGTCAGCCGGATCCACGGGCCCGCCGGGTCGACCAGGAGCCCCGTGAGACCGTCGTCGCCGCGGATTGCCGCGACCAGCTGCTCGCTCTTCAGCGGCACGGCCTGATCCCCGCGGCCCAGGGCCAGCAACTCGAGCGGGTGTGAGAACACCTCGAGGAACCTTTCGCCCGTCGCCGCCCGCGATTCGGCCACGCCGACGGGCCCGCCTTCGGCCTGGTTGACCGCGATCCACAGCGGCGCGCCCGCGACGATGGCGTCGACGATCGTGGATGCCGTGGACTCGGTGCGCTTCGCGCTGAGTGCCGTCTTGATGCGCAGGTCGGCGTCCGCCTCCGACACCATCCGCTCCAGCAGCGCGGTGGGCAGGACCGCGCGGGCATCGCCGGAGGCGTGATCGAGGACGAGGCCGGCGTAGGGCCCGTCGAGCACGTACCGCAGGAGCGCCATCACCGGCTGCGCCATCGCGGACGTGTCGCGGTCGCCGTCGGCGTGGACGCTCTGACTCAGCGCCTGCCCGCTGCTGTACGCGAGGACGAGCTGTTCGTCCCCCCTCGTGGCCACGGCGAGAGGCAGGTCCTTGCCCTCCGCGATGAGCGCACGCGCGTCGCCCTTGACGCGGAGGAAGACATTGCCCTGCAGCAGTTGGCGAGCGACATTGAGGAGCTGGACGGGCTGGGCCGCCCCCGAGATCTCGGCGAGGGCCGTGGCGAGGAGCGCATTGTCCTGCACCCCGGGGATCGACTCCCGACCCTCGGGCGCTTCCATCGGACCCGGCGGCCGGGCTGACGGACGGGCGGCGACAGGCGGCGTGGAATCCGTGGCGGGTGTCGCGTCGGCGGGAGCGCCGACGCCGCGGAACGACGAGGTCGAGATGGTCACCTGCGGAACCGCAGCCGCGGGCGGCTCCGCGGGGGCGACCGGCTGCTCACCCGGTTCGATCACGCCCTCGGGGCGCTCGGCCGACACGTCATCGGAATCGGATTTCTTGCGGCGCGAGAAAAGTGCCATTGTCCGACCCTATCCGGGGGTCGGCGTCGCCCGGCGTGTCGTGGAACGCCTCACAGTTTCGAGATCGGCGCGATCTTGACGAGCAGCTTCTTCGCGCCGACCGTGTCGAATCGCACGTGGGCCACGCGTTTCGCGCCCTCGCCCGTGATGGCATCCACGCGTCCTTCGCCGAAGTCGTCGTGACGGATGCGATCCCCCGCGGTGAGTTCCATGTCGCCGTTGTCGCGCACCTTCGCCGGGATGCGATTGGGGAATTTGCTGGGGTCGGCCGGCGCCCGCTGGGGCAGCGGCACGAGGTCGTCGCCGTACCGGGTGCCGCCGCCGGCCTGGCCGGGGCGACGCCCGCGGGCGTTGAGCGCGCGCGACTGGGTGCCGCCGCGGCCGTTCACGTCGCCGGGCGACTGGCGCCAGTCGATGAGGTCGGCCGGGATCTCCTGCAGGAAGCGACTCGGCATGGCCACCGTGACCTCGCCGAACTGCGCGCGGGTCATCGCGAGCGAGACATGCAGGCGCTTGCGCGCGCGGGTGATGCCCACGTAGAACAGGCGCCGCTCCTCTTGCGGTCCGCCCGGTTCTCCGGCCGAGATGCGGTGCGGGAGCAGGTCTTCCTCGACACCGGTGAGGAACACCGCGTCGTACTCGAGTCCCTTGGCGGTGTGCAGGGTCATGAGCGAGACCGACCCGGACGCGTCGTCGAGGTCGTCGGCATCCGCCACGAGGGCGACCTCCGTGAGGAAGTCGATGATCGTGCCGTCCGGGTTGTTGCGCGCGAACTCACGCGTCACGGCCACGAGCTCGTCGAGGTTCTCGAGACGCGCCTCGTCCTGCGGGTCGCGGCTGGCGCGCAGAGCGTCGAAGTACCCGCTCTTGTTGAGCAGCAGCGTCAGCCCTTCGGACACCGATGTCGACGGGGCGAGTTCTCCGGATGCCGGGAGCATGACGGCCGTGGCCTCGCTCAGCACCGCGTCGAGGTGGTCGATCGCCTTCTGCAGCTTGGGTCCGACGCCCAGCTGCGGGGAGTTGGCGAGAGCGTCGCGGAACGTGATGCCGTGCTCTGCTGCGTACCGGGCGATCGCCGTCTCGGTGACGTCACCGATGCCGCGTCGGGGCTTGTTCAGGATGCGGCGGAGCGCCATCTCGTCGGCCGGGTTCGCCACCGCGACGAGATACGCCAGCGCATCCTTGATCTCGGCGCGCTCGTAGAACTTGGTTCCACCCATGATCTTGTAGGGAACGGCGGAGCGGATGAAGATCTCCTCCAGCGCGCGGGACTGCGAGTTGGTGCGGTAGAACACCGCCATCTGCGCGTAATCGACGCCCTTGCGGTGCAGCGCCTCGATCTCGTCGGCGACGAACTGCGCCTCGTCGTGCTGCGAATACCCGGTGAATCCGATGATCGGGTCGCCCGCGCCGACATCGGTCCACAGCTTTTTGTCTTTACGGTCGAAGTTGTTCGAGATCACGGCGTTCGCCGCCGACAGGATGTTCTGCGTCGAGCGGTAGTTCTGCTCGAGCAGCACCACCTTGGCACCGGGGTAGTCGCGCTCGAACTCGCTGATGTTGCGGATGTCTGCACCGCGGAAGGCGTAGATGGACTGGTCGGAGTCACCGACGACGGTGAGCGACGCCCCGCTCTCGGCCGACGGCTCGGCCTCGAAGATCATCATGCCGCCGCCCGCGGACACGGGTTCGGCGTCGCTTCCCGGGGCACGCGTCAGCTCGTGGATCAGCGCGTACTGCGCGTGGTTGGTGTCCTGGTACTCGTCGACCAGGATGTGGCGGAACCGCTTGCGATAGACATCGGCCACCTGCGGGAACGCCCGGAAGAGGTACACGGTCTGCGCGATCAGGTCGTCGAAGTCGAAGGCGTTGGCGCGCTGCAGTTCGCGCTGATAGGCGGCGAAGATCTCGATGAACACGCGCTCGGCGGGGTCGCTCGTGTTGGCCTGGCGCGCGTAGGACTCGGCATCCGCCAGCTCGTTCTTGAGCTTCGAGATGCGGCTCTGCGTCCCGGCGGGGGTCAGGCCGAACGCGTCGCCCTCGTGGTCTTTCACCAGACGCTTGATGAGCGCGCGCGAGTCGCCCGAGTCGTAGATCGTGAACGCCTTGGTGAATCCGAACTGCTGCGCCTCACGCCGGAGGATGCGCACGCACGCCGAGTGGAAGGTCGAGATCCACATCCCGTCGGCGCGCTGGCCGATGAGGTTGTGCACGCGCTCGCGCATCTCGCCCGCGGCCTTGTTAGTAAACGTGATCGCGAGGATCTGGCTGGGGTACGCCTCGCGCGTCCGCAGGAGGGAGGCGATGCGGCGGGTGAGAACGCTCGTCTTGCCCGACCCCGCGCCGGCGACGATCAGCAGCGCTTGCCCGCGGTAGGTGACGGCGTCGCGCTGCGGCCCGTTCAAACCCTCGAGCAGGTCGGCGTCGGGGCGGGCGTCCGACGGCGCGGAGCCGCCGACGATGAGAGGGGTGGGGGCGTCGGTCATGGCGATGTCAAGTCTAGGCGGGGGCTCCGACACCCGCCCGGTTCGGGGGATCATGGGCATATGCGCCTGATCCTCAACGTCCTGTGGCTCGTCCTCTCGGGGTTCTGGCTGTTCCTCGGCTACCTCGCCGCCGGCATCGTGCTGTGCATCCTGATCCTCACGATTCCGTGGGGCATCGCCTCGTTCCGGATCGGCCTCTACGCCCTGTGGCCCTTCGGACGCGAGGTCGTCGCCAAGCCGCGGTCCGGCCTGGGGTCGCTCCTCGGCAACATCGTCTGGGTCGTCCTGGCCGGCTGGTGGCTCGCGCTGGGCCACATCGTCACCGGTCTCGCGCTGTGCCTCACGATCATCGGCATCCCGCTCGGGATCGCGAACTTCAAGCTCGTGCCGGTGTCTCTGATGCCGCTGGGCACCGAGGTGCGCGAGATCCGCCGCGGCGGACCGTTCGATCGCACGCTCGCCCGCTGACCCCGCGGTCAGGCGACGCGTCGGCGCCGCTCGCCCGGCCGCAGCGGGAGGGCGAGGACGAGCCCGATGGCCGTCACCAGGATGCCGATGATCGCGACCGCGATGAGCGCCTCGGTGGGGATGCGGGCGTCGTACATGCCCGCCACCCGGGCGAGGCGCCACGGCAGGACGCCGATCTGGCTGTTCCACGACGGAAGCGCCGTGTCCGGTCCGACGATGGCGGATGTCGCGGTCGGCAGTGCGAACGCGATGCCGACGCCCCCGAGCGCGATCCCCGCCGCGCGGCGCGGACCCAGTTGCGGGCGCAGCGACCAGCCGGCGACGATGAAGACCCAGGCGACGAGCGCGAAGGCCACAGCCAGATAGGCGATCCGAACGCCCGGGATGTTCCAGAGCGCGGGCCAGGCGCCGTCACGTCCGGACATCGCCACTGCCGCCAGCGCGACCATGCAGCGCAGCACCAGCGCGCCTCCCACCGCGGCGATGATGGGCCACGGCGAGCGCGCACCGAGCAGAAGCCGAACGGCGAGCGCGAACACGAGCCACCCGACGACGGCGAGCACGACGCTGCTGAGCCCGTCGCGGGGAGCTTGGACGATCCGCGTGGCGACGAGGAGACCCCCCGGAATCGCGATCATGAACCAGCGGTCCAGCGGGAGCGAGCCGAGCGTCGACTCGCGCGCACGCCAGGGCCGCGTCGAGGCGATCCACGTCGCGCGCGCGGCGGCGGCGCCGGGGCGGCCAACCAGCCGTGTCCGCGCGGCGAGCATGCCGATCACGACCCACGCGACGGCGAGGAGGAGCAGGGCACGGGCGATCCACTCCGTCGCCGGGTCGACCTCGAGGGGCACACGGGCGAACGGGTCGATGACCAGCGCGAGAGCCACCCCGATCACGAGGAGGAGGGCGACGGCCCCCAGGGCCAGGATGCCTCGCCCCGCCGTCGTCGCCATGCGCCCACGTTACCCGGCCGTGCGGGGCGCTTCCGCCGCGGGCGCCGCGACGACATCCCGGGCCCTCCGGCGGAGTTCGTCGCCGACACGCCGGGCCAGCGGCATCCGCCACCGGCGCGTCGGGACCGGACTCCACGAGACGGCCCGGCCCCGACCGACCTGCCCGGCCTCACCGGCGGCCCGGATTCACGCGCGGTCGTGGAGGGTGACGTGATAGCCGTCGGGGTCCGCGAAAGTGAAGGTGCGACCGAACGGACCGTCGATGGGCGCGGAGACGATGCGGTGCCCGTCGGCGGCGAGCGCGTCGTGGATCTCCTGCGCGTCTGTGGCGTGCAGCCAGAGGGCGGTGCCGATGCCGGGCTGCGTGACGCCGGTCAGATCGGTACCGGGTGCGAGGTCTCGGATGGCGAAGGCGATCGGCGCGGTGTCGAAGACGACGGCGTGCGGCGGACCGGCGGGCGATCGGACGAGGCCGAGGTACTTCTCGTAGAAGGACTGCGAGGCGTCGAGATCGCGCACCTGCAGGGAGATGAAGTCGGGTCCGGTGACGGGCATGGGATTCTCCTCGTGTCAGATAACTGACATCCACTGTATGTCAGACTACTGACATGGCGCAAGAGGGAATCGATCTGCAGACGTCGCTCGGGTATCTCGTGAAGGAAGCGTCGAGCGCCCTTCGCGTGGCGATGGAAGACGTTCTGCGCCCACTCGGGATGACGATCACTCACTACTCCTGCCTGGAGCAGCTTGCCCAGCGCCCCGGCTCGTCGAACTCGGACCTGGCCCGCGGGGCGTTCGTGACGCGGCAGTCGATGAACGTGCTCCTGCAAGCACTGGAGCGCGATGGCATTGTCGAGCGCGCCGAGAGCGCCCCCGCGGGGAAAGCCCTTCCCACGAGGCTCACCGAGAAGGGGCGCAGCGACCTCGCTCGTGCGAGTGCGGCCGTGCGGTCGGTCGAGCGGCGCATGCTGGGCGGGATGACGGATGCCGAGCAGTCCGCGGCACGAAAAGCCCTTCGGTCCATGGTGCAGTCCCTGCGGGACTGACGGACATGAGCAGATTGTGTAACAATCTGCTCATGCTTCCTGCCCTCGCGGTTCTCGCGGCTGCGCTCTGCTTCGCCACGACCGGCACGGCCCAGGCGCTCGCCGGCGTCGACGCCTCCCCCCTGGCCGTTGGTGCCGCGCGGATCGTGGTGGGCGGCGGCATCCTGGGTCTCATCGCCCTGCTGCGGGCCCGCCCGCGCGTTCGGACCGGCACGGCGACGGGTCCGACGGCACTGCTCATCGCCATCGGCGCCGCGGGGGTGCTCGCCTATCAGCCCCTGTTCTTCCTCGGCACGCGCGAGAACGGCGTGGCCATCGGCACGGTCGTCGCTCTCGGCTCGGCGCCGATCGCGACCGGAATCGTGGATGCCATTCGCTCCCGCCGCCTGCCCTCGGGCCGGTGGATGCTCGCCACCGCCATCGCTCTCGCCGGGGTCGTCCTCGTGTCGGGGGTGACCGGCGGCGCGGTCGCGCTCGCCCCCGGGGGACTCCTCGCGTCCGCGGGAGCCGGGATGTCGTACGCCCTCTATACCGTGTGCGGTAAGACGCTGATCGAAAGGGGGTGGGACTCCACACGCGTCATGGGAACGGTCTTCGGAGTGGCGGCCGTGGCGAGCCTCCCCGTGCTGCTCGTCGCAGGAACGTCGTGGCTCTTCACCCCGAACGGAATTGGGCTCGCGCTGTGGTTGGGCGTCGTGACCACCGCCGTCGCGTACCTGCTGTTCGGGTGGGGGCTGGCGCGCCTGACCGCCGTGACCGTCTCGACGCTGACGCTCGCCGAGCCGCTCGGCGCGACGATCCTCGGGCTCCTCGTGCTGCACGAGCAGCTGACGGCCGTGAGCGCGATCGGCCTCGCGCTCATCGCGATCGGCCTCGCCGTCGTGTCGGCTCCGTCCCGTCGGCGTGAGGAGGTTCCGGATGCCACGGCCCCGGCGTGATCCCCCGATGCTGCCGCTCCGCCCCGGCACCACTCCCCCGCGCGACGGAACCCCCGGTCCCCGCACGGCCGATGTCGTCGCGGACGCGGTACGCCGCGGCATCCTGTCGGGCGAGCTCGCTCCGGGCGCGCCCCTCCGCGAGGAGGAGCTGAGCGCGACGTACGGTGTCTCGCGCCACACCGCGCGGACCGCTCTGGCGACACTGACCGCCGAGAGGCTCGTCACCGCCGAGCCGTACCGCGGCGTGCG
>NZ_RBZY01000073.1 GCF_004022425.1 Microbacterium enclense | reverse complement strand
CGCGTCCTTGAAGCCGGGGTAGGTCTCCTCCAGCGCGTCTATCATTGGCGTCTGGATCACCCCGGGCAGCACTGCGTTCACGCGGATGCCTTTGTCGGAGTACTCCACCGCGGCGGCTCGGGTGAGGCCGATGACGCCGTGCTTCGACGCGACGTAGGCGGACTGGTGGGCGATGGCGGCCTGCCCGAGGGACGAGGCGGTGTTGATGATGGATCCGCCGCCCTGCGCTAGCATCTGCGGGATCTCGGCCTTCATGCTGATGAACACTCCGGTGAGGTTGACGGCGATCACCTTGTCGAACTGCTCCACCGTAACGTCGGCGAGGTCGGGGCCGGTGACCTCGATGCCGGCGTTGTTGTGCGCGATGTCGAGTCGGCCGTAGCGGTCCACCGTGGCCTGGACCAGGTGCTGCATCGACGCGAGGTCGGTCACGTCCGCCCGGACGAACGTCACGGCGTCTCCGCCGTCGATGTACTCGAGCGTCCCGTTGCCGGCATTCTCGGACAGGTCGGCGACGACGACCCGTGCGCCGTGGTCGACGAGGACCTTCGCGGTCTCGCGCCCGATCCCTCCGCCACCACCGGTGACGAGTGCGACCTTGCCATCGAGCGAGTTTGACATTGTGTGCTTCTTTCTCTCGGGGAGCGGCGTCGGTCGGCGTCGCTCGTTCAGTGCGGGAGCTGCGACGCGGTGTCGGCTGTGAGCCGGCGGACGTCGCTATCCAAGGTGGGGCGGTCGATGCCGAAGAAGGCGAATGAGATCGTTCCCATGAACGCGAGCCTAGTGTCCGGTAGGCGACGAGAGGGCGGTTCACTACGGCCCGTTCCTGCCCCACGTGGGCAGCGCGACGACCTCTTTCATGAACAGGATCGAGCGCGAGCTCGAGGGATCGGGCCGGTACAGGCACTGGGACGTGACGGTTGAAAGTGTGTTCATTGCAGAGGACGAATCGGACTGCGAGGTTCGCGCGACACGATAACTGGCGCGACACTGACGGTGCCCCCGAGCCGACGGGACTGCTGCACGGATAGGTGACACCTGATCTGTGGTGCTGGTTGGTGCCGCTGGGAGGATGTCATCATGCCCAAGCCCTATCCTCGTGAGTTCCGCGACGATGTCGTGCGCGTGGCTCGCGGTCGTGAAGATGGTGTGACGATCAAGCAGATCGCGACCGACTTCGGGGTCAGAAGGGCCTTTCCGAACAGCAACAATAGGAGCGCGCCGACTGTGAGGACGATCGAGGGCAGTTGGGTCCGCGACCCTGCTTGGTCCATTGCCGCCGTGCGGGACGTGGACGAGCCGACCGAGAAACTGCCCTGCGCGCCGGCGTCCCCGGTACGCCTGTCATAGATGGGGGACGCGAGCGTGTGGTGTGCGTTGTACCCTCCGGGGGTGGGTAGACGCGGCGACCCGAGAACATCTGAAGGAGTGACGGCATATGAGGCATGTGACTTTGCCGGGCGGAGAAGTCGTTCCTTCGATGGGTCAAGGCACCTGGAAGATGGGCGAGCGTGCTGAGCGACGATCCGACGAGATCGCCGCGTTGATCGCCGGTGTCGAGCTGGGCATGACGCTCGTTGATACTGCCGAGATGTACGGCGACGGCGCGGCGGAAACGCTGATCTGCGAAGCGCTAGGCGACCGGCGCGACCAGTTGTTCCTCGTCAGCAAGGCGTATCCGCAGAACGCCTCGCGCGCACGCCTTTCACGCGCATGCGAGGCGAGCTTGGGACGTCTCGGCACCGACCGGCTCGACCTCTACCTGCTCCACTGGCGGGGATCGGTGCCGCTCGCTGAGACGATAGAAGCGATGGAGGCGCTGAAATCGGCCGGGAAGATTCGGTATTGGGGTGTCAGCAACCTCGATACTGACGACATGGACGAGCTTGTTTCTGCCGGCGGGGATGGCTGCGTGACCGATCAGGTTCTCTACAATCTCGTCCGTCGAGGCCCTGAGTTGGAATTGTTGCCGTGGCTCGTCGCTCATGAAATGCCTGTCATGGCGTATAGTCCCGTCGAGCAGGGACGACTCTCAAACCATCCCTCCCTTGTGAAGATCGCAGCCAAGGTCGGTGCTACCCCTGCGCAGGTCGCACTTTCCTGGACGTTGCGGCACGATGGCCTCATCGCCATCCCGAAGGCGAGTTCGATCGCACATGTGCGGGAGAACCGGGCAGCCGCAGATATCGTCCTCTCCGACGCCGACCTTGCGACACTCGACGCGGCATTTCCTCGGCCACGCGACCGTCGCCCGCTCGAGATGCTCTAGCTCAAATGGCGGTTTTCTCTCAAGGGAACCGAACGTGAGACGGATCGGCTCGAGGCGTTCAACGACGCGGTGCTTGCGATCGCGATCACACTTCCTGTGGTGGAACTGCACGCACCGAGGCCTGAGGATGGCGACCTCGCCGCGGCCTACCTGAAGCTGGCACCGGACTACGCCGCCTACGTCCTCAGCGTGATCCTCATCGGCCTCTATTGGGCCCACAGCCATTTCAGCGGCAAGCTGCTAGAGAAGACCGACCATGGCTACAACCTGCTGACCATCGGCTTCTTGGCTGCGGTCAGTATCACTCCATTTCCCGCGCGCCCGTTGGTCGAACATTTCGGTGGAGATGCGGACAGCACAACCGCCGCCCTCTGGTACCTGGGCATAGCAGCGGCACCGGCGACCTGGTGGTTTCTTCGGTGAGTGCACGCCACCGCCAAAGGTCTACCCGATCAAAGGCTGACCGAGGCTTATCCTCGCCGCCTCACCATCAAATATGGTCTTACCGCCGCTGCCTACTGGGCGGCGTCCGGAGTGGCGTTCTGGAATTGGCGTGGCGGATTGATCGCGGCGGGGATTGTAACGTTGGGCTACGTCATTCCCCCCGCAAAGCCCGTGTACAGACCCGGTATGGAACCGGGACACGATCAGATGGCTCGTTGACTGAAGGAGCGGATGGTACCTCGGAGCTGCTCGTTCCTTGCGAGTGAATAGCGACCTACCGTCGTCCGACGTTTTCGGGCTTGCTTTGCTCGCCGATCGCCAGATCGGCTAGAACACGCGCACCAGGCCGCAATTCGGGCACCGCCAGACCGGGGGAGTCGGCGGGTTCCACGACGGTTGCAGCTGCACCAGGCAGCGCTCACAGGTAGGGGAGAAGCCTGGCCATTCGTCGTCATCCATGACGCCAGGCAACCGGGATGCCGGCGGCGCCGCAGAAACCGTCCACAGGGACGTTCAGCGCCTTCCAGGAGAGGCCGGCGTGACCGCCGAGGCCCATACCCATGCCTTCATCTCCGTCTCGCCCACGCGGAACCTGATCGCGCAGGCATCCGCTGTCCACCGGCAGACCTCCGCGTCGACGAGCGCCGGCGTCGCGCCGAAGCGCACCCACGCCTTCGCCGGCTTCGGCCGCGGGTCGATAGTCACCGGTTCTACGTCTAACCGCAGCTCAGCGCTCGAGAGCGACTGCAGGGGGCCGGCCTCCGCAGCGATCCGCTCCAGTATCCGGGTATCCATCCTGCGATCGACCGCCGACGCGTATCGCTTCGATGTACCCACTGCCGATCCTCCTTGCGGACCGCCAGGTTATCGATTTTAGAACAGATGTTCTATTCCGTGTGCTCGTCCGCCAGGTCGTCCGAGGCGTCAGCCTCGGCTTGAATCTGCTCAACCTCGGCCCGCAGCCGGCTCAGCATCTCCTTGCTGTGATCCGCGAGTGCGGCATCCCAGGCATCGACGGCGCTGGTCGGGTGTCGACTGTGGCTCTTTTGATCCGAGAAACCCCATGCCCTGAGACTGGGGGAGAGGGTTCCGCGCAGCGGGACCCGGGCACTATCCCGGCTCGATCGCTACACGTCAACTCAAGGGCGAGCCCCTTGACATGTCGTTCGGCGGGGGCGTTTGCTGTCTCGCGGAGGGCCGGCGTTGTCGAGGCCCCGTCAAAGAAGCATCGAGCAATACATCTGATGGGAGTGGACATGAAGGCAGTGGTGTACGAGGGGCCCCGTCAGGTCAGCACGAAGGACGTCCCGGACGCGAAGATCGAGCGCCCTACCGATGTCCTGGTCAGGGTGACGACGACGAACATCTGCGGCTCGGATCTGCACATGTACGAGGGGCGGACGTCCTTCGAGGTAGGCCGGACGTTCGGTCACGAGAACATGGGGGAGGTCATCGAAGTCGGCAGCGGCGTGGAGAAGGTCAGGGTCGGAGACCGGGTTGTGCTCCCGTTCAACATCTCGTGCGGCTTCTGTAAGAACTGCGAACGCGGCCTGACCAACTACTGTCTCACCACCCAGCCCGAACCATCCTTGGCCGGAGCGGCCTATGGGTTCGCCGACATGGGTCCCTACGGCGGTGGCCAGGCGGAGCTGCTCCGCGTGCCTTTCGGTGACCACAACGCGCTGCGCCTGGGCGAGGATGCGGAGGAGAAGGAGAACGATTACGTCATGCTCTCTGACATCTTCCCCACCGGCTACCACGCCACCGAGATGGCCGGCGTGATACCCGGCGACAGCGTTGTGATCGCCGGGGCGGGCCCGGTCGGGCTGATGGCTGCCCTGTCCGCGATGATCAAGGGTGCCGCGAAGGTGATGGTGGTCGATCGTCACCCTGACCGGCTCGCGTTGGCCGAGCAGATCGGTGCGATTGCCATCGACGACTCCAAGGTCGACCCCGTGCAGGCTGTGCTGGACGAGACGATGGGGCTCGGAGCTGACCGTGGTTGCGAATGCGTGGGCTACCAGGCCCACGATCCCCAGGGCAACGAGGACACCGCCGCCACGCTGAACATGCTCATCAACGCGGTCCGCTTCACCGGAGGAATCGGCACCGTTGGCGTGTTCATCCCCCAGGACCCGGGGGCCAAGGGCGAATTGGCCAAACAGGGCAAGGCAGCCATCGACTACGGCACACATTGGTTCAAGGGTCAGACCATGGGAAGCGGTCAGGCCCCGGTCAAGCGGTACAACCGCCGACTGCGAGACTTGATCGCGGCCGGCAAGGCGACCCCTTCGTGGATCGTCTCCCACGAAATCTCGCTGGACCAAGCCGCCGATGCCTATAAGAACTTCGACGCCCGGTCCAAGGGTTGGACCAAGGTCCTCATCAAGCCCGGCATGTCAAACGGAAAGAAGGAAAACTGAGATGGCAGCAGATCTCCAGGGCAAGAGGGTCGCGATCCTCGCCGCCGACGGAGTCGAACGCGTTGAGCTCGAGCAACCCCGCGAAGCACTGGAACGGGCCGGCGCTCAGACCGAGGTCCTCTCGATCCACGACGGCGAGATCAAGGCCCGTGAGAACGACCTGGATGAAGCGGGCACGTTCACCGTCGACGGGTTGGTCGCCAATGCCTCGGTGGGCGACTACGACGCCCTGCTGCTTCCCGGCGGCACGGTGAACCCCGACCAGCTCCGGGTCGACAAGGACGCCGTCTCCTTCGTCCGCGACTTCGTGGAGAGTGGCAAGCCCGTGGCGGCGATCTGTCACGGGCCGTGGACGATGATCGAGGCTGGCGTGGTCGGAGGTCGCACCTTGACGTCCTTCCCGAGCATCCGCACAGACCTGCGCAACGCCGGTGCTGACGTCGTCGACCAGGACGTCGTGGTCGACGGGAATCTGATCACCAGCCGCTCACCCGAGGACCTGCCTGCGTTCTGCGACACGATCGTGGCGAAATTTGCGAGCAACTCGACCCAGGAGGAGGTGACGTCATGAGCGTGACAAAGGGACTGCTTGTCAGGCTGGAGGCCCTGCCCGGCAAGGAAGACGAGGTCCAAGAATTTCTCGGCATCGGGCGAGGACTCGTCGAGGAGGAACCGGCCACCATAGCGTGGTTCGCGATTCGTCTCGGCCCCTCTTCCTTCGGGATCTTCGACGTGTTCCCCGATGACGCCGGCCGCGACGCGCACCTGTCCGGCGCAGTAGCGACCGCTCTCGGCGAGCAGACCGGCACACTGTTCAGCGAACCGACGATCGAGAAGCTCGACGTCCTGGGCTCCAAACTCCCCGCCTGACACGACAGCCCGGGAGTATTGGCACAGAAAGGAGGGGTCGCTGCGCGCGGTGACTTCGGGCTTACACAGCCCGCTGACGTCGTGGCAGCGGCCCCTTCTTTTGCGGCCTATCGCTAATCAGCAACAGATCGGGGAACCGCGATGACAGGAACTGACGACGGCGTTGCCACGACGCGTGCACCCGAGGTAGCAGTGATCGGGGGCGGGATCGTCGGTCTGTCGACGGCGTACGCGCTGCGGGAGCAGGGCGTGCCGGTGCGCTTGTACGAGGCTGGTCTGCCCGGGACGGGTCAGTCCGCAGGCGAGTCGCGGATCTTCCGGCATGCCCACGACGACCCGCGACTCGTCGCTTTCGCGCGCGAAAGCCGCGGCGTATGGGATGAGTGGGCCGAACACTTCGATGTCGAGCTGGTCTCATCAGACGGTGTCCTGGCGATCGGAGACAGCGCCCTGGCGCGGCTGCGGGTGCTCGACGAGGTCGGCGGCGTGGAAGCTCACGAGATCGACGCGGCCGAGGTCGCCCGGCGGATGCCGCTGCTCGCTGGGTACTCGGGGCCAGCGGTGCTCGACGAGTCAGGCGGCGCGATCCGCACCCGCGCCGCAATCACGGCACTCACGGGTGCCCTTGCAGATGCGGTCACCACCGGTGAGGTCATCTCCATCGATCCCCGCGCCGATGGAACGGTCGAGGTGCGCAGCGTCACCGACCGGTCTATCTACTCCAAGGTGGTCGTGTGCGCCGGCCGCGAAACCGCCCGCCTGGCACGCAGCGTCGGCCTGTCGCTGCCGGTTCGCCTCGCCGCACACGTCAGGCTGACCTTCGACGTGAAAGCCGCCGCCCCGGCACGAGTCGCGTGCCTGCAGGACAGTAGCGGCGTCTTCGGCGAGGTCGGCGTCTACGCGACGCCGCTACCGGGTAATAGCAGCTATTCGGTTGGACTCAGCGACACCGTCGGCGTCCGCGACGACGGAACTTTCATCGACCCGGCGGCGATTCGATCGCTGGACGAACGCGCACGCGAGTACGTGACACGGGCGCTGCCCGGTCTTCACCCTGAGCCGCGCGACTTCCTTCACTGCTGGGTGACCGACCTCCCGTGGAGTGAGGACGGCGTGGCCGTGTGGGAGGCGGGCTCTGTCTTTTTTGTGGCCGGTCACAATTTGTTCAAGCAGGCACCTGCGCTGGGTCGCGCTCTTGCCCGGGCTGCGACCGGCGGCGGTCTCCGCGCCGAGCTCACGCCCGAAGCGCGCCTCGGCGAGGCCCAGAGCTAGGGCGTGTCTCTCTATCGCGGGGGGATCCGCGCTTCTGGCCGGCAAACTGTTTAGCGAACCCACGATCGAGGAGTTGGACGTCCTGGCCTCTAAGCTCCCCGCCCGAGACTACGATCTCGTCACTCGTCAGGATGGGGTTACGTTGATGGCTGCGTGCGGTGCGGCGGTGAGGTAGCCGGCGGAAGCACCGACGCCTTTGTTCGCGACGTGCTCGGGCGTGTTAGCTGCAACCACGGTCCCGCCAGCGTCGCCCGCACCGGGCCCTAGATCGATCACGTGGTCGGCCACTGCGATGACACGCATATCGAGCTCTGCCGCGACGACGCCAGTATTACCCGCCTTGACGAGCGTCTGCAGATGCGCGACCAGACGATCCGTGTCGGCGCAGTGGAGCCCGGAGGTCGGCTCGTCCAAGACGTACAGCGTGTCTCGGCGCTGCGCCCGCTGCAACTCGGTCGCGAGCTTGACACGCTGCGCTTCACCCCCGGAAAGCGGCTCATCCCAATCGGGGGTGTAGGGGTTGGGGTCTGAAGCCGCCGGTCTCGAGCAGGCTTCGGGCGATGTAGTTGGTCAGGTTGCGGAACCCGAGTGCGGAGCCGCGTAGGTGTTCGAGCCGTCCGTTGAGCCCCTCGGTCGGCCCGTTGCTAGTGCCGGGTCGTTCGAAGTAGGCGAGCACGTCAGCGGCTCGCTTCTCCAGGGTCCGGCCCAGGGTGGTGAGCTCGGTGAGCACCTTAGGGACGCCGGCGCTGAGGTCGGTGATCAGCTTCTCCATGAGCTCGCGGCCACGTTGCCGGTCCTCGTGGCGATAGGCGGCGGTCATGCGCTGGTAAACACCCCAGGTCGCCTCGGCCTCGACGTGAGCGTCACCAACGAACAGCGCGCGTAGCCTGTCGCTCTGCTTGTTGGTGAGCAGGTCCGCGCCGGTGTGTAGCGTGCGCCGCGACTTGTAGAGCGGGTCGTCCCTGAACCCACGGTGCCCGTGGAGCGCGAGTTGGACCCGGCGCCGACACCTGTCGAGGGCGTCACCGGCCAGGCGCACGACGTGGAAGGGATCCATCACCGTGACCGCGTCCGGGATCTCCTCTGCAGCGGCGGTCTTGAACCCGATGGAGCCGTCCATCGTGACCACCTCGACCGCTCACGGAAGGCGTCGTCGCGGTCGGCGAGCCAGGTCTTGAACGCCGCCTTCGACCGGCCCTCGACCATGTCGAGCAGCCTTGCTGGGCCGGCGCCATCGCGGACTGGGGTGAGGTCGATGATCACGGTAACGTACTTGTCGCCAAGCCTGGTATGGCGCCAGACGTGCTCATCGACGCCGATGACGTTCACGCCCTCAAACCGCGTGGGTCGTTGATCAGCAGTCGCTTGCCTTCAGCCAAGACCGCGCCGTTGGGGCGGTGTCCCACGCGACCCCGAGTCCCTCGGCGACACGGGCGACGGTGAGGTGTGCGACCACGATCCCCTCCAGCGCACACCGCAGCCCGGTGCGCGAGAGCTTCGCGCGTGGTTCCGCCGCGGCGCTGGTGTCTTGGCGCCACACGTGTCCGCAGTCGGCACAGCGGTAGCGGCGCACTACAACTTCCAGCACGGTCGGTCGCCAGCCCTGCGGCTCGTGGGCCAACCGCCGGATCACGGTGTCACGAGCAGCGCCTTCGCTGCCGCACCGTCGGCACCACTGATCTGGTTCCATCACGCGGCACGCGGACCGCACGATCCGGTTCAAGTCGTTGTCCGGTCACGCTCAGACCGAGGCCGTCGAGTCGAGCGAAGGCGGTCAGGTCAGGTCAGGGCGGCCGAAGCCGGCCGGCGGGGTAGCGTCGGTCACGTCGAGGTCTTTCGGATGGATGGCGTAGGAACCTCCGTCGTCGGGAGACCTCCACGTCTATCTGCGGACCAACGCGTCCCGGCCGACCTACACCGTCGTCTCAGAAGACCCCCGAAACGTCTTCGACGACGACGGGACCGGCGAGGAGGAGGGCGCGGTGAGCTAAAGGAATGGAGCTTGCTCGGCTTCGGCGCCGCCGCAAGCTCCGGTGAAACGGTCGGTACTGGTCGGTCGTCGTCGGTCACCACCGGATGGCGGTGTCCCCCACGCTCGGCGTTTGCGCAGGTCAGCGGCTCGTTTGCCCAGTGGGCGCATCAAGCGATAGACGCAAAGCCGACGTGATGAGGTCGTCGGTTCGATTCCCACGGGGGGCTCCGGCGAACAGCCCCTGACCTGCGGAAACGCAGGTCAGGGGCTGTTCGGTTCTGGTGGTCGCGCGATGCGCTGGACTCACGGCTCTGCCCGACACCGACGTCGCTCTCCTCTGCGACGGACCCCTCGCGGCCGGCATCCTGTCCGTGTGTCGATAGGCCTCGCACCGCTCGGCAACGCAGCGTGGCGTTGCGTCGCGACCTGGCTACGGCTCGGAGGGGCGCGATCGTCTCGTGCGTTGGCGGACTACGGGAGCTTGGACGCGTGGACGTCGGCCGCCATGATCTCGGTGCTGCGCCGAGGAGGTGCTGGTTGGCCGTCAGGTCCGAGCCGTGACCGTCTACGTCGACGACGCACGCATCCAGCCCCGTGCCGGCCGGGGGCCGGGTTCGGTGCGGGTCGGTCTCAGAAGGCGCTGGCGGCGGCTTCGGCGACGGCCTGGTCTTGGACGCCGGTTCCTCCGCTGACGCCGACGGCGCCGACGACCTGGCCGTCGCGCTCGAGCGGGATGCCACCGGCGAAGATCATCACCCGACCGTCGTTGGAGGCGTTGATGCCGTAAAACTGCTCACCGGGTTGGGCGAGGTCGCCGAGGTCTTTGGTGGCTGTGTCGAACGCTCGGGCCGTGAAAGCTTTGTTGATCGAGATGTCGATGCTGCCCAGCCACGCTCCGTCCATCCGTACGTGAGCGACGAGATTGCCGCCGGCATCGACGACGGCGATGTTACTGGGCTGACCCTGCGTGCTGGATTCAGCTTCTGCTGCCGCGATGACACGTTTGGCGTCGTCCAACGACAATGTAGGAATAGATGGCATCAATTGCTCCTTCGAGTGTGGCGTGCGCTTTGTGGCTCGAGCCGC
>NZ_RBZY01000072.1 GCF_004022425.1 Microbacterium enclense | reverse complement strand
CGTGAGCGGCGCCGCGCCGCGCGCGTCAGCGACGCTCCGCGCCGGGGGCCACGTGCGCGAGGACGCTGGCCCAGACCGCTGACAGAGTCACGTGCCCGTTGATGGTGTCGAGGTCGTCGGCGGCGATGACCTCGACACGCGCCGAGGGGATGCGCCGCTCGTACCACTCGGCATCGTGGACCCCGGCCGGCCCGTCGCCGCCCACGACGACGAGGGTGTCGGCGACGACCTCATCGAGCAGCGGCGTGTGCAGATCACGGCTCAGAGGGTCGGTCGGGCTCAGCACGCCCACGATCGCGAGTCGATCGACGACGGGTCCCATCGCGGCGGCGAGGTGCACGGCGATCGGACCCGCCGACCGCTCCCCCACGAGTCCGATCGACGTGCCGGGCGCCTCACGCGCCAGCAGGTCCCGCAGGGCGTCGACGGTGAGTCCGGCCGCGGTCTGACCACCGAACGCGGGCGGATCCTCGAGCTCGGGCGCGTCGAGACCCACCGTGACGATCCGCACGTCGAAGCCCGAGGTGACGCGCACGTCGGGGTCGATCGTTGCGCCGTCCCCCGTCCTCAGCACGAGAATCGCGCGCGGCGCGCCCGGCGTCCCGAAGCTGCGGTATTCCAGCTCCCCGTCCCACCACGGCACACGGCTCATCGGCTCACCCTTCCGTCGGGCCCGCGCCCGCCGCCATCGGCGACGCACCCGCGTCGTCGGTCGCGCCCGCGCCGGGCAGCAGCCCGCGGAGCGTCTCGATCGTGTCGGCCTCCCCGACCGGCTTGTCCGGGCGATACCCCTTCACGCGCGCGAAGCGCAGAGCGACGCCGCCGGGATAGCGCGTCGAGCGCTGCACGCCGTCGATCGCGATCTCGACGACGGTGTCGGGCGCCACCCGGATTCCACCGGACACGGAACCGATCTCACGCTCGGAGAAATGCGCGGTCTGCCACCGCAAGAGCTCGTCGGTGAGCCCCTTGAACGTCTTGCCGACCATGACGAAGCCACCCGCAGCGCCGAACGCCCCCTCCGGGTCGCGCGCAGCGAGATGCAGGTTCGACAGCCATCCCGAACGGCGCCCCGACCCGTACTCGACGCCCACCACCACGAGATCGAAGGTGTGCACGGGCTTGACCTTCAGCCAGCTCTTGCCGCGCCGGCCCGCCGTGTAGGGAGCGTCGACACCCTTCACCATGACCCCCTCGTGTCCGGCGCGCAGGGCGGCCCGCGAGAACTCCTCGGCCGCATCCGGATCAGCCGTGACGAGCGAGGGGACGAGGAAGTCGACGGCGATGCGCTCCAGCTCGGCCCGGCGCTCCGAGAGCGGCTCGTCGACGAGGTCGCGACCGTCGACGTGCAGGAGGTCGAAGAACCACGGCCGCAGCGCGATCTCGCGCGCGGTCTCGGCACCGAAGCGGGCCATCGTGTCTTGGAAGGCCCGCGGGGCACCGTCGTCGTCGAGCGACAGCGTCTCGCCGTCGAGGATCACGTCCGTCACCGGCAGCCCCCGCACGGCCTCGACGATCTCGGGCACCCGATGCGTCACGTCGGCCAGAGTGCGGGTGAAGACCCGGACCTCGTCGCCGTGACGGTGCACCTGCACGCGCGCCCCGTCGAGCTTGTACTCGACCGACGAGAGCCCCGCCACGGTCAGCGCCTCGTCGACCGACGCCGCCGTCGAGGCGAGCATGGGCTGCACGCCGCGCCCCACCACGAGCCCGATGGATGCCAGTTCCTCCACCGATCCGGTCAAGGCCACCACCGCCGTCTCCCCGAGGTCGCCCGAGAGCATCGCGGCGCGGCGCACGAGCTCGCCGTCGCGATCCGCGGCGCGCGCGACGGCGTCGAGGAGCACGCCCTCGAGCGCCCCCGTCCGCAGCTCACCCGTCATGACGCGGACGAGCAGGTCCCACTCGTCGGCGGTCGCCCGCTGCGACAGATCGGCGAGGACAGCGGTGCGCACGGCACCCGAACCGCTGCCGGAGATCGCGGCGAGCTCCGAGAACGCCGCGTCGACGTCGGCGACGGTCAGCGACCCCGTTTCGGCGTGATCGCCGCCCCGGGCCGTGAGCGTGCGCCACCCGACACCGAGCCGCCCCTGCCGCGGTGCCGCCGTCAGCACACCGAGCGCCGGCACGATCTCGTCCGGCGCGAGCCGGATGAGCACGCCGGCGAGGGCGTCCACCTTCGCCAGGCGCGAGCGGGTGGCGGCCACGGTCGCCAGCGCGACCTGCAGTTCACCGAAGAGCATGGGGGCATCCTGGCATCCCGCTCCGACATCGCGGATCGACTTGCGCTCCGGGGTTGCGGATGCCATCGCCGAGAAACGCGATCCACCACGAGAAACGCGTTCGCACCCCGTTTCTCGTCGCGAATCGCGTTTATCGCGGCCACTACAGCGGCGGTCGTCGCCGCGACGACCGCCACTCATCACACCGCGCGGCTCTCCGCAACCCCCGATTGCGTCGCCGATCCGTGGCGTGTGCTGGTGTCCTCCCCCAGGAACGAGGTCACGTGAACGCTCCCGCCACCGCCGAACAGTCCGCCCGCACCGCCCGCGAGGTCTTCGGATGGGATGCCCTCCTGCCCGGACAGGCCGAGGCGATCGACGCGGTCGTCGGCGGTCGCGACACTCTCGTCGTCTTCCCGACGGGGGCGGGCAAATCGGCGGTCTACCAGATCGCGGGATGCGAACTGGGCGGGGTGACCGTCGTGATCTCACCGCTCCTCGCCCTCCAACGCGACCAGATCGCCTCGATCGACGCCGCGCCGGACGCTCCGGCCGCCGTGGCCCTGAACTCGCGCACGGGCGCGAAAGCACGCACGGCGGCCTGGGCCGCGATCGAGAGCGGCGAGGCAGTCTACGCCTTCCTCGCCCCCGAACAGCTCTCCAAACCCGAGGTCTTCGACCGGCTGAAACGGGCCGACGTCCGCCTGGTCGTGGTGGACGAAGCCCACTGCGTGTCCGCGTGGGGCTTCGACTTCCGCCCGGAGTACGCGCGCATCGGCGACGCCGTCGAGGCGCTCGGACATCCCCCGGTGCTGGCGCTGACGGCCACGGCATCCGGTCCGGTCCGCGACGACATCGTCGCGAGCCTGGGCATGCGCGACCCGCACCTCGAGGTGCGCGGCATGGACCGCCCCGAGATCCACATGTCGGTGCGCCGCCACGAGACCGACGCCGACAAGCGCCGCGCGGTCCTGGAAGACGTGAGGGATGCCGATGGCCCCACGCTGCTCTACGTGGCGACCCGCAAGGAGACCGACGCCTATGCGGCCGAGCTCGCCGACGGCGGACTCCGAGCAGCGCCGTACCACGGCGGCATGGCGCAGAAGCGGCGGGACGAGGTCCACGCGGCCTGGAGTGCAGGCGAGATCGACGTCGTCGTCGCCACCTCGGCGTTCGGGATGGGGGTGGACAAGTCGGACGTACGGTGGGTGATCCACGCCGATGTCACCGAGTCGCTCGACGCGTACGCGCAGGAGATCGGCCGCGCCGCGCGCGACGGGCAGCCGGCGCGTGCCGTCCTGCACTACCGCGCCGAGGACTTCTCGCTGCGGTCGTTCTTCGCCGGCGGACACAGCCGTCGACCCGACATCGCCGGGGTGTGGGACGCGCTGCGCCGAAGCGAGGCCCCGCTTCGCGCCAAGGACATCGCGGACGAGAGCGGCCGCTCGGCCCGTGCGATCGGACGCGTCCTCACGCAACTCGTCGCGTGCGAACTGGCCGAATCGGGTCCCGAGGGGATCTCAGCCGCCTCGGACGCACCCGCGGGAGACGTCGTCGCCGCCGTCCGCGAACGCGACGACGCCGAGGAGCGCATCCGCGCCTCTCGGATCGAGATCATGCGCGGCTACGCCGAGACCGTTCGCTGTCGCCGGCGCGCACTGCTGGAGTACTTCGGCGTGGAGGCGCCCGAGCACTGCGGGACGTGCGACCGGTGCGACGCCGCCGATGCGGCCCCCGTCACCGCCGCCGATGCCGGGGCCGCCGAGGCCGACGACCTCCACGTCGACTCCGTCGTCGACCACCACGAGTGGGGAACGGGGACGGTGATGGCCGTCGAGGCCGACCGTCTCACGGTGTTCTTCCCCGACCACGGCTACAAGGTGCTGGCGCGGGCCGCGTTCGACCGCGGCATCCTCGAACTCGGCGACGCCGCGTAGCGAGCGCGCCGCGGGGCGGTGCGGCGGGGGGCCTTCGTGGCCCCGGGGCCATCTCTACCGCCCCGGGGCCACACACATCGCCCCACCCCACAGCGGAGCGCACCGACCGCAGCGTGCCGCGACCGTTTCCGGCGGTCCCGCTCACTCGCGCGTCGACCACCACGCCCACGCCACGAGCGGCGCCTGCAGGAACAGCCGCACGAACCGCGCGCGATCGGTGCTCAGCCCCGGCGCCGAACGTCCGGTGCGCCACTGGTGCACGTTGCCGGGGAACACCGCGACGAAGAACGCGGCGACGGTGGCTCCGATACGCCGATGCTCCCTCGGCAGCGCGACGAGCCCCACGCCCAGCAGCACCTCGACGGCCCCGGATGCCACGACGATGGCGTCCTTGTCCGTTCGCAGCAGCGTCGTCGCCCAGTCCGGAACGACGATGCGGTACCCGCGGCGACCCCAGGTCAGGTGACTGATGCCCGCGGCGACGAGGAGTGTTGCCAGCGCCCCGCGCGCGACGGAACGGACGGCGGAACCTCGGCGTCGTGGCATCCGCTCAGTCTGCCATCCGCGCCGGCGGCGGCGGCCGCGTCAGAGCGGCGTCGGCCCCGTCCGTCGCACGAAGTCGAGGTACGCCGCGAACGTGTCCTCCGGGACGATCGCTCGCAGCACCACCTCGTCGACCGCCGCGGTGTAGGCGTCGAGCGCCCCGCCGAGCTCGGTGACGTCTCGGATGGTGGTGTCGGCGGCATCGACCCCCATTCGCGCGAAGTTCGCGGCGTAGTTCGGGAAGGACGCGTACCGCGCTGTCTCGGCGTCGAGCCTCGCGCGCGCCGCATCGACGATCGCGGTGCGCACGTAGACGGCGACGTGCGCGTCGGAGCCGAGCGCCCCGGCCTGCGCCGCAGCCTCGGTCGGCGGCACCCAGTTCAGCAGGACGCCCTCGGCCTCGTCGGCGCCGAGGCGGCGCATCTTGGGACCGAGCGCGCCGACGAGCACGCGCGGAATCCCCGCGTCGTGCAGCACGGCGATCGCCTCGCGGACGCGGGCGAGCGCTCCCTCTTTCGCCATACCCGACCCTATCCCGACGGTCAGACGGTCGAGCGGAAGACCGAGGGATGCCACGTCGGCGGCTATCTCGGCGGCCGGCCGACGGTCCACGGGCACGACGCCGGTGGCGAGGTTCAGCGTCGTCGTCTCGCGCGCGGCGGCGGCGAGGGCCGCGAGCGCGTCACCGTCGGGGGTGTCGTTGATCCAGAGCGTGTGGAACCCGGCGGCCTCGACGGCCGGGGCGATCGCGGCGACCGCGTCGGGTCCGAGCGACCCGGCGAGCCCGATCGAGACGACGCCGCGGCTCACGACACACCACCCGCGGCGGGAACCTCGGCGGCGACCTGACCGACCGCCGCGAAGAACACATGCAAGTCGACGTCGTCGGTCGGGAGCAGCACGACGTCGTCGACGCCCGCCGCCTGGAAGCGCGCGACGCCCTCGGCGACCTCACCGACCGATCCCGCCAGCGCCCGGTCGGCGGCATCCGGTCGGTCCTGCAGCACGGTGCCGACGCGCTCGGTCGCGCCCGGCCCGAACGCCGTGAGGACGTACGCCACGATGTCGGGGCTCCCCTCGCGGCCCGCCTCGGCCCACCCGGCGCGGACGGCGCGCACGGCGTCGGCGACCTCGTCGACGGTGTGCCGGCTGTCGAGGATCACGCCATCGGCCACCGCCCCGGCGAGGTGCAGGGTCTTCGGCCCCTCGGCCGCCGCGTACACCCGGGGGGCGGCGACCGGCGGCCAGTCGAGCGCGACGTCGCGCAGCCGCACGTAGCGCCCTTCGGTGGTCACGGTGTCGCCGGCCAGGAGTGCACGCAGCGCGGGGAGCTGCTCCTGCATGAGCGTCAGCGGAGAGGCGGCCTTGGCGCCGATCTGCCGCATCCAGTCCTGCACGCCGTGGCCGAAGCCCGGCAGCAGGCGCCCGGGGAACATGCGCTCGATCGTGGCGACCTCCATCGCCGACGCCGCGACGTTGCGCAGTGGGAACGGCGCGATGCCGACGCCGACGCGCAGGTGGTCGGTGACGGCCAGCGCCGCCGCGGCCGCCGCCCACGCGGACGACCGGAAGCAGTCCTCCCACAGCCACAGCTCGGGCACCCCCTCACCCTCGGCGACCCGCGCGGCCTCGCGCAGTTCCTCGGGCGGGTGCGGGTACGGGCTGAAGATCGTGCCGATACGACTCATGCCCCTACTCTGCCGTGCCCCACCGACTTCAGGGCAGGGGCGCCACGGCATCCGTCCAACTCCTGCAGAACGGCGTCAGGCGGGCCGAAACAGGGCCGGACGGGGCGGCCGGCAGGAGGTGTGCAGGGCCGACCGCACGCACGGCACCACGAAGGCCCCCGGAACCCGAAGGTTCCGAGGGCCCGGGGCCTTACGCGGCGAGCGCCTCCACGGCGGCCCGCACGACGAACCCGGCGTCCGTGGCATCCACGGTCACCGCTCCCCCGTCGACCAGCTCGCCCGAGACGAAGAGGTCGGCGATGCGGTCGTCGATCTCGCGCTGAATGACCCGACGCAGCGGCCGCGCGCCGTACTCGGGCTCGTACCCGACCTCGGCGAGGCGGTCGACGGCGGCCTCGGTAACCTCGAGGGAGACCTCGCGAGAGGCGAGGCGCTTCGAGGTGCGCTGGAGCAGAAGCCGGACGATGTCGCGCAGCTGCTCCTTCTCGAGCTTGCGGAACATCACGATGTCGTCGACGCGGTTGAGGAACTCCGGCCGCATGGCCTCGCGGAGCTTGCCCATGACCCGGTCGCGCAGGTCGTCGTCGGCGAAGTCGCGTCCGGTCGTGGTGAAGCCGATGGCTCCCGACCGGGATGCCAGGTACTCGCTGCCGAGGTTCGAGGTCATCACGATGACGGTGTTGCGGAAGTCGACCGTGCGCCCCTGGCCGTCGGTCAGACGCCCGTCGTCGAGCACCTGCAGCAGCAGGGTGAAGACGTCGGGGTGGGCCTTCTCGATCTCGTCGAACAGCACGACGGAGTAGGGGTTCCGGCGCACGCGCTCGGTGAGCTGCCCGGCCTCGTCGTAACCGACGTATCCCGGAGGGGCACCGATGAGGCGCGACACGGTGTGCCGCTCCCCGAACTCGCTCATGTCGAAGCGGATCACGGCGGAGTCGTCGTCGAACAGCGACCCGGCCAGTGCCTTGGCGAGCTCGGTCTTGCCGACGCCGGTGGGGCCGAGGAACAGGAACGATCCGACCGGCCGGTGCTCGTCGCCCATGCCGGTACGGTTGCGGCGCACCGCCTTCGCGACCGCGGTGACCGCGGCATCCTGCCCGATGACCCGGGCGTGCAGGTCGTCCTCCAACCCCGCCAGGCGTCCGCGCTCCCCCGCGGTCAGACGCGAGACCGGGATGCCGGTGGACCGGCTGATCACCGCGGCGATCTCGGGCTCGCCGACCACCGCGTCCGGGCGCGGGCCCGCCGTGGCGGCGTCGAGGCGCTCCTGCACCGCGGCGATCTCGTCGCGGATGCGCGAGGCCTCCTCGTAGTGCTCGGCCGAGACGGCGGCGTTCTTGTCGGCCTCGAGCGAGGCGAGGCGCTCGACGAGCGCGGAGACGTCCACGGTGGCGCCCAGGCGCAACCGCAGGCGGGCCCCCGCCTGGTCGATCAGGTCGATCGCCTTGTCGGGCAGCACGCGGTCGGGGAGGTACCGGTCACCGAGTTCCACCGCGGCGCGGAGGGCGTCATCGGTGTAGGTCACGGCGTGGTGCTCCTCGTACGCCGAGCGCAGGCCTCGCAGGATCTCGATCGCGTCGGTGATCGACGGCTCGCCGACGCGCACGGGCTGCAGACGCCGCTCGAGGGCGGGGTCCTTCTCGATCGTGCGGTACTCCTTGAGGGTCGTCGCACCGATGAGGTGCAGCTCGCCCCGGGCCAGGCGCGGCTTCAGGATGTTCCCGGCATCCATCGCCCCCTCGCCACCGGCTCCGGCGCCCACGATCGTGTGCACCTCGTCGATGAAGACGACGAGCGTGCCGGAGTGAGCGGCGATCTCGTCCATCGTCTGGGTGAGGCGCTCCTCGAAGTCGCCGCGGTAGCGGGCGCCCGCGAGCATCGCGGCCAGGTCGATCGAGACCACACGGGTGTCGCGCAGCCGCTCGGGTACGGCGCCCTCGACGATGGCGCGGGCGAGTCCCTCGACGACGGCGGTCTTGCCGACGCCGGCCTCGCCGATCAGCACGGGGTTGTTCTTCGTGCGGCGGCTGAGGATCTCGATGGTCTGCTCGATCTCGTCGGCGCGGCCGATGACCGGGTCGAGACGACCAGCCGCGGCGAGCGCGGTGAGGTCGGTGCCGAAGCGGTCGAGGTTCGGAGTCGCGGATGCCGTTTCCTCCGGCGCCGGTGTCTGCTCGCCGCCGACGACGGTCTCGCGCACGCCCTGCGTCAGGGCCTCGGCGGTGACGCCGGCCTGCGCCAGGATCTGTCCGGCGGGGGCGTCCTGCGCGAGGACGAGCGCGAAGAACAGGTGGTCGGGGTCGACGTAGGTGGATCCGGCGGCCCGGGCGACCTGAAACGCGTGGAACAGCGCGCGCTGAACCGATCCCGCCACGACGGCACCGTCGACGTCGGCGGCGGGACCGGCGCCCGGGAGTCGGGTTTCGGCGGCGCGGGCGATCGCGGCGGGGTCGGCGCCGAGTCGGGCGACCGCTTCGCGCGCGGGCGACTGGCCGACGAGAACGTGCAGGACGTGCAGCGCGTCGAGTTCGCGCTGGCCGCGACCGAGGGCGTACCGACCGGCCTCCTGGAGTGCCTCTTGCGTCCGGGCGCTCAGGAACCGGCTGAGGTCGATCGACCGCTCGGCACGCGCCCGCTCCCCGGCGAGGTAGCGCGCGAGGAACTCGTCGAACGACTGGGCGCCGTTGTCCCCGGCGCCGGGGGTGACATCTTCGGGCAATTCCGTCTCCTGTGATACGTGAGTGGAGTCGACTCAAGTTAGCGACTTGAGTGACGACGTATCAAGTTCAACCGACGGGCTCCGAGGATATTCCCGGGGAACGAAGGTCAGGCCCGCACCCGCGGATCCGGCTCGTTCCACAGCTCGACGGTCTGCAGCAGCCAGAACACGGCGAAGAACACGAGCGCCGCCGCTTCGCCGATGAAGACCCACGGCACGGGGCGCGTGACATCCACCCCCGCGATCGCCAGCACGAGCGTCGCTCCGAGCCCCGCCAGGGCGATCAGGATGCCGATCGCCACCGCCGCGTACGCGGGACGGAACCGCCGCGGCGCGCGCTGCGGCCTCCACGCCGCGATCGTGGCCACCGCTCCGATGAGCAGGAAGAAGACCACGGCCGCGGTGTTGTGCGCGAGCACGAGAAAGGCCCCGGGCGCGACGAGCGCCCACACGCCGAGCCCCACCGTGACGGCGAGCGCGATACACGCGGTGAGCACGACGCCCCGCGACAGCGTGCCCTGCACGACGGTCAGCACCACCGCCGCGACGATCGCGACAAGAATCACGGATGCCACGGCGACCCCGTTGTTGACCACGGTCGGGACGACCGCGGGCGGCACGCACCGCGCGGCCCCACCGCACACCTCGGACTCGACGGTGGTGGGGACGACCGCGATCACGAGCGCCAGGATCGCGGCCAGGTCGAGCAGCCCCTGCTCGAGGCTGCGCCCCGACAGCGCCGCGAACGCCGCCGCGACCACGACGAGTCCCGCCACGAACATGGGCCCCGCGGGGGTGTAGTACGCCGCGCTCAGCGACGGGAGCGGCCCGCCGACGGTCGCCTCGACCGCCACCGCGACGGCGATGAGCAGCGTCGCGGCGAGGATTGTGAGGCGCACGTACCGGTACGTGCGCTGCGTCGAGGTCGTGCGGATGCGCATGCGCACATCCTGGCAGTGTCCTCCGACCTCGCCGGCACCTCTGCGAGAATGCCCGCATGCGCGAGTTCCTCACCGGTGCCCGGATGCTCCTGCGTGGCCTCGGCCAATGGCGCCGCTCCCCCGGCGCGATGGCCCTGGGACTCATCCCCGGGTTCGTCGTCGGCCTCGTCTTCGCCGCCGCGCTCGTCGGCTGGGGCTTCCTGCTCGGCGAGGTCGTGGACGACTGGACGCCCTTCGCTAACGACTGGGACCCGCTCTGGGCGACGGTTCTGCGCACCGCGATCGCTGTGGCCTCCTTCGGAGCGGTGGCCTTCCTCGCGATCGTGTCGTTCACCGCCGTCACCCTCACCGTGGGTGAACCGTTCTACGACCGCATCTGGCGCGCCACCGAGCGCACCGCGACGGGTCGCGTCCCGGATGCCGAGTACGGCTTCTGGCGCGCCGCCGGCGATGCCGTCCGCCTGATCGCCCGCGGC
>NZ_RBZY01000071.1 GCF_004022425.1 Microbacterium enclense | reverse complement strand
CCCGACGACCCGCACACGACGAGCTCGATCGAGGGGTCGAGCTGGCGCATGCCCTTGGCGGTCTGGGCGGCGAGTTTTCCGTAGTCCTCGGCCGAGCGGTGGCCGAGCTGCCAGGGGCCGTCCATCTCGTTGCCGAGGCACCACACGCGCACGTCGAACGGGGCCTGGCGACCGTTGTCGATGCGCCGCTGCGACAGGGTCGTGCCGCCGGGGAGGTTGCTGTACTCGAGCAGGTCGATGGCCTCGAGTGTGCCGCGCGTGCCGAGGTTCACCGCGAGCATCAGCTCGCTGCCGGCCTTGTCGAGCCAGTCCGAGAACTCGTGCAGGCCCACCTCGTTGGTCTCGGTGGAGTGCCACGCGAGGTCGAGGCGGCGGGGGCGCTCATCGCGCGGCCCGACGCTGTCCTCCCACCGGAAGCCCGAGACGAAGTTGCCGCCGGGATAGCGGATCATCGACACGCCCAGCTCGCGCACGAGTTCGAGCACGTCGCGGCGGAAGCCCTGCTCGTCGGCCTCGGGGTGACCGGGTTCGTAGATGCCGTCGTAGACGTGGCGTCCCAGGTGCTCGACGAAGCCGCCGAACAGGCGGCGCCGCACGGCCCCGATGGGGAATCGGGCGTCAACGGTCAGGCGGGCGGTGGTCATCGTTGCTCCTCCGGTCGGTCTCGACGCTACCCGCCCCGGGCTGTGGCGTAAAACGTTTTCGAAACCTGTCGGCCGGCCCGAGTATCGCCCAACGCACACGATCGGGTCGAATGCACACGTCCCGGGCGTCTCGATCGTGTGCGTTCGGCCGGATCGTGTGCGCTCGCCCGCCGCCCGCCGGGCAACTCGCAGCAGCGCGACGTCAGATGACCTCGGCGCTCCACGGGTCGGGGCGTCCGAAGCGGAACGCCTCGATCGAGACCGCCTGCTCGCGCAGGAACGGCAGCAGTTCGACGCGGCCGGCCGTCGTGACCTCCCCCGCGTACACGGTGAGTGACGGGTCGCCCCCGAGCGCTTCGGCGAGCGCGACGCGAAGAGTGTCGACCGAGGACGCCGTGCCGACGAGGCGCACGCGCGAGGGACGCGGGCCGACGGGCACGGCGACGGTCGTGTCGGCCACGGTGGCCTCGGCATCCGGGATGCCACCCGCCATCCGCTGCAGCCACTCCGCGTCGCTCTCGACGGAGACGGGAACGCTGCTCTCGCCGAGCAGATGCCGCACGTCGCCCGGCAGCCCGACCGGAGTGCTGAGGCCGAAGCGCGAACCGGACCGGACGGCCGCGACGAGCACGCGGAGCACCGCTTGCCACGGCGCGTCGGCCGTCGCGCGGATCGCGACGTCGGTCGGACGGTAGCGGAGGAGATTGCGCTCGAGCCCGAGTCGTGAGGCGTCCTTCACGCGCGCGAACTCACGGTCCCACGCGACGGCGTCCGACAGCGCTCCACGCCGCAGCCACTCGAACGCGGCGTAGTCGAGCGTGGGCTGGGCCGCTTCGATGAGGGAGGAGATGCGGGTGTCGAGTCCGCGCAGATGCAGGGTCGACGACGCGGGACCACCGGACGACGGCCGCCACGAGCCGAGGGCCACGAGCCGGTTGGGGCCGCCCGACATCGCTCCGGGCCCGACGCCGGCGGCGCCCCACCCGCCGAGGGGCTCACGCTGCACCACCGCTCCGGTCGTGGGGCGGTTGACCCGCAGCACGGCCGCGTCCACGGTGTCGAGCCAGAGGTCGAGGTCGGCGGCGTCGCGGGTGTGCAGCCCGGCGACGAAGCCGGAGCCGACGACGTTCTGCAGCTCGATGGCCCGGGCGAGAGTCGGAGCGTGCAGGATGCCGAGCACCGGCGCCGCGACGGCCGTCCGGGCGAGGTGCGAACCGGCGTGGACGCCGGTGCGCACGCCGGGGGTCCAGAAGCGCCCCGCGGTCTCGGGGCCGAGATCGAGCTCGCGCGGCTCGACGAGCCAGCGTTCCCCGTCGGCGAGGACGGTCAGCGCCCGACGGACGTCGCCGGACGGTTCCTCGACCAGCGGGCCGACGTCGGACAGCGGATCGTCGGCGGGGCCGACACGCAGCGACCCGACGGCATCCTTCAGCTGCGCCAGGAACCGTGCGGAACGGGCGACGGCCCCCACGAGGATCACCAGCGACGACGTCGTCGCGGCCTGGCCCGCCCGGGAGAAGGCACCGGCCACGATGTCGGCGACCGCCCGATCGAGATCCGCCGAGGGCGCGACGATCACGGCGTTCCGGCCCGCCGTCAACGCCTGCACGGGTAGCGTCGGTCTCCACCCGAGGAACCGCTCGGCGGTCGATCGCGCCCCGGCGAGCAGCACGCGGTCGACTCCGGGGTGCACGACGAGAGCCCGACCGGATGCCTCTTCGTTCAGGTCGACGTAGGCGAGCACGTCGCGTGGGACCCCCGCCGCCCACAGCGCTTCGGCGACGACCGCTCCGGCCCGGCGGGCGCGCGGCGACGGCGTCAGCACGACGCCCGAGCCCGCGGCGAGCGCCGCGAGTGTCTCGGCGGCGCAGAGGCCCACCGAGGAGTTCCAGCGCGGGGCGACGACGGTGAGCCGGTCGGGCACGAACACCGCGCCCGCGACCCGGTCGAGTTCCTTCGCGGTCACCGCGTAGTAGGCGGCGGCATCGATGGCGTGGCCGACCTCGGCATCGGCCTCGACGAACAGCGCGCCTCCCTCGGAGGCGAGCACCTCGACCAGCTCGGCACGGCGCTGGGCGAGAGAGCGCGACGCGCTGCCGATCACCGCGGCGCGCTCGGCCGCGGCCCTGCTCCCCCAGTCCTCGGCGGCGGCGCGGACCCGGGAGATCACGGCATCCAGGCCCGCTTCGTCGTCGACCCGACCGGCCGCGGCCGTCGC
Organism: Microbacterium enclense; assembly: GCF_004022425.1. Taxonomy (GTDB): domain Bacteria; phylum Actinomycetota; class Actinomycetes; order Actinomycetales; family Microbacteriaceae; genus Microbacterium; species Microbacterium enclense_A. The sequence goes on along the minus strand of NZ_RBZY01000071.1, from coordinate 8,216 downwards.
GTCGCCGACCCGGGACCCGTCGACCGCGGCGAGGACGTCGCGCGCCCACGCGCGATCCTCGGCGACGGTGGGGTCGGCGGCGGCGTCGTTGCGGAACCCGGGCGCCGCGCCCGTGAGCTCGACGTTCTCGCGGACGGAGAACACCGCGGTGTCGACGAACGCCTGCCCGCCGAACAACATCTGCTGCACGTCGGGACCGAGCGCCTGCGTGTCGCCGGGCGCGGCGTCGCGGGCGATGCCCAGCACAGCCTGCGTCAGGCCGGGTTCGGCCGCGTCGTCGGCGACGGATTCGCGGAGGATCGGAGGGGTCGGGGCGGTCCCGCGCTGCGGCTGCCGCGGCGGGGCGGGCGAAACCTTCGGGGTCGCGAGCGCCGCCGTCACCCGGGCCTCCACGTCGTCGCCGGACGCGCGGCGCCCCGCGACCCGCGCCGCGAGCGGAGCCACGACGGCATCGGCGTCGTCGGGGTGCACCACGGGAGCGAGGACGACGTGCGCGGCGTGCAGGACCCACCCGAGGCCGAGCGGCACCGCGAGGGCGATCGAGACGTCGGCGGAGTCGGCGAGCGTGCGCACGATCGCGGCGCGGACGGGATCGCCGGTGGCGAACTCGACGCTCAATCCCTCACCGGCGCGGCGACCGAGGGCCTCCCGGGCGGTCGCGACGGCGAGCGCGTCGAGATCCGCGGTGTCGCTGACCGCGGGACCGGGCCAGCCGTGGCGGGCAGCCCGCAACGCGTCGTCGGTGGCGGGGATCCGGTCGTCGAGGCGTACCGCGACGCGCGCACCTCCCCCTGAAACCCGCACGCGCGCCCACGCGGCGAGTTCGCGCAGCGCGCCCAGCGTCTCGGGCGCCGCCACCGGCAGCGCGATACCGGCGTCCGCGTCCCGGAGGCGCGGCTCCTCGAGCAGACGGGTGAGGACGGCGACGGTGAGGTCGAGGTCGTCGCGCCCCTCGGCGACGAGGGTGACGCGCGTTCCCGCGCCGGCGGCACCCAGGAAGAGGGGCAGCAGGCGCTCGGCGGCGTGCTCGACGTCCGCTTCGAAGGCCCAGCGCGACAATCCGGTCACGACCTCGCGCACGGCGACCGAGACCCGGCTGACGTCGTCGCGGGCGACGAGGGTCCGGATGCCATCCAGCCGGTGCCGCGCGGCGGTCTCCCCCTGGACGGCCGGGGTGGTGAGCCGCAGGTCGGCGACGACATCGGCACCGAGGGACGCCAGCGCCGACCCGAGTCTGTCGGCGCGGGCGTCGAGAGACAGGACGGAGAGCGCGTCGACGAGACCTCGGCGACCCAGCGGAACGGCCGCGGTCGGAAGGACGGGGGCGATCGCTCCGGCGAGCTGGACCGTTCCGCGCAGCCGCCACGGAAGCGTCGCGGGGAGGTCGGCGCCGAGGCGGTGCAGGGCCGCCGCCGGAGCCGTCGCGCCCTCCGGCCGCAGCACGCCGTCGGCGGCGCGGGCGAGGAAGTCCGCGGCCTCCGGCGACGCGAAGAGCGACAGCGTGGTCGGGGTGGTCGCCGCGAAGCTCGCGGCCAGAGCCGTCGCTCGCTCGACCGCGTCGGCGAAGAGCAGGGAACCGTGCGCGTGCGGGTCGTTCTCGCTCATGCTCCACAGCCTAGGGAGCCAGCGCGCGGCGTCCCAGTGGCCCCGCCGCGCGAGCCCGAATCGACAGGGGAAGAGGCCCCGCCGCGCAGAGCAGCGGAGGAACGTCATTCGCGTCGAACGCCGGGCGGGAACCGGTGTTCGCTACTGTCGATTCGCCCCGACACTGGAGACGCCCATGGCTCAGACCTTCACCGACATGCCGCTCGAGCTTCTGCGCGAGTACCGTCCCGATCTCGCCGAGCCCGAGGGACTGGACTCCTTCTGGACCGAGACCCTCGCGGAGGCGCGCGCCGCCGCCCGTCCCGCGCGGCTGGCGCCGGTGAACGGTCCGGTTCGCGCCCTGTCGGTGCAGGATCTGACCTTCACCGGGTACGCCGGCGACGAGATCCGGGGCTGGGTCGTTCGTCCACACGGCGACGAGCCGCTTCCGGCGGTCGTGGAGTTCATCGGGTACGGCGGGGGCCGGGGCCTCCCCGGCGACAAGATCGCGTGGGCGGCCGCCGGGTACGCGCACGTCATCATGGACACCCGCGGCCAGGGCTCGGGCTGGAGCATCGGCGACACCCCCGACCCCCACGGATCCACCGCCGCCTACCCCGGCGTCATGACCCGCGGCATCCACGATCCGCGCGACTATTACTACCGCCGCCTCTACACCGACGCCGCGCGCCTGGTCGACGTGGTCCGCGAGCTTCCCGGGGTGGATGCCGGCCGCGTCGCCGTCACCGGAGGCAGCCAGGGCGGCGCGCTCGCGATCGCCGCGGCGGCCCTGTCGGGCGACGCGGTGGCGGCCGTGATGCCCGACGTGCCGTTCCTGTGCGACATCCCGAACGCGATCGTGCGCACCCCCTCGGCACCCTTCACCGAGGTCACGCGCTGGCTCTCGATCCACCGCGACGACACCGCCGCCGCGCTGCACACGCTGTCGCACATCGACGGCGCGATCCTGGCGCGTCGCATCCAGGCGCCGGCGTTCTTCTCCGTCGCACTGATGGACGACATCGTGCTGCCGTCGGGGGTGTTCGCGGCGTTCCACGCGTTGGCATCCGAGGATGCCGCGATCGAGGTGTACCCGTACAACGGACACGAGGGCGGCGGGTCGCGGCACTGGGCGCGCCAGGTGGCGTGGCTCGACGCACGCTTCGGCGTGAGCTGACGCCCCGGACGCGTGAGGCGGATCAGCGCCAGTCGCTCGGCGCGGGCCGCTTCGTCGACGGCAGCGCGGAGGCTGCGGCCCACTCGTGCACCCACGGCTCGACGTCGGGCACGCCCTCCGGGCGTCCTACCGCCGCGAACAGTTCCTCGTGCGGCACGGTTCCGCCCGAGCGCCGCAGGATGCGCGCGCGGATGATCGCGCGCGCGAAGATCTCGCCGTCGACGACGGCGCGGTGCTCGAGGTACACGGCGCGGTCGTCGTGACCGAGCAGGCGCGTCTCGAGTTCGAACCGCTGCCACAGCTCGAGCGACCGGCGGAACGTGATCGTCTCGGCGGCGACCACCGCGTACCAGCCGTTCGCCGTCATGGCTCCGGCGATCCCGGTGCGCGTCAGCAGGTCCCACCGCCCCAGATCGAACAGCGACAGGTAGCGCCCGTTGTTGAGGTGACGGAGCAGGTCGATGTCGGTGGGCAGCACGCGTAGCCGCATCCGTCCGACCGCGTTCGGGTCGATCGGACCCTCGCGCCGCAGCCGACGCCGCGCGCGGACGAGGACCAAGAGGGTGCGCCACAGAACGTTCACGACCCGCGAGCGTAGTGATCTCCCTAGGGAACGGCGATTCCTTTGTCTGCAGCCGACAACTCGACCCGGTCCGGCTCGCGCGGCGGGTACACCCAGGTGACGAGGACGACCGACACGATCATCAGCAGGAACCACGACGACAGCTTCGACACGTCGACCGGGTGCCACCCGCCCACCTGCGACGGATACAGCCAGGCCCCGGCGTAGGTGGCGATGTTCTCGGCGAGCCAGATGAACACGGCGACCCCCGCGAACGCCAGGAGGAGTGGCATCCGGAACGTGCCTCGGAAGAAGCGGAAGTGCATCGTCGTGCGGCCCCACAGGAGGACGACCGCGGCGACGAGCACCCAGCGCAGGTCGACGATCCAGTGGTGCGTGAAGAAGTTCGCGTAGATCGCGACCGCGACGACCGCCGTGAGCCAGCGGCGCGGGTAGCGCGAGAACCGCAGGTCGAAGAGGCGGTACACGCGCACCATGTAGCTGCCGACCGCGGCGTACATGAAGCCGCTGTACAGCGGGACGCCGCCGATCCGCAGCACGCCGTCCGCGGCGTACATCCACGATCCGACGTCGGTCTTGAACAGCTCCATCACCGTGCCCACGACGTGGAACAGCACGACGACGCGCAGCTCCCGCAGCGTCTCGAGCCGCCCGACCACCATTACGACCTGGATGGCGATGGCGGCGATCGTCAGCGCATCGTTGCGGGCCAGCGCGGCGTCGTCGGGGTACCAGAGCTTCGCGGCGAGGACGACGGCGAGGAACGTCGCCCCGAACACGCACGCCCACGCCTGCTTGAGCACGAAGACGCCGAATTCGACGAGACGCGCCCGCGCGCCGGTGGCGGGCGCGGAGCGCAACAGGCGATTGGCGGAGGCGTCGATGCGCGCTTCGAGCGACGTCAGTGCGGGGCGCGCGATCATGCCCGGGATCGTGGCACGCGAGTCTGGCAGGACGCCGGAGCCCTACCGCATCGCGGGGTCCGTGGCATCCGATTTCATCGTCGCCGGGGGGCCGCGTAGAGTCCAGCCATGACTGCGGAAACCCGAACCGACATCGTCGTCCGTCCGGTGCGAGATGTGGATGCCGAGGCCCTCGGCCGCGTGCACGCGACGTGCTGGCACGAGACGTACGACCACCTGATCAGCACGGCCGCCCTCGAAGCGGTCTCCCCCAAGCGCATGGCCGAGCTCTGGACCCACTGGGCCTCCCAGGGCGAGGACTACCGCATGCATGCGGCTCTCGTCGACGGCGAGATCGTCGGCTTCGTCGGCTCGGGTCCCGCCCGCGACGACGACGCCCCGCGCCCTCGCGAGCTGTACTTCATCTACCTGCTCGACCAGTTCCACGGCACCGGCATCGGTCAGCAGCTCTTCGACGCCGCCGTCGGGAAGGGCGAGGGCCTGTACCTGTGGGTCGCCGACGACAACCCCCGCGCGCACCGCTTCTACGCGCGCAACGGTTTCGTGCTCGATGGTGCAACGCAGGTGCAGCCGTTCCTCGGGGAGGAGCTCACCGAGGTGCGTTTCGTTCGCTGACGTGCTGCAGATCTGGGCCCTCGACGGCATCGCGGAGATCACGCCGGGCACCGACCTGGTCGCGGTGATCCTGGAGGCCGCGCGGGACTCTCTCCGCGACGGCGACATCGTCGTGGTGACCAGCAAGATCGTGTCCAAGGCCGAGGGCCGGATCCTTGAGGCCGACGACCGCGAAGACGCCATCACGCGCGAGACCGTGCGGCTCGTGGCATCCCGCACCTCCCCCTCCGGGCACGTGACGCGTATCGTCGAGAACCGCCTCGGAATCGTCTCCGCCGCGGCGGGAGTCGACGCCAGCAACACCCCCGAGGGCACCGTGCTGCTGCTGCCCGAAGACCCCGACGCGTCGGCGCGTTCGATCGCCGCCGGGCTCCGCGACGCCGGCGCCCGCGTCGGCGTGCTCATCACCGACACGCTCGGCCGCGCGTGGCGCGAGGGTCAGACCGACCACGCGATCGGCGCCGCGGGCGTGCACGTTTTCGAGGACCTCCGCGGGACAGTGGATGCCGAGGGCCGCCCCCTCGTCGTGACGCTGCCGTGCGTCGCCGACGAGCTCGCCGCCGCGACCGACCTCGTCAAGGGCAAGGCCGCACGGTTGCCCGTCGCGGTCGTGCGCGGCCGCGCCGACCTCGTGGGCGACCTCGACCTCCCCGGCGCCCGCTCGATCGTTCGGCCGGCCGAGCGCGACATGTTCGCGCTGGGGTCGGACGAGGCGTACGCCGCCGGGTTCGCCGCGGGGCGCGCGGCGGGCGACTGAGCAGCGTCGCTGGCCTCGCGGCATCCCGTCACCCTGCTCTTGTCACGCCACGTCCCAGGTCAGCGAACCCCGCGGGCTGCGAGCGCCTCGCCGAGCTGATCGGCGTGCCGGAGCGACAGCACGGTGAACGGCACCAGCCCGGCCCGTAGGGACGGACGGACACCACGGGCGCGCTGCGCCTCCCGCACCTCGGCCGCGAGCCGCGCGAGGACCGGGATCGTCGTGATCGTCACCGCGAGGAGGAGCGCGGCGCGCTCGGTATCCATTCCGATCCGGCGCAGCGGGCCGAGGCCCCGCTCGAGAGCGTCGAGCAGGTCGTCGACGCGCGTCGTCAGCGGGACCAACGCCGCCACGAGCACGGCCGCGGTCACCCGCGCGGTGTTCGCGAGCGCCGGTTCGGGGCCGAGGAAGAGCAGCTGCCCGATCGCGGTGACCGCGAAGATCCAGCGGAGGCCCCAGACCTGCCGCCCGAGCTCGCGGAGCCCGACGCCCGGGACGACGTACGCCAGCAGCACCGCCCCGGCGCACACCGCGGCCGCCCCTGCCGCGGTCGGCAGGGCCGCGAGCGCGATCGCCGCGACCGCGAGCACCAGCATCTTGGGGCCCGCGGGCAGGCGGTGCAGGACGCTGTGTCCCGGGCGGTAGAGGCTCAGCACACGAGCGCCCGTTCGTATTCGTCGACGACCTCGGATGCCACGCCCGCGGCGCTGACGGTCCCCTCGGTGAACAGAACGGCGGCGCCGCACCGGCGCGCGAGGGCGAGGTCGTGGGTCACGAGGACGAGCACGTGGCCGTCGTCGGCGAGGAGATGATCGGCGACGCGACGCGCATTGCGGGCGTCGAGGTACGCCGTCGGCTCGTCGGCGACGACGAGGCCGGGTTCGCGGACGAACGCCCCCGCGAGCGCGAGCAGCTGCTTCTGGCCGCCCGACAGGTCGTGGGCGGGCCGCTCCGCGAGGTCGGTCAGACCGAACCGCTCAAGCGTCCGCGCGACCCGCTCGGCGCGCTCGACCTTCGGGAGCCGTTGCGGACGGAGCGAGAACGCGACGTCCTCCGACACGACCGGCATCACGATCTGCGCGTCCGGGTTGCTCAGCACGAGCGCGACGCGGCGGCGGTGCTCAGCGGCATCCGTGTCCGGGTCGAGGCCGAGCACCCGCACGTCGCCGGTGTCGCGACGGACGAGACCCGCGAGCACCCGCGCGAACGTGGACTTTCCCGAGCCGTTGTCGCCGATGACGGCGATCGTGCGCGCGTCGAGGTCGAGCGTCACGCCGCGCAGGACGTCTCGGCCGTCGAGCCGCACGCCGAGGTCGCGACAGTGCAGGATCACGCGGCGACGCGCTCCTCGACCGGCGCGGCGCGCCACTGGCGGCGGAACCCGCGCGGGTACGCCCGCACCAGCAGCGTCACCACGATCGTCGCGATCGCCGCCTTGAGCAGATCGCCCGGGAGGAAAACGAGGCTGGCGATCGCGGTGTCGCCGAGCGGAAGTCGCGTCACGAGACTCTGCACGGGGACGCCGAGCGCGTAGATCGCGACGACACCGCCGGCCACCATGGCGAACGCGGTGCGCCACCACACCGGGCGACGGTTGCCCGCGTGCACGATGAGGCCGACGACGATCGCGCCCAGGATCCACCCCAGCGCGTAACCGGCGGTCGGGCCGAGAAAGACCGCGAACCCGCCGCGACCGCCGGCGAGGAGCGGGAGCCCGACGGCCACGAGCACCAGCACGATCGTCACCGACAACGCCCCGAGCCAGGGCCCGAGGATCGCGCCGGCGAGCATCACGCCGAGGGTCTGCGCGGTGATCGGCACCCCGCCGAACACGGGGAAGCTGCCGGGCAGGCCGAGCACCGCGATGAGCGCGGCGAAGACGGCCACGCGGGCGAGGTCCGTGGCATCCATGGGGCGAGGGGTCATGTCGAGTCCTAACCTGAACAGCGTTCACCTGAACGGTGTTCACTATACTCAGACCGTGACTCCTCCCGCACGCACCCGCGGCCACTCCGCCGACGACGTCGCGCGCACGGCGCTGCGGATCCTCGACGACGACGGCCTCGCCGATCTCACGATGCGGCGGCTCGCTGCGCGGCTCGACGTCCAGCCGAGCGCGCTGTACTGGCACTTTGCCAACAAGCAGTCGCTGCTCGCCGAGCTGTCCGACCGTATCGTCGGGCAAGCGGCATCCCTGGTGCACGGCGCCGGCGTGGGCGCCGAAGCCCGCGCGCTGCGCGACGCGCTCCTCGCCTACCGCGACGGCGCGGAGGTGGTTTCCAGCACGCTCGCGCTCGGGCTGGGCTCGTCCGCGGCGCTGGATCGACTGACGGCCGCGGTCGCCGCGGAGGGCTTCGCGCCCGAGGTCGCCGCCCGCGCCGCGACGACGCTGCTGCACTTCGTCCTGGGGTTCGTCTGGCACGAGCAGCAGCGACTGCAGTACGACAGCGTCGGGGTGGTGGCGCCGGGCGCCGGTCACGTGCCCGACGCCGATTTCGCCTTCGGTGTCGACCTCATCCACCGCGGCCTCCACGCGACCGCGGACGCGCGCCCGGCGTAGGCCGGCCGCGGCCCGCC
>NZ_RBZY01000070.1 GCF_004022425.1 Microbacterium enclense | reverse complement strand
GAGCCGGTAGAGCGGCTCGTCACCGGCGGTCGCCCGGTCGCCGAGCGCGGTGGGCTCGTACTCGTACGGCACCTGGATCATGGGATTCGCCGCGGCCTCCAGAAAGAGCCGGAAAGGTCCCGGCGCGGGCAGCGGCACCCACGCGTTGAACGGTTCGATGGCCTTCACGATCGTGCCGTCGGGGCGGTACGCCGTGGCCTCCGCCTGGAAGCCCGGCTGTTCGCCCGAGAAGCCGAGGTCGACGACGAGCTCGGCCTCCTCCGGCATCCAGTCGGAGGGCACCTCCCCGCCCACGTCGAACCAGACCGTGTCCCACGCGCGGCCCCACGCGGAACCGAGGTCGAAGGGTTCGTACTCGTGCGTCATCGCCTCCGCGAACGACACGGGCTCCCCACCCACGCGCCACGCCGAGATCTCGACCGGGCGACGGTCGCTGTAGAGCGCCGGCTGGATGCGGAACCGCGTGAAACGCCGGACGCGTTGCAGCGCCAGGGTCTCGGCATCCAGGCGGGCGCGCCCGTTCGGGTTCGACTCGTCGGTCATGCTCCGGACTCGCGCGGCGCGATGAGCTCGCGGGTGTAGTAGTCGATCAGGCCGTCGGGCGAGGTCAGCACGGGGCGGTCGAAGTCGCCCGTGAGGTACATCGGCGTCACGAGGTAGGACTCGCGCGCGTGCCGCGGCCGCGCCCAGCGCACGCCGTTGGCGATGACGCGCTGCACGTCGGGGTGGTGGTACACCGGGTAGATCTCGTCACCCGGGCTGAAATAGAACACCCGCCCGTGTCCGCGTCGGTACGTGATCCCGCTGCGGAACACCTCGCCACCCGAGAAGCTGCTGATGAACACCAGCTCGTCCGGCTCGGGGATGTCGAAGAACTCGCCGTACATCTCCTGACCCGGGATGATCAGCGGCTGCGGCACGCCCTCGGCGATCGGATGCCGCGGGTCCACCGTCCAGACCAGCTCGCGGTCGTTGTCGTTGCGCCAGCGGAGGCTGCAGGTCGTGCCCATGAGTCGGCGGAAGATCTTGGAGTGGTGCCCGGAGTGCAGGACGATGATCCCCATGCCTTCCAGGACGTGGCGCTGGATGCGCTCCACCACCTCGTCGGACACCTCCTCGTGCGCAGTGTGCCCCCACCACAGCAGCACGTCCGTCTCGGCGAGGGTCTCCTCGGTCATGCCGTGCTCCGGGTCGTCGAGGACGCGGGTCGACACCGTCACTTCGTCGCCGAGGAGGCGTGAGATGCCCTCGGCGATGGTCGAGTGCATCCCGTCGGGGTAGATCTCCCGGACGACGGGGTTCACCTGTTCATGACGGTTCTCACCCCAGACGACGACGCGGACGGTCTCGGAACGGGTGGGGGTAGATGTCATCGGGCGCCTCCTGACGCGGGGAAGACGGCCTGCGGGGAACTCCCCCAGGCCGGTGTGGCGATTGCTTCCGCTGCACTCGGCCACGAGCGCAGCAGGTCCGCGACGTCGTCGCGCTGTTCGTCGGCGATGGCCTGGGCGAGGGAGTCCTCCAGCAGCTCTTCCAGGACGACACGGTCGCCCCCGCGCTCGCTGCTGCGGATCGCCCCCTCCACCATCGCGAGGGTCAGGACGTTCGTCCGCACCTCGTTCTGCGGAGTGAGGCCGGAGGCGAGCGAGCTCACGAACTCCTCCAGCGCCCCTTGAATCCCCTCGCTCCGCTCGGAGGTCTCGACGTCGGCATCCCCGGCATCCACCCGGACGAGGTGGTCGCCGTCCCAGCTCGCCGCGCCATGCTCGCCGTAGATGTGCCAATCGGCGTTCCACGAGGTCTGCAGGCCGGGAGTGCACCGGCTGCCGGAATACACGAACCGGGCCCCGGATGCCAGGTCGAAGGTCGCCGTCGCGGCGGCGTCGCCCGCGAACCAGCTCCAGGCGGGGTTCCACGACACGCAGCGCACCGCCACCGGCTCGTCGGCGGTCAGGTAACGGAGCATGTCGAAGTGGTGCACCGACATGTCCACCAGGAGCGGGTGCGCCATCTGCTCGCGGAAACCGGGCTCGTGGTCGGCATGGAAGAACTCCGCGTGCACCGCGCCGAGAGCGCCGAGCTGCGCGGTGGCGTCGCGGAAGGCCGAGAGGTGGGTGAAGTACCGACGCGACTGGCTCGCCATGAGGAGCTCACCGGTGAGGTCGGCCAGCGCGACCTGACGCAGCGCCTCGGCCACGGTCGGCGCCAGCGGCTTCTCGCACAGCACGGGCAGACCCGCGCGCATCGCCTCTTCGTTGACCACCCCGTGCGCCTGGGGCACGGTGACGTTGATCACCGCGCGGGCACCCGAGCGCCCCACGACGTCGGTGAGAGAGGCTCCGACCGTCGCGTCGTGCAGCCCGATCTCGGCGGTGGTGCGGGACGCGAGTTCGACGTTCAAGTCGACGACGCCCACAGGTTCGGCGAACGCCGATCCGCTGAGCATCCGCAGCCAGTCGCCGCCCATCGCGCCGGCCCCCACGACGACGACCGGCAGCCTCTCGCTCGGCGGGGTGGAACTGTTCTCCATCATGAGACTCATCCTTTGACGGCACCGCCCAGGCTCGTCTTCAGCAGGTGCTTGCGGACGAAGATGTACAGGATCGCGGGCGGCACCAGGTACACGATGGCACTGGCCGCCAGTAGGCCCCAGTCGACCTGGTTGTACTCGCTGAAGGCGCGGAACAGGCCGATCGAGAGCGGATACAGTTCCGAACTCTGCAGCAGCACGAGGGGCGTCAGGAAGTCGCCCCACACGTTCATGAAGCTGAGCATCGCCGCCGCACCCAGACCCGGGCCGACCAACGGCAGCACGACACGCCAGATGGCCTGGAGACGCGAGTTCCCGTCGATCCACGCGGCTTCTTCGAGTTCGATGGGCACCGCGGAGATGGTGCCCGCGAGCAGCCAGAGGGTGACCGGGAGCTGGAACGCCGCCTCGACGATGATCAGACCGAACAGGGTGTTCGACAGCTGCACCTTCACCATGATCAGGTACAGCGCCACGATCGTCGCCGGCGCCGGGATCACGCGGATCAAGAGGATGCCGAACATGAAGATCCGGCGGCCCCGGAAACGGTAGCGCGCGAGGGCGTATCCGCCCGCGAGGCCGAGCGCGAGGTTCAGCACCGTCGCGCTGACGCCGATGATGAGGCTGTTCATGAGCAGCAGCGGCGTGCCGGCGTCGGTGAAGAACGCGATGAAGTTGTCGAACGTGAAGGCGGGCAACTGGACGGTCGGTCCGGCCTCGGCATCGACGGCGCTCAGGACCACCCACGCGAACGGTACGAGGCAGAACAGCGCCATGAGGGAGATGAGGATGTATCCGAGGGTCCGTTGAACGGTCGCGATCGGCGACAGGGGCCGGCGGCGCATCTTCGGCAGCGGGGTCGCGGGAGCGGTCCGGGGCGGACGGGAGACCACGGATGTCATGTCAGACCTCCACTTTCGCCAGGCGGACGTACACGACACCGAGGACGAGCACGATGACCAGCAGGATGATGGACGCGGCACTGCCGATGCCGATCTGCGAGAACTGCAGGGCGCGCTCGTAGATATAGATGGCGGCGAGGCGTGTCTGCCCGCCCGGTCCGCCCTGCGTGAGGAAGTACACCAGGCCGAAGACACCGATCGTGCTGATGGTCGTCAGCAGCAGGTACAGGAACACGGGACCGCGGATGAGGGGAAGAGTGACGTGCCGGAACACCTGAACGGCACTCGCGCCGTCGATCCGCGCCGCCTCGATGAGTTCGGCTGGAACGTCCTCGAGGGCCGCCTGAAACATGATCATGGCAAAGGCCACACCGCGCCAGATGTTGACGATGATGATCGAGGTCAGAGGTACCACCTGCAGCCACGAGGTGGGCTCCGCTCCGAACAGGCCGGTCAGACGGTTCAAGGTTCCTTCGGCGCTGTTGGACAGGACGCTCGCCCAGGCCAGGGATGCGACCACCTCCGGCACGACCATCGGCATCAGCACGGCGGCGCCGAAGAAGCCCTTCCCCCGCAGCCAGGGTCGGCTGAGCAGGATGGCGGCGATCATCCCGAGGACCGTCTGTCCGATGATCGCGCTCCACAGCGTGAAGTTCGCCGTCTGCCCGAGCGAGCTGAGGAAGTCCGCGTTCGTCAGCAGGTAGACGAAGTTGTCGATTCCGACGAACTGCGGATTGCGCGCGGCGAAGCCCGTGAGCTGCGTGTTCGTGAAGGCCAGATAGATGCTGTAGACCGCCGGCAGCAGGATGAAGACGGCGATCAGAAAGAACGAGGGCCCGAGCAGCAGAAGGATCAGGGGCCAGTTGCGCGCGCGGCGACGCCGTGTCGGCGACGGCCCGGGGGCCGCCGCCGACACGGACGCGGTGAGCGTCGCCGTCACTGCTTCACCAGACTCGGGCCGAGCAGGTCCGTCGCGTCGGCGACGAACGCCTCGTACGCCTGCTGACCGTTCGCCTGCCCGCTGAGGATCATCTCCGTGGCCGTCGCCACGGCCTGGCCGATCTGGGCCGCACCGTCGCCGGTGACGACGAAGACGCTCTCGGAGAGGTCCTCGCCCGCCTGCAGGAGCTGCGGCTCCTGGGAGTAGGGCGCGACGTCGTCCAGGTCGTCACGAGCGGATGCCGCGCCGGAGGCGACGAGCTGCTCGGCGAGCGGCTTCCCCGTGGAGAGGTACTTGATGAACTCCCACGCGGCATCCTTGTTCTCGGAATCCGCGGAGATGGCGTAGCCGCCGCCGGTGCTGCTCCACCCGTAGGGCTGGTCGCCCGCGCGGAGGCCGGGGAACTGCCACGTGGACACCTTGTCGGTCAGCCCGTCGATCGGAGCCGCCCCGTCGGGGCCCCAGTCGAACTTCCAGCCCCAGGTGCCCTGCGCCGCGACCTGGATCTCGCCCTCCGGGAACTTGGTGTACTTCGTGGGCTCCCAGGGATTGGGGTTCTGCAGGTCCTGAACGGGCAGGAGTCCCTTGTCGGCGAGCTCCGCGTAGAGGTTGAAGACGGCGAGCCAGCCGGGGCTCTCGAGATCCCACGTATCGGTCTCGGCGTCGTAGTAGTCCCGATCGGTTCCACCCAGAAGGGGCTGGAAGCCCTCACCCCACGTGCCCCCGCCCCAGGCGGTACCGGCGGGGATGACGATGGGCGTGCCGCCCGTCTTCTCCTTGACCGCGACGAGGCGCTCGATGAGGTCGTCCCAGGTCTCGGGCTGCGACGTGTCCACGCCCAACTCGGTCAGGATGTCCGCCCGGTAAAACAGGTTCAGCACTCCGGCGCCCGAGGGGATGCTGTAGATCTGGCCGTCCTGGCGGATCATCGCCTCTTTGACCGCCGGGTAGTAGTGGCTCCAGCCGTCCCACGCCTCGAGGTAACCGTCGAGCGGCGCAAGATAGCCGGCGGAGGACCAGGAGATGGCCATGCTCTCGCCGATGTCCAGGATGTCCGGGGCCTGGCCCGCGGTCAGCTGCTGGGTCATCTTGGTCATGAACTGCTCGTCGGTGAGCTTGTCGGCGATGAGCTCGACCGTGATGTCCTTGCCCTGCGCGGCCATCTCGGCCTCGAAGCCGGGGATCTCCTTGCCGATCGCATCGATGTTGGTCTGCTTGGTCTCCATGATCGTGATCGTCACGGGACCGTCGCTCGCGTTGCCGCCCCCCGAGGAGCAACCGGTCAGCCCCGCCGCGGCGACCACGGTGGCCGTGAACGCAGCGGCAACATATGTGCGCTTCATTGCGATGCCTCTCCTGGGTTCACCCCGTCGGCTGCTTTGCCGATCCGTCAGCTGATCCCCGCAGTCATGTTAGGACATTTGCAAAATGTCGTCAACGATTTCGACCACATTTGTACTAACATGACATAGCAACACGCATGTCAGTCCGCAGGAGGGTGGAGATCATGACCGACGGCGGAGAGACCGTTGTGCTTCCGGTCGAGCAACTGCTCCAGCCTACGACGCGGTCGTCGCCGCTCTGGATCCGCTTGTCGACCGGTCTCGAGGCGGCGATCGCCTCCGGCGCGCTCCCTCCCGGCGCGCGCCTCGAGAACGAGGTGTCGATGAGCGAGCGCCTGTCACTGTCCCGCCCCACCGTCCGCCGGGCCATCCAGGAACTCGTCGACAAAGGCCTGCTGGTTCGCCGACGAGGGGTCGGCACGCAGGTCGTTCACGGTTCGGTCGCCCGGCAGATCGATCTGACCAGCCTTCACGACGACCTGGAACGCTCGGGTCGAGTCCCGTCCACACGGGTGCTCGATGTGACGCTCGCCCACGCGGCGCCGGAGATCGCCGCCCAACTCGGCCTGCACTCCGAGGCGAGGGTCGTGAAGATCCGGCGCGTGCGCTTCGCCAACGCGGCGCCGATCGCGGTACTGGAGAACTATCTCCCCGAGACGTTCGCCGACATCACCGCGGAGACGCTGAGAGACAACGGCCTGTACCACCAGCTTCGCGCCCGCGGAGTGACCTTGCGCGTCGCGCGGCAACGCATCGGCGCGCGACGCGCGACCGTCGACGAGGGGCAACTTCTGGACATCGGCCGCGGAGCCCCCGTCCTGACGATGGACCGCACCGCTTACGACGCCGACGGGGCCGCCGTCGAGTACGGGCATCACTGTTATCGTCCCGACCTCTACGGCTTCGAGATGACACTCGTGGATCGCGGCCCCCTGCCATGACGGTGACGCTGCAGGACGTCGCTGCCGTCGCCCGCGTGTCCATCAAGACCGTGTCGAACGTCGTCCGCGATTATCCGCATGTCCGTCCCTCTACTCGCGCGAGGGTGCAGGAGGCGATCGATCAGCTCGGTTACGTGCCGCACAGCACCGCGCGGCGCCTGGCTACCGGCCGAACGGGAATGGTCGCATTCGCCCTCCCGGCGATCGAAGCACCGTATTTCGCCGAGCTGGCGGCGCTGATGTCCACGGAGGTGGACGGCTTCGACTACCGTCTGCTGATCGAGCAGACGGTAGGCGGACTGGATGAGGAACGGGCGGTCCTGCGCGGCCGCGAACAAGGACTCATCGACGGTCTCGTCTTTCAGCCGACATTCCTGTCCGCTGAGGCCATCGAAGAGTTCCGGGGCACGACGCCGCTCGTGCTGCTCGGTGAGATGCCCCCGCCGTCGACGGTCGATCACGTGATGGTCGACAACGTCGCCGCCGCTCGCACAGCGACCTTCCATCTGCTCCGTTCCGGGCGCACGCGCGTCGCGTTCCTCGGCCGCAACCAGAATTCGGGTCACACCACCGCCACGTTGCGGCTAGAGGGCTACCGCGCGGCGCTCGAGGAGATCGACGCCGTCCGCGGCGACGATCTGCTCATCCCGATGACGCAGTTCGGAGCCTTCGCCGCCGAGGCCGCCATCGGGGACGCGCTGAAGTCCGGCGTTCGCTTCGACGGCCTCGTCTGCTTCGACGACCTGTCCGCGATCGGGGCGATGAAGGCACTGAGCCGCGCCGGATGCCTCGTCCCCGACGATGTCGCCGTCGTCGGGTGGGACGACATCCTGATGACGCAGTTCACCGCTCCCGCCCTCACCACGATCCGGCCGCACAAGGCCACTCTCGTCCAGACCGCGTTCTCGTTCCTTCGCGATCGGATCGGCGGAGAGGGCGGTGACGGCCGCCACGCCCTCGTCGGATTCGACCTCGTCGTGCGCGGCAGTACGGCGACCTAGATTTGCAGCGCTGGAAAAAGTAGGCCACAGTGTCCGCATGGACCCAATGACGTCATCCGTATCCGACGAGGCTGGTTCGCACCCCCGTCCCCAGTTGCGCCGGCCGACGTGGCACAGCCTCGACGGAGAGTGGCGCTTCGCGTACGACGACTCCGAGGTCGGCTCCACCGAAGGGTGGTTCCGCAGCGGCGAATTCGACCGGACGATCGTCGTCCCCTTCCCGCCGGAGTCGCAGGCCTCGGGCATCGCCGACCCCTCATACCATCCCGTCGTCTGGTACTCCCGCGTGTTGTCGCCGGACGAGACCGCGCGCACTGATGCGGAGGCGAGATCTCTTCTGCACTTCGGGGCTGTGGATTACGCCGCGACGGTTTGGGTGAACGGGAGCCAGGTCGTCACGCACGCGGGCGGCCACTCTCCCTTCTCCGCCGACATCACCGACTATCTCCGCGGCGACGGCGGCGACCTCCTGGTCGTTCGCGCCGTCGATCGCCCCCTCGACGTGGGCCAGCCGCGGGGCAAGCAAGAGTGGCTGCCGGAGCCGCACGAGATCTGGTATCGCCGAACGACCGGAATCTGGCAGCCGGTATGGCTCGAGCAGGTTGCTCCGACGCACATCCTCGAGCTCACCTGGCGCCCCACGCGCGGAACCGACAGCGTGGAGCTCGAGGTGCTCACCAATCGGCCGCTCGCGCCGGGGGCGGTTGTCGACGTCGAGTTGCGGTACGAGGGCGCACCCCTCGCGCGGACGTCCGTCGAGGTGCGCAGCTCGGGCGCGCCGATCATCGACATCCCCCTCCGCGATCAGCGCAACGGCCAGCACTACGAGAAGCTGACCTGGTCCCCGGAGAACCCGCGCCTGATCGACGCGACCGTCACGGTGACCGATGGGGAATCGGTGGACTCCGCGGAGTCGTACCTGGGGCTTCGCACCGTGGGCATCGCGGCTGGGCGCTTTCTGCTGAACGACAGGCCCTACTTCGTCCGTGCTGTTCTCGAGCAGGGCTTCTGGCCCACGTCGCACCTCGCAGCACCTGACGTGGAGGCACTGCGCGCCGAAGTTCAGCTCATCCTGGACATGGGATTCAACACGGCCCGCATCCACCAGAAGGCCGAGGATCCGCGCTTCCTGTACTGGGCCGACCGCCTCGGTCTGATGCTGTGGGGGGAGGCGCCGGCGGCCTACGAGTTCACGACGAGCGCCGTCTCCGACCTCACGCGCGAATGGATCGAGCTCGTTCGGCGAGACCGCTCGCATCCCTCGATCGTCACGTGGGTGCCGATGAACGAGAGCTGGGGCGTGCGCGACATCCTCACGGACGAGCCGCAGCGGGCGTTCTCGCGCGGACTCGCCGACCTCACCCGAGCCCTCGACCCCACACGCCCGGTCGTCTCGAACGACGGGTGGGAGCACACCCACTCCGACATCCTCACGGTCCACGACTACGACGGCGACCCCGAGACCTTCGCGCGGCGCTACGCCGACCGCGACGCGTTGCGGAGCCTCTTCGCCGGCTATGGCCCCTCGCACCGGATGATGATGGCCGAAGGGGACGCCGACGTCGACAACCTCCCCGTGATGGTGAGCGAGTTCGGTGGCATCAAG
Source organism: Microbacterium enclense (assembly GCF_004022425.1). Lineage (GTDB taxonomy): Bacteria > Actinomycetota > Actinomycetes > Actinomycetales > Microbacteriaceae > Microbacterium > Microbacterium enclense_A. Next base: position 4,099 of record NZ_RBZY01000070.1, on the reverse strand, counting down.
TTCGAAACGGCACCGTCCGCGCCGGCCTGGGGCTACTCCACGAGTGAGACCGTCGACGACCTCGAGGAGCATGTGCGGGGCCTGTTCGGGGCGCTCCTCGAGAGCACGGTGCTCTCCGGCTTCTGCTACACCCAGATCACCGACACCCTCCAGGAGGCCAACGGGCTGGCCGACGAGAACCGCGTCCCCAAGCTCCCCATCGACGTGATCCGATCGATCGTCACGGGCGAGTCGCGTTCGAAGCCCTGACAGGGACCGCGGGAAGCGGGCGGTGACCCTCGGGGTCACCGCCCGTTCGGTTTCAGCCGAGGAGCGGCCGCTGAGCGGTCCGCAGGCGTTCGTAGTCTGCGCGCGCCTCGCGGGTGCTGGTGAGTGTGGAAGCAGCGGCCACGGGGACGTCCCACCAGCCCCCACCGTCCGGACCGTACCGCAGCGGGTCGGCATCGACGTGGATCAGGGTCGTCGTGACGGACTGCTTCGCACGACGCACGGCGGCGCGCAGGTCGCGCACCGCGTCCGGCCCCGGATGCACCTCGATGACATCGACCCCATAGGAGCGCGCGTTCGCGGCGAGGTCGACCGGCACGAACCGCTCGTCGACGAAGTCGAGCGTCTCCGGATCCTGGGCTCGGTACTTCGTCCCGAATCGCTCCGACCCCACCGTTTCCGACAGATGTCCGATAGACGCGTACCCGTGGTTCTGAATCAACACGACGATGATCTTCAGCCCCTCCGCGACCGCCGTCACGAGCTCGGTGTGAAGCATGAGATACGACCCGTCTCCCACCAGCACGAGCACATCCCGGTCGGGATCGGCGCGACGCACGCCGAGACCACCGGCGATCTCGTATCCCATCGTGGAGAAAGCGTATTCGACGTGGTATCCCAGCGGGTCTCGCACCCGCCACAGCTTGTGGAGGTCGCCCGGCAGCGACCCCGCCGCCTGAACGAGGACGTCCGTGGGGTCGCTCACGGAGTGAACGGCGCCGATGATCTCCGGCTGGCCCAGCAGTTCGCCCCCGGTGGGAGCGAGTGCGCGATCGACGACGGCATCCCACTCGCTCTTCTCCACGGCGATGCGCCGCGCGTAGTCGGCCGTGACGTGCCATCCTGTCAGACCGGCCTCGAGAGCCTCGATCCCGCGCCGGGCGTCGGAGACGACCGGGAGCTGAGAGCCGTGCTTGTACGCGTCGAAGGACGCGACGTTCATATTGACGAACCGCACGCCGGCCCGCTGGAAGGCACTGCGGCTGGCGGTGGTGAAGTCGCTGTAGCGCGTGCCGATACCGATGACCACGTCGGCCTCCGCGGCGAGCGCGTTCGCCGCGGTGGTCCCGGTGGCGCCGACCGCACCGGCGTACTGCGCGTGATCCCAGGGAAGGCTGCCGACGCCTGCCTGCGTCGCTCCGACCGGGATGCCAGTGGCCTGGACGACGGAGCGGAGGGCGTCCTCCGCGCCCGAGTAGAGCACCCCGCCTCCGGCGACGATGAACGGCCTCTCCGCGGCCCGGATGACCTCGAGGGCACGCGCGAGTTCGCCCGGCTCGGGAACCGGCCGGCGCACGTGCCACTCGCGGGGCTGCAAGAACTCGACCGGCACATCGAGAGCCTCCGCTTGCACGTCCTCGGGCAGCGCGATCGTCACGGCCCCGGTCTCGGCGGGATCCGTGAGGACCCGCATCGCCGCGAGGGCGATCGAGAACAGCTGCTCCGGACGCTGGACGCGATCGAAGAAGCGCGACACCGGGCGGAAGGCATCCGTCACTTGCATCCCAGGGTCGTGGGGGTGCTCCAGCTGCTGCAGGACCGGGTCGGCGACGCGCGTCGCGAACGTGTCCGACGGCAGCAGCAGCACGGGCAGCCTATTCGCCGTCGCCATCGCCGCACCCGTCAGCATGTTGGCCGCACCCGGGCCGACGGAGGCGGTGGCCGCGAACGTCGCGCGTCGGCGACGCATTCGGGCGTAGCCGACGGCCTGATGCACCATCGCCTGCTCGTTGCGGGCCTGGTGATAGGGCATGAGGCCCGGCTGCTCGGTGTGCAACTGCAGCAGTGCCTGACCGACACCGGCGACGTTGCCGTGACCGAAGATGCCGAATGTCCCGGCGATCGTTCGCTCACGGACGTCGCCGTCCACCGTCCACTGGTTCGCAAGGAACATCATGAGCGCCTGGGCGACGGTCATCCGGCGCGTCGACACGCCGGCCTCGGGGTCGTTCGGTCGCGTCATCTTCCGATCTCCTTCGACAGGTAGGGCAGCCGCGGGTCTGGCTGCTGGTCGTTCCAGTGCTGCCGGATCCACCCCTGGGCCGGATCGTCCGTGATCCGCCACGCCCGCTCGTCCGCGGGACCGGCCATCACATTGAGGTAGTAGAGGTCGTACCCGGGGGCGGCGACCGCGGGGCCGTGGAAGCCGTATGGCACGAGGGCGACGTCGCCGGTGCCCACCCGGGCCGCCGTGTCGATCGCGCGCTCGTCGGAGGCGTAGGTGGTGAACATTCCGAACGGCCGCGCGTCGGCGGGCGCGTCGACACCCCTCGCGACCGCCGCCTCGAAGTAGTAGATCTCTTCCAGCTCGCTCTCGTTCGCGCCGGCACGGTCGTGCTTGTGCGCGGGGTACGACGACCAGTTCTCCGCGGGGGTGATCACCTCGCACACGATCAGCTTCGACGCGGCGAGCGCGCCCGGAACGCCGAAGTTGTGCACCTGGCGGGTCGACCGCCCCGCGCCACGAATCTCCACCGGCACGTCGTCGCGACTCAGCAGCGTCGACGGCAGCCTGACGTTCGTCGGCGCCTCGGCAACGGCGACGCGGCCGCTTCCTTCGATGCGGAACCCGGTCATCGCCGCCAGATAGAGGACGTCGGTCGGCCCATCGAACACCGATCGACGGCCGGGGAGGTCCCACCGATCATCGGATGCCGAGACGGTGAAGGATCCCGCCAGAGGGACGATCATGCGCTCGAGCGAAGCCGGCGGCAGGGTCAGGTCACCGTCGAGGTCGGCGATGCGGAGCCCCGTGTGCTGCCACCCGGGCAGACCCACCCCGACGACGCTCTCCCACGGTCCCTCGGCGAGGGAGCCGCGAGGGAACAACCACCCGTTCGTCGACATCAATTCTGGGGGAACCCGAGGTCGACACCGCCGTGCGAGGGGTCGAGCCACCGCGCGGTGACAGCCTTCTGCTGGGTGTAGAACTTCACGCCTTCGCTGCCGTGCGCCTTGGCGTCCCCGAAGAGCGACTGCCGCCAACCGCCGAACGAGAACGTGGCTACCGGCACGGGGATGGGAACGTTGATGCCGATCATGCCGACCTCGACCTCGCGCTGGAATCGACGTGCTGCTCCGCCGTCGTTGGTGAAGATCGCGGTGCCGTTGCCGAATGCGCCCGAGTTGATCAGTGCGACGCCCTCCTCGTACGTCGAGACGCGCACGACGGCGAGCACCGGGCCGAAGATCTCCTCGGTGTAGACGCGCGACGACGTCGAGACCCGGTCGATGAGCGTCGGGCCGAGCCAGAAGCCGTTCGGATCTCCGTCGATCTCGACGCCACGCCCATCGACGACGACGTCGGCACCGTCGGCGATCGCGATGTCGATGTACGAGGCGACCGTGTCGCGGTGCTGACGGGTCACGAGCGGCCCCATGTCGCACGATCGTCGACCGTCGCCGACGCGCAGACCCGTGATCCGCTCGCGCACCTTGGCGACGAGGTCATCGGCGACGGGCTCGACGGCGACGACGACCGAGATCGCCATACAGCGCTCGCCCGCTGAGCCGAACCCGGCGTTGACCGCTGAGTCGGCGACCAGGTTCAGGTCGGCGTCGGGTAGGACCAGCATGTGATTCTTGGCCCCGCCGAGGGCCTGGACGCGCTTGCCGTTGCGGGCGGCCGTCTCGTAGATGTATCGCGCGATGGGCGTGGATCCGACGAACGAGATGGCCCGCACGTCCGGGTGCTCGAGGAGACCGTCGACCGCGACCTTGTCGCCCTGCAGCACGGTGAAGACACCGTCCGGGAGCCCCGCTTCCTTCAACAGCTCGCCCAGCCACACCGCCGCCGACGGATCCTTCTCGCTCGGCTTCAGCACGACGGTGT
>NZ_RBZY01000007.1 GCF_004022425.1 Microbacterium enclense | reverse complement strand
CGCACGACGGCTTCACGCTCCGCGACCTCGTCTCGTACAACGAGAAGCACAACGAGGCCAACGGCGAGGACAACAACGACGGCGAATCGCACAACCGCTCCAGCAACCTGGGTGTGGAGGGGCCGACCGACGACCCCGAGGTGCTGAAGCGCCGCGCGCAGCAGCAGCGCAACTTCATCGCGACGCTGCTGCTCAGCCAGGGCGTGCCGATGCTGCTGCACGGCGACGAGCTGGGCCGCACGCAGGGCGGCAACAACAACGGCTACGCCCAGGACAACGAGATCACCTGGGTGGACTGGTCCAGCGTCGACCACCCGCTCGTGGAGTTCACCGCGGCTCTCGCACGCCTCCGCAAGGAGCACCCCACCTTCCGCCGCAGCCGGTTCTTCGACGGCCGCCCGGTGAAGATGGAAGAGGGGGACAACATCCCCGACGTGGTGTGGCTGCGTCCCGACGGTACGCTCATGCAGCCCGAGGACTGGGACTCCGGCTTCGGCCGCGCGGTCGGCGTGTTCCTCAACGGCCAGGGCATCCGCGAGCGCGACCGTCGCGGCGAGACGATCAGCGACGACCACTTCCTGGTGCTGTTCAACGCCGGCGACGAGCCCGTGGACTTCCACGTGCCCGCAATCCAGTACTCGCCCGAGTGGGACGTGTACGTCGACACCGCGGGCGAGCGCGCCAACACCGAGCCGATCGCGCCGGGTGAGGCGCTCCAGCTCGAGCCGAAGTCGCTCATCGTGCTGCGCGAGCACCACCTGCCCGAGCCCGAGATCGACCACACGGTCGCCGCCTCGCTCACCGCGCAGATCGCCATCACCGCCACCGACGACCTGCCCGGGCAGGCACCCAAACCGGAGCTCTGAATCAGAATGCGGCATCCGCTTTCGACCTACCGCCTGCAGATCCGCGAATCCTTCCCCCTCGACACCGCTGCCGAGGTCACGGGCTATCTCCGTGACCTCGGGGTGTCGTGGGCGTACCTGTCGCCCCTGCTCGAGGCGACGCCCGGGTCGGACCACGGGTACGACGTCGTCGACGTCACGCGGGTCGACCCGGCACGCGGCGGCGCTTCCGGCTTGAAGCGATTCGCGGAGGCCGCGCGGGCCGCGGATCTCGGCATTCTGATCGACATCGTCCCCAACCACATGGGCGTATCCGAACCGCGGACGAACGCCTGGTGGTGGGACGTGCTCCGCCAGGGCCGCGCCTCCGCGCACGCGGACGCCTTCGACATCGACTGGGAGTTCGGTGGCGGCAAGGTCCGCGTGCCCGTGCTCGGCGCCGATCTCGCCGACGTGATCGAAGAGATCTCGTACGACCCGACGCCCGCGACCGATGCACCCGACGGCCTGATCCGCTACTACGACCACGTCTTCCCGGTCGCGCCGGGAACGGGGACGGCGGACGTCCCGATCCTTCTCGCCGCGCAGAACTTCGAGCTGCGGTTCTGGCAGGACGAGGCCGCCGACCTGAACTACCGACGCTTCTTCGCCGTCACGACCCTCGCGGGCGTGCGGGTCGAGCGGCCCGACGTGTTCGACGCGACGCACGCCGAGATCCTGCGCTGGGTGCGCGAGGGCCTCGCCGACGGCCTGCGCGTCGACCATCCGGACGGGCTCGTCGACCCGGGCGGGTACCTCGACCGGCTCGCGGCTGCTCTCGTCGATGCGGGTGGTCCCGAGGCGGGTTACGTCCTCGTGGAGAAGATCCTCGAGCACGGTGAGGCTCTGCCGTCGTGGTGGAAGACCGCTGGCACGACCGGCTACGACGCGCTCGCCGAGGTCGACCGCGTGCTCACCGACCCCGCGGGGGAGGCGGCGCTCGACGCCCTCGACGCGCGGCTGCGTACCGACAGCGGCCTGCCGGCCTCGACCGGCTGGCACGACCTCATCCACGACACGAAGCGACGCATCGCGGACACGATCCAGGTGTCCGAGATCCGCCGCATCGTTCGCGGACTCCCCGCTGCCCTCCGCGAGGAGTTCACCGCCGAAGACCTGCAGGACGCCCTCGCCGAGATCCTCGCGTGCTTCCCCGTCTACCGCTCGTACCTCCCCGCCGGACGCTCCCGCCTGGATGCCGCCGTCGGCGAGGCCGAGGAGCGTCGGCCCGAACTCGGCGACGTCATCGAGGCGCTCGTGCCGGCCCTCACCGACACCGATCTCGAGATCGCGTGGCGCTTCCAGCAGACCACAGGTCCCGTCATGGCCAAGGGCGTCGAGGACACGGCGTTCTACCGCTTCACGCGCCTCGGCTCCCTCACGGAGGTCGGTGGCGACCCGTCGCAGTTCTCGCTCGACGTCGACGGCTTCCACACCGCACAGGTCCAGCGCCAGGCGTCGTGGCCGACGGCCATGACGACGCTGTCGACCCACGACACCAAGCGCGGCGAGGACACCCGCGCCCGCATTGCGGTGCTCGCTGAGATCCCCGCACGGTGGGCCGAGGTGCTGGAGGAGTTCCGGAGCATCGCCTCGACCGGGCACGGGCCCTTCGATGCGCTGCTGTGGCAGGCGATCGTGGGCGCGTGGCCCGCCTCCGCCGAGACCCCCGCGGGCCTCGCGGAGTACCGCGAACGGCTGCACGCGTACGCCGAGAAGGCGGCGCGCGAAGCGTCCGAGGTCACCGGCTGGTGGGAGCAGGACGAGGCGTTCGAGGAGCGCATGCACGCCGTCGTCGACGCCGCGACCGGGCCCGTGGCATCCCGTGTCCGGGCGTTCGTCGACGAGATCGCAGCCGACGGGTGGTCGAACGGCCTGTCCTCGAAGCTGCTGCAGATCACCGGACCCGGTGTGCCCGACGTGTACCAGGGCTCGGAACTGTGGGAGCAGTCGCTCGTCGACCCCGACAACCGCCGACCCGTCGACTTCGCGGAGCGGGCACGCCTGCTGGCCTCGCTGGACGCCGAGGATGCGACGCCTCCGGCGGTGGATGCCACCGGCGCCGCGAAGCTTCTCGTGACCTCGCGCGCCCTGCGCGTGCGGCGCGATTGCCCCGAGCGGTACTCGCTGTACCGTCCGCTGGAGGCCGCCGGTGCGGCATCCGGTCATGTCGTCGCGTTCGACCGCGGCGGGGTGTCGGCCGTGGCGACCCGCCTGCCGCACGGTCTGCGCGAGGCCGGCGGTTGGCGCGACACGGTGCTGCTGCGGCCCCACGTCCCCGCGGTCGACGTGCTGACGGGTCGGCGTTTCCCCGGCGGCCCGGTGCTCCTGTCTGAGCTGCTGCAGGATCTGCCGGTGGCGCTGCTGGTCGACGAACCGGCCTGCTCCTGATTTCCCGGCGCGTGAGGGGTCAAGAACTGTCGCCTCACGGCCTCGCAAGCGACAAATATTGACCCTTCACGCGTGAGACGGAGGGGCGGAAGAGAGGATGCCATGAGCGTGGGACTGTGGGCACCGAAGGCCGACCGCGTGCGGCTGCGGCGGCTCGACGAGAGCGGCTCGAACGTCGTCGAGGACGTCGAACTCGCCGCGGGAGCGGGCGGCTGGTGGGGCGCCGATGTCGCCCTCGCCGACGGGGAGCGCTACGGTTTCGTCCTCGGCGACGGCGACGACCTTCGCCCCGACCCGCGGTCGCGGCGGCAGCCCGCCGGTGTGCACGAGGCATCCGCGTGGTTCGACCCGACGGCCTTCTCCTGGACGGATGCCGCGTGGACCGGGCGCCAGCTCGCGGGCGGCCTCATCTACGAACTGCACCTCGGCACCTTCACGCCGGAAGGCACCCTGGATGCCGCGATCGGACGGTTCGACCACCTCGTCGACCTCGGGGTGACCCACGTCGAGCTGCTGCCCGTCAATGAGTTCAACGGCGTCTGGAACTGGGGCTACGACGGTGTGCTCTGGTACACCGTGCACGAGGCCTACGGTGGGCCCGCCGCCTACCAGCGCTTCGTCGACGCCGCGCACGCGGCCGGGCTCGCGATCGTGCAGGACGTGGTCTACAACCACCTCGGACCGTCGGGCAACTACCTGCCCGAGTTCGGTCCGTACCTGCGCGAGGGCAGCCGGAACACGTGGGGCGACTCGATCAACCTCGACGAGGATGCCGTGCGCTCCTACATCGTCGAGAACGCGCTCATGTGGATGCGCGATTACCACGTCGACGGTCTGCGCCTGGACGCCGTGCACGCTCTGCTCGACGAGCGGCCGGTGCACGTGCTGCAGGAGATCGCCGAGCGCACCGACGCACTGTCGGCACACCGTGGCATCCCGCTCACCACCATCGCCGAGTCGGACATGAACGACCCGAAGCTGATCCTGCCCCGAGAGGCGGGCGGCTACGGCCTCACGGCACAGTGGTCCGACGACTGGCACCACACCGCGCACGTCGCCCTGACCGGCGAGACGATCGGGTACTACGAGGACTTCGCCGCGATCGAGGCGTTCGAGAAGGTGTCGGAGGGCGGGTTCTTCCACGACGGCACGTATTCGTCGTTCCGCGGGAGCGCGCACGGCCACCCGATTCCGGCCCAGGTGCCGAACTGGCGCCTGGTCACGTTCGCGCAGGATCACGACCAGATCGGCAACCGCGCTGCCGGAGACCGCATCTCGCAGAGCCTGCCGTTCGACCGCCTCGCGGCCGCCGCCGTGCTGACGCTCACCGCCCCGGGCACCCCGATGCTCTTCATGGGCGAGGAGTGGGGTGCGAAGACCCCCTGGCAGTTCTTCACGTCGCACCCCGAGCCCGAGCTCGGCGAGGCCACGGCGAAGGGGCGCGTCGCCGAGTTCGAGAAGATGGGCTGGGACGAGTCCGTCGTCCCCGACCCGCAGGACCCCGCGACCTTCCAGCGGTCGAAGCTCGACTGGGCCGAGCCCGCGGCCGACGGTCACGCCGAACTGCTCGCGCTCTACCGCGAGCTGGCGAAGCTCCGCCGGGAGCGCCCCGAACTCACCGACCCGTCACGCCACGGCCTGTCCGCGCGAGCGCTCGAGGCCGCCGGGGGCCGCGTGTACGAGCTGCACCGGGGCGACCTCGTGGTTCTCGTGAACCTGTCGGATGCCGAGGCGGCGGTGCCCGTGGCATCCGGTGCGGGTGTGCTGCTCGCGACCGTCGACGGGACGGTCCTCGAAGACGGACTGCTCACCGTGCCCGCCGGGGGCGCCGCCATCGCGGCTCCCGCCCTCTGAGTCGCCGCGAGCGTCAGTCGATCGACGGGCGGATCAGGCGCAGGCCCGAGACGACGGCCGGCGGAAGCAGCACGACGACGGCGACGATGATCGCCGTGACCGCGATGGGAGTGCTCGCCGGGGATCCGGTGAGGCGTTCCACGGCGAGCCACGACAGCCCCCACGCCAGCGCGAGGGCCGGGGCGATCCGCCACTCGCTGCGCCACGCGATCGCGAGGCCGAGCAGCGCGACGACGACGAGCACGGTCACCCCGATGGCGTCGGCGGCGTTCTCCCACGACGGCGGCACGACGGTGGTCAGCCACGCCGCGGTGTTGGCGACGGTCGCGAGGGTGACCCAGCCGAGGTGGAGTCCCGTGACCCCGTCGATGAGGATCGAGTCCACGACCCCGCCCCGCGGATCGCGCGTGACGACGGCCGTCCGGAACGCCCAGCCCAGCGCCGCGAGCAGCAGCACGATCACGACGACCGTGAGGAACAGCGTGCCGAAGCGCGCCGCGACGAGCCACAGACCGTTCAGCACCATGGTCAGCGCGATCGGCCACCCCAACGCTCGCTGGCGTTCGGAGGACCGCTGGCGGGGGAGCGCCTGCCAGATCGCGTACGCGATGAGGCCGAGATAGATGACGGACCAGATCGAGAAGGCCGGGCCGGCGGGGGCCAGGTAGGAGCCGTCGGTGTCGAGGGCGCCGCCCTGCTGGTCCTCGACGGCGGTGTTGCCGAACGCTCCCGCGCCGATCACCGCCGCGATCAGCATGAACGACACGGCGGACAGGACGACGATCTGCCGGACGAGGTCCGAGCCTCGCGCGGGGGTACGGGCGTGGTCATTCGCGTTCATGTCTAGAACACTAGATAAGCTAGCCACTTCCGCGCCCCGGCTTGACAGGAGCCGACGGTGCCGCGAGCGCGTCTCACGCCGCGAGGGTGGCGAATGTTCGCAGCAGCAGGGTCGGCTGCTCGACCGACGCGGTGCGGACGTGCGCGGCGACCTCGTCGAACGCCTCGGCGTCGAAGTAGCCCGCTGCGCGATAGACCGCCATGCGGGCGACGAACGCGTCCGCCGTGGGCTCGGGGTGGAACTGTGTCGCCCACAGCGCAGCGCCGGCGCGGTACGCCTGTACGGGGCACGCGTCGTTGCGCGCGAGCAGTACCGCCCCGGGGGGCACCCTGACGGCGCCCTCCTTGTGCGCCGTCAAGGCCACGAAGCGGGGGTCCAGGACGCCGAACAGCTCGTCCCGCGTGCCATCGTCGGTCAGCATGATCTCGGCGGGGCCGGTGTCCTCTGGGTGGTCGAGCGAGACGACGCCGCCGAGCAGACGAGTCACGATACCGATCCCGAAGCACGTGAACAGCGTCCGCGTCCGTCCGTCCAGACCCGCGGATGCCAGGGACTCGAGGTCGCGTTCCAGGCGGAGCTGCGACTCGGTCTTGTCCGGGTCGGTGACGTTGAAGGGGCTCCCGCCCACCACGACGCCGGCGTAGCGCTCGAGGTCGCCGGGCAGGGGTTCGCGGACGAGATCGTGGTGCACGAGATCGTCGTCGTCGACGCCGAGCCCGTCGCGGAAGGACGCCCATTCGGCGGCCGCCGCCTCGCGCTGCGGACGCGCGCAGACGTAGAGGAGTCGACCGGTCACCCAGGGATTCTATGCGCGTCGCCCGCCCGACCCGCCGGGGTGTGACCTCCCGCGACAATGGGGGTATGACCACCGCCACCCTGCTCGTCACCGACGTCGAGAACCTCGGCGACATCATCGCCCACTTGCGCGCTGCCGCCGCCGACGTCGGCTGCGGGCTCACCGTCCGCTCGCTGGCCGGCGACGAGGTCGACGAAGCCCGGGCGGCGGAGTCCGCGCGCCGCGATCGCGAGCGCAAGCGGCTGCCCATTCCCGTGCGGGTCGACCTGCACACGCTGGCCGAGGGCGCGACGGTCGACGCCGAGGCGGTGTTGCGCGGAGCGCGTGCACGAGGTCTGCGAGGCGGCGCGACCGTCGACGAGGTGCGGCGCACGACGAAGCGCTGAGGTCGGAGCCGGGGGCGTCCCGTCGCGTCAGCGCGAGGATCGCGCGGTGCGGCCGCGCACGATCCCGACGAACGTCTCCACATCGTCCGTCGTCGCGTCGCGGCGCCACGCCAGCGCGACCGTCGAGACGGGCCCGTCGGCGAGGACGCGGTACTCGACGTCGCGGCGGTGGTGGGCGCGGGCGAGGGACATCGGCACGACCACCACGCCGACACCGGCGGCGACCGTCGCGATCGCCTCCGCCGTGTCCGCCGGAGGCGAGAAGGCGGGGGCGATGGCATCCGGAATCCGCGCTCCGAGCACATCGTCCGCCGGGACGATCACGACTTCCCCGGCGAGATCGCCGATCGAGATCTCGTCCTCGGCGGCGATGAGAGCCGAATCGGTGGACATGACGACGACCGGGAGCTCGTCGTAGAGAGGGATGACGTGCAGGTCATCGGCCTGATCGAGGGGAAGTCGCACCAGCGCGGCATCCACGTCGTGAAGGGCGGCGCGCTGCGTCGCCACCGGGATCTCGCGCAGGTCGAGCGCGACGTGCGGCATGCGATCGCGCCAGAGGCCGATCCACTTGCCCGGGGTCGCGCCGGGGACGGCGCCGAGGGTGAAGATGCGCGGCTCCTCCCGGGGCGTCGGCGCGGGGGTCGGTTTGCGCTGCGGGCGAGCGGGGGCCGGCTTGCGGGCGGGCGCCCCGGCGCGCGGACGTCCCGCGCCGCCACGCGAACCCCGTGACCCGCTCCCGTTCTTCGCCATACCCCCAGGCTAACGTGGGCTCATGGTCGGCATCCTGGCGCTCGTCTTCGCGGGGCTCGCGGCCCTGCTGCACGTCTACATCTTCGTCCTCGAGAGCGTGCGGTGGTCGCATCCCACCGTGTGGCGCATCTTCGGCCTGACCTCTCAGGAGGCCGCCGACACCACGAAGCCCCTCGCGTACAACCAGGGGTTCTACAACCTGTTCCTCGCGATCGGCGCGGCCATCGGTGTCGTGCTCTGGACCGTCAACGGTGTCAGTGACGTCGCCGGCCGAACACTGCTGCTGTTCTCGCTCGGGTCGATGCTCGGCGCCGCGCTCGTGCTCATCACGTCGGGCCGGAAGTACCTCCGGCCCGCCGCGGTACAGGGAACTCTGCCGCTCATCGGCTTCGTGCTGACCCTGCTCGCTTGAGTTCTTCGACGTCGAGAGATCCACGGCGACAATCTCGACATCGAACGAATATCGGTGGTAATTCCGTTCGATATCGAGATATCCCCACGTTCATTTCTTTCGACGTTGAACGAATAAACACGCCCAGAATGCGCGGCCAAAAGAAAACCCGCACGCTCCGTAGAAGCGTGCGGGCAATGGATGCCGAAAGCGTGAGGTTCACGCCGCTAGGCGAAGACCTCGCCGGTCGGTGGCGACGGCCTCGCCGTCGTTGATGACCTCGTCGTCGCCGATGAGCGAGCCGACCGCCACGCGGGCGTTCGACCCCACCTGCGTGCGGACGCCGATGTGCGCGCCCGCGCCGATCACGGCACCCGCGCAGATGTGAGCGTGCGGCTCGATCCGCGCCTCGGGGCCGATGACGGCATCCGACTCGATCCACGCCCCTCTACCGACACGGACACCCGCCGCGATCTGCACTCCGGGTTCGACGTACGCGCCGTTCTCCACCAGTGCCGACGGGTGGACCTTCGCGCCGTGCGCGACGAGTCCACGACCGTTGACGTGCTTGCGGTAGCGCAGCGTCTCGCCGTGGTCGTTCTCGATGTCGATGTAGTTCTTTCCCACGATCCCCTCCGATCGGCTCTCGGGTGAGCCGACTTGTGTGACAACCGATGCGGGCTCGATCTCATTCCCGTGCATGGTTGTTCGGCGCGGACGCCCGGACGGATTCCCGCCGGACCACGGCATTTTCCCGCTGCGCCGGTTTGTCTCTGACCGTTGTCGCACGGACGGCTTCAGAGCGACGGCGGGTTGACAGCGGGCTCGGAAAGGCTTTCATTCCGGCTGACAGGTGGGGCACCAGAACACGTTGCGCTCGCTCGTCGCGGAAGCGCCGAGCGTCGTCGCCTGGATCGGGGTGCCGCACCGACGGCACGGCGCTCCGTCGCGGCCGTAGACCCACATCCGGCGTCCGGGGCGGTTGTCGCCGGTGAAGGTGCGTTCGGCGCGCGGGAGGTTGGCGTGGATCATGCGGTGACCGAGGGCGATCGCGGCGGCGACGTCGATCTCGTTCGCCGGGGCGGTCGGGGCGATGCCGCGGACGAAGAGCAACTCGTTCGCGTAGACGTTGCCGAAGCCGGCGACGTTGCGCTGGTCGAGCAGTGCGACGTGGACGGCGCGAGTGTCGGCGGACACTCGGCGGACGGCCTCGGCGGCGTTCCAGTCGGGACCCAGGAGGTCGGGGCCGAGGTGTCCTACGACCCGATCCTCGTCGGCGGTCGGCAGCACTTCGACCATCGCCAGGTCGAATCCCACCGTGTCGGCACCGGTGACGCCGACGATCGCTCGAGCCTTGAAAACCGGGCGGCGCCACCGTTCCCCCGGGCGGTACACGTCCCACCGGCCCTCCATCTTGAGGTGGGAGTGGAGCGTGTACCCGCCGATGCGTTCGAGGAGGTGCTTGCCCCGGGCGACCACCTCGTGCACGGTTTCGCCCCGCAGGTCGGCGGTGGCGCTGCCGGGGACGCGGATGTCGAACTTCGTCACGGTGCGACCGGCGAGCGCGGCCGACAGCTTCGCGGCGGCACGGTGGACGGTATCGCCCTCAGGCACGGGCGGCCTCGCGCAGCGTGTCGCCCGCGGTGAGGCGACGCAGGGTCAGGCCGCGTGGCGATTCGACGAAGCCGGCCTCGCGCAGGGCCCGGCCCACCGCGGTGCCGAAGACGAACTCGCCGTTGACCTGCTCGACCGTGAGTGTGTCGAGGCGACGGCGCCGCGATGTGTCGGCCAGATCGCGGGCGGCCGCCTGCAGTCGCGCCTCGTCGTCGGTGAAGGCCAGGGCGCTGCGCCCCCCGCGTTCGAGGTAGAGCGTCAGGTCGCCGTCCACGAGGACGATCAGCCCTCCGGCCTTGCGTCCCGGGCGGTGGGTGACGCCCTCGAGCGCGGGCCAGCCGAGCGCGGCTCCGTAGGGGTTGGCCGGGTCGGTCGCGGCCAGGGTCACGGCCCGAAGCGGTGGCGGGTCGGCGACGGCGGCGAACTCCCGGAGACGGTCCACCGTGGCCGAGGCGGCGAACTGGGCGGCCCCGAGCTTCTCGATCACGTAGCCGCGACGGCAGTGCCCGGCCTCTTCGAACCCCGCCAGGATGCGGTACACCTGGGCGAACCCGCCCGGAACGCCCTCGGACTGCACCGCGCCACGCGTCACCACCCCGTACCGGTCGAGGAGCAGGCTCGCGGTCGCGGTCGCCCGGGCGGCGGCATCCGGTTCGCGCTCGGGCAAGAGCGACCAGCGGCCGCCGAGCGACGGTGGACGCGGTGCCGACGTGGGGCGCGGCAGGGTGGCGCCGCGATACATGCGGGCGCGCGGGGCGCGGCGGGCCACACGGTGGGCCTGACCGCCGCCGCCGAGCAGCGCCCGCACCGGCGCGAACGTGTCGTTCGTTACCCGACCGGCCCAGGTCAGCGCCCACAGGGCGTCGTTGACGGACTGCTCGTTCTCGGCGCCGACCAGCTGCTTCAGCTGCGCCGCGAAGTACGCCCCGCCGCCCTCGAGCGCCGACAGCAGCCGGGCTTCGAGCGAGTCCGGTGCCGGATCTTCGGGGTCGTCCGGATCTTGCAGCGTGAACGGAGCAGCCTCGGCGGGGTGCAGCGCGATCCACCCGTCCCGACCCGGGAGCGTTCCGTGTCCGGACCACACCACCTCGCCGGTCGCGGTCAGTTCGTCCAGCAGCCCGGGGGTGTAGTCGGCGACCCGCGAGGGCAGCACGAGAGACTCCCACGCACTCGCCGGGATGGGGACACCGGCGAGCTGCTCGACGACGGCGAGCACGCCATCGACGCCCTCGAGCGGTCGGGTGAGGTGCTGCCACACGGGGAGGAACCGCGCGTACGCGGACGGGGGGACGGGCTCGACGCTGCCGCGGATGGCAGCCAGCGAGCGCATGCGCAACCGGCGCAGGACCTCGGCGTCGCACCACTCGGTGTCGTCGCCGCGTCCGCCCACCGCTTCGGGCAGGAAGAAGCCGCTCGCCAGCCGACCTTGCGACTCGAGCCGCTGCAGGGTCAGCCGCGCCACCGCGACGCCGACACCGAAACGCTCGGCGACGGCATCCGTGGTGAACGGGCCGTGGGTGCGCGAATAGCGGGCGACGAGATCGCCGAGCGGATCGGCGAGGGGTTCGAGGAACGCGTTCGGGATGCCGACCGGCAACGCCGCACCGAGCGCATCGCGCAACCGCCCCGCGTCTTCGATCCCGGCGACGCGGGGGACTCCGGCGATCGTGACCGCGATGGCGCGCCGGTCGTCGACGAGGGTCGCGAGGTGCGAGGCGGCCTCGTCGACCGATTCGCCTTCGAGGCGTGCGGCCACCTCCGTGGCATCCAGGGGTCCGAGGAGTCGGAGAAGGTCGGCCACCCCCTCGACCCCGCGGACACGACGCTCCGGATCGAGGCGCTGCGCTTCGCGCTCGAACTGCGCGATGACGTCGGGGTCGAGCAGCTCGCGCATCTCGACCTTGCCGAGCAGCTCGCTCAGGAGTGCGGGGTCGACGGAGAGCGCGGCGGCGCGACGTTCGGCGAGGGGCGAGTCGCCTTCGTACATGAAGGCCCCGACGTACCCGAAGAGCAGGTCGCGCGCGTACGGGGAGGGCTGGCTGGTGGTGGTCTCGACGAGACGGATGCGACGTTCGCCGATCTGCTGCGCCACGCGGAGGAGGGCGGGGAGGTCGTAGACGTCCTGCAGCACCTCGCGGAGCGTTTCGAGGATGATCGGGAACGACGGATGCCGTCGGGCCACTTCGAGCAGCTGGGCCGAGCGCTGACGCTGCTGCCACAGGGGGGAACGGCGGTTCGGGTTCAGCCGTGGGAGCAGCAGCGCCCGGGCGGCGCACTCGCGGAACCGCGAGGCGAAGAGCGCGGAGCCCCCGACCTCGTCGGTCACGATCTGCTCGAGTTCGTCGGGCTCGAAGACGAAGAGGTCGGCCCCGGGCGGCTCGGCCGCGGCATCCGGGACCCGCGCGATGATGCCGTCGTCGCTCGCGACCGCGGCTCCTTCGACGCCCAGCCGCTCGCGGATCCGCGCATTCACCGCCAGCGCCCACGGCGCGTGCACCTGCATGCCGTAGGGGGAGTGGAGGATGATGCGCCAGTCGCCGACCTCGTCACGGCTGCGCTCGACGGTCAGTGTGCGGTCGGTGGGGAGGCTGCCGGTCGCCTCGCGCTGTTCGGCGAGGTACGCGAGGAGGTTGGTGATGGCGTTGTCGTCGAGACCCGATTCGCGCAGGCGCTCCTCGGCCTTCGCGCGGTCGGCACCGGCGACGTCGCGCGAGAACTTCCCGAGCGCCTCGCCGAGCTCGGCGGGGCGTCCGAGCCCGTCGCCGTGCCAGAACGGGAGCTTCCCGGGCTGCCCGAACGCCGGGAGGACATTGACACGGTCGTGGGTGATCTCGACGATGCGCCAGCTCGTCGTGCCGAGGGTGAAGACGTCGTTGACCCGCGACTCGTAGACCATCTCTTCGTCGAGCTCGCCGACGCGGGCGTTCTGCGACTCACCGGCGACGAAGACACCGAACAGGCCGCGATCCGGAATCGTGCCGCCGCTCGTCACCGCGACGCGCTGTGCGCCGGGGCGTCCGGTGAGGGTGCCCGCGTCGCGGTCCCAGACGAGCCGCGGACGCAGCTCGGCGAACTCGTCGGACGGGTAGCGCCCCGCCAGCAGGTCGAGGGTGGCCTCGTACGCCGAGCGCGGGAGGGAACGGAACGGCGCGCTGCGCTTGACCGTCTCGAACCACTCCTCGACCTCGATCGCCCCGAGGGCGGAGGCCGCGACGGTCTGCTGCGCGAGGATGTCGAGCGGGTTCTGGGGGACGGCGATCGCCTCGATCTTTCCCGACAGCATGCGCTCGGTCACGACCGCGGTGTGCAGCACGTCGCTGCGGTGCTTGGGGAAGAGCGCCGCACGGCTGACCTCGCCGACCTGGTGACCGGCGCGGCCCACGCGCTGGAGACCGGACGCCGCGCTGGGCGGTGCCTCGACCTGTATCACGAGGTCGACGGCGCCCATGTCGATGCCGAGTTCGAGGCTGCTGGTCGCGACGACGCACCGCAGGACACCGGACTTCAGCTCGTCTTCGACCTGGGCGCGCTGTTCCTTCGAAACCGAACCGTGGTGCGCCTTCGCGAGGATCGCCGAGACGCCCGCAGAGGATCCCGCCTGCGCCATCGTGGCGGCGGGCACGGTCGGTTCCGGCACGTCGATCCCGACGCGCTCGGCGTAGATCTCGTTCAGGCGACCGGTCAATCGCTCCGCGAGGCGCCGGGAGTTGGAGAAGACGATCGTCGAGCGCCGTTCCAGGATGCGGTCGACGATGGCCTCCTCGACGTGCGGCCACACCGACCCCGACATCTCGGTGCTCTCGGGTCGCTCGGAGAACCACTCGCCGTCCGTCGGGTCGTCCGGCGCCGGGCTGCCGGGCGGGGGCGGCGGGTTGAGCATGTCGTCGACCGGCACCACGACCGACAGGTCGAAGGCCTTGGTCGCTTTCGGGGCCACGATATCGACCGGCTGCGCGCCCCCGAGGAACCGGGCCACTTCGTCGATCGGCCGTACCGTCGCCGAGAGACCGATGCGCTGCGCGGGGGCGTCGAGGAGGGCGTCGAGACGTTCGAGGCTCACCGCGAGGTGGGCGCCGCGCTTGGTCGCCGCGACCGCGTGGACCTCGTCGATGATGACGGTGTGCACCCCCCGCAGGGTCTCTGCGGCCTGGCTCGTCAACATGAGGTACAGCGACTCGGGCGTGGTGATGAGGATGTCGGGCGGGTCGGTGACGAGCTTGCGGCGGTCGCTCGAACTCGTGTCGCCCGAGCGCACGCCGACTGTCACGGCAGGCACCTCGATGCCCAGCCGCCGCGCGGACTGACCGATGCCGACGAGAGGGGAGCGGAGGTTGCGCTCGACGTCGACGCCGAGCGCCTTCAGGGGCGAGATGTAGAGGATGCGGGTGCGCGCGGGGTTCGCGGCCTTCTTCGCGCCGCGGCGTGGGGGCGTGGCATCCACGATCTCGGGCGACTTCTCGCGGAACACGCGGTCGATCGCGAAGAGGAAGGCCGAGAGCGTCTTACCCGATCCGGTGGGCGCCACCACGAGAGCATGGCGACCGGATGCCACGGACTCCCACGCGCCCTTCTGCGCCGTGGTGGGCGCCGCGAACGCACCGCGGAACCAGTCCTGCGTGGCAGGACAGAATCTGTCGAGGACGTCGGCCATGCCGACATCTTCTCCCGGACCTCCGACATCGGGCCGGGGTTGACGTTCGCTGGCCGCGGAACGGTCAGCTGCGCGCGGCCAGCCGCGCGTCGAGGAACGCGCGCACGTCGGCGAGCTCCTCCTCGGACACCGAGTGCGTCAGTCCCGGGTACACCCGGCCCGTCAGGTCGCTGTGGGCGGGCAGCCACTGCGCCGTCATGTCGACGAGGTGCGGCGGGATCACGTCATCGCGGGACCCGCGGCCCCAGAACACCGGGGGCCGTCGTTCGGCCAGTGCGGCATCGCCGGGGAGCTCGCCACCCGCCGCGTACCCGGCCAGGACGACGGCGAACTCGACGGCGTCGGGGGCGACGCGAAGCGTCTGAATCGCGACGGCCCCGCCCTGCGAGAAGCCGAGGAGTCCGACCGGACGCCCACCGAGATGCTCGGCGATCCAGGCGATGAGTGCCTCCGCCGCGACGGTGACGTCGGCGGGATCACGCCCGTTCAGCCCCTCGATCGGGTACCACGACGCCCCGGGAGTCGGCCACGGCGGCGTGAGCGGAGCGCGCACGCTCGCGACCGCGAGCTCGTCGGGCAGATAGGGCACGAGACCGAACAGATCGTGCTCGTCGGCCGCATATCCGTGCAACAGCACCAGCACGGGGCGGTCGCCGACCGCGGCCGGCGACACCGACCAGCGGACGACGGACGGGTCGAGGATCGGACTCTCGCTCATGCGCCCATTGTGGCAAAGGCCTCCGACACGGCGTCGGGGCGTGGCATCCCGGCACTTCCTCCCCAGCCCCCGTATCGCGGAGACCGTCCCCACCTCGTAGGCATCGGCGCGGACGGTTGATATACAGGGAGCATGCCCGTGCGCACCCCCGACCCCGAACCCGGCGACAACGGCGACGAGCGCGAACCGCTCGCGGCCTCGTTCTCGGGCACGCCCACCGGCTCCGGCCCGAACACGAACCCCGCGTGGCTGAGCGAGGTCGAGCTCGCCGAGGCGCGCCGGCGGCTTCCGATGCTGTACGTCGAGGCGCTGCCCGTGCGCACAGACGGGATGGGCGCCGTGACGCAGGTCGGCATCCTGCTGCGGGCCACTCCGCTGGGCGAAATGACGCGCACCCTCGTGTCGGGCCGCGTGCGTTACGGCGAGACCGTGCGCGATGCGCTGTTCCGTCACGTCGAGAACGATCTCGGGCCCATGGCCTTCCCGCTCCTCCCGCCGCAGCCCGCGCCGTTCACGGTCGCCGAGTACTTCCCCCTGCCGGGGATGAGCGCCTTCCACGACGACCGCCAGCACGCGGTCTCCTTGGCATTCGTGGTACCGGTCACCGGCACGTGCGAACCACGTCAGGACGCGCTGGAGGTCACCTGGCTCTCGCCCGAGGAAGCGGCATCCGACGCCCTCTCCGCGGAGATGGAGGGCGGGCGCGGAACGCTGATCCGGCTGGGTCTCGCCTCGGTGGGCGCGCTGCGCTGACCCCCGCGGAAACCGGATGCCGATGGACACCTCGCTCGTCGATCTCGCGATCGCGCTCCCGGTGGTCCTGGCGCTGGCCGGTCTCATCGCGCTGCTGCTGCGGCGTGTGTTCGGACCCGCGCGGTCGCTGAGCATGCCGACCATGACGGTCATCGGCGTGCTCGGGGTGAGCGTCGGGCTGCTGCTGTCGGCATGGGTCGGCGGTGCGGCGCGGCTGTGGGTGCCGACGACGATCCTGTTCTCGGTCGGCGCGAGCCTCGGGCTGTCGGCCGTCATCGCCGCCGCGGTCGCGGCCGCGCGGCGGGACGGCGGCGACATCGATGTGGCGGCACTGCTGCGGGCGGGGGAGTCCGACCGCGTCGAGTTCAAGGAGACCGCGCGGTGGAACGTGCGGGAGAGCCGCAAGGACACGCGCATGGAGATCGCGGTCGCGAAATCGGTCGCGGCATTCCTCAACTCCCGCGGCGGCACGCTGGTGATCGGCGCGGACGACACCGGCGCGGCCGTCGGGCTCGAGCGCGACATGGCGACCATGCGCACGCCCGACCACGACCGGTTCGAGCTGTGGCTGCGCGACATGCTCTCGAAGGCGATCGGCCGCAACGCCGCCGCCCAGCCGCGCATCGTGTTCGCCTCGCCCGGGGACGGGACTCCGATCGTGTGCGTCGTGGTGTGTCGTCCGGCTCCGCGCCCGGTGTACCTGACGCAGCCCAAGGACGGCGGATCGATCACCGACCTGTGGGTGCGCGTCGGCAACTCCAGTCGCGCGCTCGGCGTCGACGAAGCCGTCGAATACGTGGCGCGGCACTGGCGTCCATCGCCCTCGACGCTCGTGCTCGGGCGTCCGTCCGCGCGCTGACCGCGGCCGGGTGGCGCGCCGCGCGTTGCATCCGGTCACGGCTCGACGTTCGCTTCCCTCACGCCGGGCGACGTGCGGCGAGAACAGGGGATCTCCCGGGAACAGGCGTATTCGGCGCGAATCGACCTGTTCTCGGTGCAACGCCTGTTCTGGCGGCACCGAAAGTTCGTGGCATCCATCGGCGAGCTCGAGTCCGGCTCGTCGTCTCGACCCAGAACAGGGGATACCACGAGAACAGGTCTCCTCCGCGCGGAACGGCCTGTTCTCGATGCCGCGGCCTGTTCTGGCGACCCGGCGTCCGCGCGTGAGATGCCGGACGGGCCTCGTCAGCGGGTGGTCTCGCGGGAGATCGCGGCGACGAACGCGTCGATGTCGGCCTCGGTCGTGTCGAACGAACACATCCAGCGCACCTCGCGGCGCAGCTCGTCCCAGTCGTAGAACCGGAAGCTGGTCCGCAGCCGGTCGGCGACGCCCGCGGGCAGCGTCGCGAACACGCCGTTCGCCTGCGTCGGCTGGGTGAACTCCACGCCCTGGATCGAGCCGTCGGCGAGTCCCGCTTCCACCCCGGCGCGCAGACGCTGCGCCATGGCGTTGGAGTGGCGGGCGTTGCGCAACCATAGGTCGTTCTCGAGAAGGGCGACCAGCTGCGCCGAGACGAAGCGCATCTTGCTCGAGAGCTGCATGTCGAGCTTGCGCAGGTACGTGAGTCCGGTGGATGCCGCCGGGTCGAGGACGACGATCGCCTCGCCGATCATCGCGCCGTTCTTCGTGCCGCCGAAGCTGAGCACGTCGACACCGGCGTCACGGGTGAAGTCCCGCAGCGGCACGTCGAGGGCCGCCGCGGCGTTGGAGATGCGCGCGCCGTCCATGTGCAGGCGCATCCCGCGGGCGTGCGCGTGGTCGGCGAGGGCGCGGACCTCGTCGACCGTGTACAGCGTGCCGAGCTCGGTCGATTGCGTGATCGAGACGACGAGCGGCTGAGCGCGGTGCTCGTCGCCCCAGCCCCACGCCTCGCGGTCGACGAGCTCGGGCGTGAGCTTGCCGTCGTCGGTGGGGACCGTCAGCAGTTTGATGCCGCCGACGCGCTCGGGGGCTCCGCCCTCGTCGACATTGATGTGAGCGGTGGATGCCGAGATCACGGCGCCCCAGCGGGGGAGCATGGACTGCAGGCCGACGACGTTCGCGCCCGTGCCGTTGAAGACGGGGTACGCCTCGACGCCCTCGCCGAGCAGACCCGTGAAGAGCTCCTGCAGACGGGCCGTGTAGACGTCTTCCCCGTAGGCGACCTGGTGGCCCTCGTTGGCCGCGGCGATGGCCGCCAGGACGTCGGGGTGGATGCCGGAATAGTTGTCGGACGCGAAGCCGCGGACGGCGGTGTCATGCAGGGGGGTCACCCCTCCAGCGTAGTCATCGGGGATGCCGCAGACGCCGGCCCTCTGGCCCATGTCGGAGGGGGTGGCTAACGTGAGCGGCATGTCCGAGACGCCTCAGCCCGCTGACTCCGCCGTGGCACCGATCGTGGATCCCGCCACCGGTCGTCGGGCGTTCCTCGGCGTTCTGGTCAACACCGCCGCCGCCAACGTCACAACGAGCTACCTGTGGTTCGCGCTGACGTTCTGGGTGTACCTCGAGACACGGTCGGTGCTCGCGACAGGCATCATCGGCGGCGCGTACATGCTGCTGCTGGCGGTGTTCGCGATGCTCTTCGGCACGATCGTGGATCGCCACCGCAAGCACCGGGTGATGGTGGTGTCGGGGGTCGTCACGCTCGCGGCGTTCCTCATCGCCGGTGCGCTCTGGCTCCTGTTCCCCGAGCGTGTGTTGCTCGACCTCGGCGGGCCGTGGTTCTGGGTCTTCTCCGGCGTCGTCCTGGGCGGCGCTGTCATCGAGAACATGCGCAACATCGCGCTGTCGACGACGGTCACTCTGCTGGTCCCCGAAGAACGCCGGGCCAACGCGAACGGTCTGGTCGGTACGGTGCAGGGCCTGTCGTTCGTCGTGACGAGCGTGTTCAGTGGGCTCTCGGTCGGGCAGTTGGGCATGGGGTGGACGCTGGCTATCGCCATCGTCCTGACGCTCGCCGCCCTCCTTCACCTCCTGACCATCCGCATCCCCGAGAAGCGCCCCGAGCCCACCGGTGAACGCGCGCCGGCGGTCGACGTCCGGGGCGCCGTCCGGGCCGTTCGGGCGTCGCCGGGCCTGTTCGCGCTCCTCATCTTCTCGACGTTCAACAACCTCATCGGCGGCGTGTACCTCGCGCTCATGGACCCCTACGGGCTTCAGCTCTTCAGCGTCGAGGCCTGGGGCCTCGTGCTCGGGATCACCGCGACCGGCTTCATCATCGGCGGCGGCCTTGTGGCGAAGTTCGGACTCGGGCGCAATCCGATCCGGACCATGTTGCTGATCGTCATCGGCATGGGCGTCCTCGGGGCCACGTTCACTCTGCGCGACTGGTGGTGGCTGTACATCGCCGGTATCTGGGTCTACATGGCACTCATCCCGGCGGTCGAGGCGGCCGAGCAGACCGTGATCCAGAAGGTCGTGCCCTTCGAGACGCAGGGACGCGTCTTCGGTTTCGCTGCGGCCTTCGAGTCCGCGTCGGCGCCGGTCACCGCGTTCCTCATCGCACCGATCGCCGAGTTCGCGATCATCCCGTACATGGACGGCGCCGACGGTCGGGCGACCTGGGGGTGGCTGCTCGGCGACGGGATCGGGCGCGGCATCGCGCTCGTGTTCCTCTTCGGCGGCCTCGTCATGGTGGTGGCGGGGGCGGCCGCTTTCCTCACGCGCTCCTACCGTGTGCTGTCCCGGCAGTACCAGACCGCGTCCCCCGCGAGCGAGCCCGACGAGGCGGGCGATCCGGCCCCGTCCGCCGATCCGCCCCGACCCGCCGATGAGGCATCCGCGCTCGCCGCGCGCGCTGGAGGAAGCCCGGATGCCGAGGCACCCCCACCCCGCGAGCGCACGGGCCCGCCGCCGACCGGTGACTGAACCGGGGTGCGTCAGGCGCCGAGCTCGATCGTCACGTCGTTGATGTCGGCCGCGGGGTCCTCCCACAGTCCGAGGAACGCGAGCGCGAGGGCGTCTTCGAGTCCCGCGAGGCTCTTCACCCGGAACACCACCGCGGCGGCCGACTGCTCCCGTCCGGCATCGCGCGCCGCCTTGGCGAAGCCCTGGGCCACCGCCCGCGTCCACGCCTCGCTGGCGGCCTTGACCGCGGCGTAGTTCGCGCCGCCCGCCAGGGGTCGTGCGACGACGGTCGACGACACGATCGCGAGGCGACCGGCATCCGAGGCTCGAAGGTCGGCGTCGAAGGTCCTCGTCACGTTGCGCAGTGCGGTGAATGACCGAAGCAGGAAGGCGAAGTCGTCGTCGCTCTGCCCCGCGAGCCCACCGCCTCCGCGCCATCCCCCGACGAGGTGCAGGACGCCGTCGATCCCGCCGTGCGCGGTGCGCACTCGGTCGCGGAGCGCGTCCACGGCATCCGGGTCGGTGAGATCGCACTGCGCGGTGACGACACCGTCGATCTCTTCGGCGACGGATGCCAGGCGACCGGCGTCGGAGCCCACGACGACCGGCGTGGCCCCCGCTGCCCGGAGCGCGCGGGCGACGCTGCGCCCGGCCGCGCTCGTTCCGCCGGCGAGCAGGACCGCCCGCCCCTCGATCCCCGTGCCCATGCGGCCTCCTCCGTGGTTCGGTTCGGCGGTCGCCCAGCGACGTACCGTCGTGCGGACATCGTGTCCGACACACCGCCGCGCCCGCCACCCCCTGTGGAGTGTCGGCCACGGACTCCGCGCGACGGCCCGGATTCGGGCCGCAGCCCGACGGTCCGGGCCCGGCCGCGGCTCGGACCCTCAGTCGCGGCCCGTGATCCCCTCGGTCGAGGCGATCACGGGACGCATCTTCTTCTCCAGCGCCTCGAAGAACATCGACAGGGGGAACTCGTCGTCCAGCACCGCGTCGGTGTACCCCTTGGGAAGCCCGGCGAGTACGTCGTCCGACAGTCCGCGCGCCCACGCCGAGGCGGGGTGCGGCGTCACGACGGAGCGCACGAGATCGTACGCGGCGAGCCAGTGCGCGGTCTTCGGGCGGTCGATCGAGCGCCAGTACAGCTCGTCGATCGCGTCCGCGAGCGCGACCACCGCGGCGGGGACCTCGTCCCAGTCGAACGCGAGCGACGTGTCGGTCCAGTGCAGCACGCGGCGCTGGTGCAGCCAGGCGAAGAGCAGCTGCCCGCCGAGTCCGTCGTAGTTGCGTACGCGCGAGCCTGTGATGGCGAAGCGGAAGATGCGGTCGAAGATCACCGCGTACTGCACGAGCTCGGCGTGCTCGAGCATCGCCTGCTCCGCGGCATCCAGGTCGTCCCGCACGGACAGTCGCGCCTGCAGCGACACGCATTCCCGGAACGCGGTCAGGTCGCAGCGCAGCTCCTCAAGCGAGTAGAGGAAGAACGGCATCCGCTGCTTGATCATGAACGGGTCGAAGGGCAGGTCGCCGCGCATGTGCGTGCGGTCGTGGATGAGGTCCCACATGACGAAGGTCTGCTCGGTGAGCGCCTGGTCGTCGAGCATTTGCGCGGCGGCGGCCGGCAGCTCGAGCTTGGTGATCTCGGCGGCGGCGCGGGTCACGCGGCGGTACCGGGCGGCCTCGCGGTCCTGGAAGATCGCGCCCCACGTGAACGTCGGCACCGCGCGCATCGCGACGGTCTCGGGGAAGAGCACCGCCGAGTTCGTGTCGTACCCGGGCGTGAAGTCGACCAGGCGCAGCGAGACGAACAGGCCGTTGGTGTATTCGGTCTCCAGGCGCGCGATGAACTCGGGCCAGATGACCTCGACGAGGACGGCCTCGACGTGCCGGTCGCGCGACCCGTTCTGCGTGTACATCGGGAACACGACGAGATGACGGATGCCATCGACGCGGTGCTCCTGCGGCTGGAAGGCGACGAGCGAGTCGAGGAAGTCGGGCACGCCGAAGCCGCCGTCCCGCCAGCGCGCGAAGTCGACGACGGACGCGCGGAGATAGGCGTCGTCGTGGGGGAAGAGGGGAATGAGGGCCGAGATCGCATCGACGATGTCGGCGATGAGCGCGGCGGCTCGGGGGTGGTCGGTGCCCTCGGGGACCGAGCCGTCAGCGGCCTGCAGCGACTGCAGTTCGACAGCGGCATCCTTCAGCAGGTTCCACGCGGGCGTGTCCTCCGCGGTGGCCGCGGTGTGCCCGTCGAGCAGGTCGTGCGCGGAACGCGCGGGCGTTGCGAGGGTCATCGAAGCCTCCGATCGGTTAGGGCGGGAAATATTCCTGTTGAAGCGTCATGCTAACGGAAAATGCACGCACCCCGCCACGGCGGGCGCGCGGCATCCTGCTACTCTCGGCCCATGTCCGACGGTTCCGTTCGCCCCGCGCGGCTCGACGACACCGTCGACGCGGCCATCGTGCGCGAGATCTCCCTCGACGCGCGCGCCACCCTCGCCCACCTGTCCGAGAGGGTCGGCCTATCGGTGTCGGCCGTGCAGTCGCGCCTGCGGCGACTGGAGGCCCGTGGGATCGTCCGCGGCTACCGCCCCGTGCTCGACGCCGAGGCCCTCGGCCGTCCGCTCGCCGCCTTCGTCGAGATCACGCCGCTCGATCCCGCGCAACCCGACAACGCTCCCGAGCTCCTCGCCCACCTCGCCGCGATCGAGGCGTGCCACTCCATCGCGGGCGATGCCGCGTACATGCTCTTCGTGCGCGTGCCCACGCCGCGCGACCTCGAGACGCTGATCCGCGACATCCGCGCGGCCGCGCAGGTCAACACGCGGACGACGATCGTGCTGCAGACCTTTTTCGAGGCTCGCCCCATCGAACCGGCCGATTTCCCGGCCTGAGGCGCCGCACCGTCGTTCGGTGTCCAAGACACGCCGATGCGGCTTGTGGCCGTCCGCGTGTCTTGGACACTCAACGGGGTGGGGGCTCCGCAACGGCGCGAGGGGAGCCCCGGCCCCAGGGCGGCTCGGGGGCCGCTCGCGAATACATCCACCGACGGATGCCACGACCCCCACGCCCGCGTAGCGTGGCGGGAATGCGCATCGCCCTGCGTCCCCTGCTCCGGTACCAGCTGATCGTCGACCTCGTCGCGGCCGGTCTCTTCGGGTTGCTCGCGTTCGTCATCGAGATCACGCCCGGTGATGTCACGGGCAATCTCGGCGCGGCGGTCGTCACCGTCCTGTTCGCTGCCGCGTTCGCCTTCCGGCGTCTGCAGCCGGGGGTGGCCCTGGTTCTGGCGTGGGTCGCCGCGATCGTGCAGATGTCGCTCCTGCGCTCGCCGAGTCCGACCGACGTGGCGGTGTTCGTGGTGCTGTATGCCGCGGCCGCCTACGGCAGCCGCCGCGTGTACTGGGCGGGCTTCGTGTCGACGTTCCTCGGCGCGGCCACGGCAACGGGCTATCTGATCCTGCGCGGCGGGCTGCAGCTGTTCTCGACCGAGAGCGCCTTCGCCGTCCTCGCGGTGCTCCTGACCTCTGGCTTCGCCTTTCTGCTGTCGTGGGGGGCCGGTGCGCTGGTACGCACAACCCGTCGTGCCGCCGAGAACGCGGCCGCGCAGCGTGCGGCCGAGGAGGCCACGATCGCCGAGCAGGAGCGGGTGCGCATCGCCCGTGACATGCACGACGTCGTCGCCCATTCGCTCGCCGTGGTGATCGCGCAGGCGGACGGTGCCCGGTACGCCGCCGCGCAGAACCCGGCAGCCGCGACGGCGGCGCTCACGACGATCTCGTCGACGGCACGCGCGGCGCTCGCCGACGTGCGTCTCCTTCTCCAGCAGTTGCGCCACAGTCAGGCGGAAGGACCGCAGCCCACCCTCGCCGACCTCGAGTCGCTCTACGCGCAGGTGCGCGCCGCGGGCGTCGACCTCGACGCCGCCGTCGACCCCCATCCCGACGCGGACCCGCCCGCCGCGGTTCAGCTCGCGCTGTACCGCATCCTGCAGGAGGCGCTCACGAACGCCCTTCGCCACGGATCCGACGCTCGCGTGACGGTGCGCTTCGCGTGGCATCCGGATCGGGTCGACCTCACCGTGCGCAACCGACGGGTCGTCGGCACCCCACCGGCCGTCGGAGGGCACGGCGTCATCGGGATGCGCGAGCGCGCGCAACTCGCCGGTGGGACGCTCTCGGCTCAGCCCGAGTCCGACGAGTTCGTCGTCCGCGCGATCCTGCCGATCGGCGCCGCCGCGTGACCGGGTCGGAGAGCACCCGGCAGAGTGGATGCCGACCCGCCCCCGCCCCTCGAAAGGACCTGTGCCGATGACCTCGCCGATCCGCGTCGTGCTCGTCGACGACCAGGCGCTGTTCCGCGCCGGCATCCGGATGGTGCTGGATTCGCAGCCCGACCTGGAGGTCGTCGGCGAGGCGTCCGACGGTCGAGAGGGCGTCGAGGTGGTGCGGGCGACGCGTCCCGACATCGTGCTGATGGACGTGCGGATGCCGGTGATGGACGGGCTCACCGCGACCGCCGAGATCCTCCGGGATACCGGCGCCCCGCGGGTGGTCGTGCTCACGACGTTCGATCTCGACGAGGCGGCGGCGCGGGCGATCCAGCACGGCGCGAGCGGGTTCCTCCTGAAGGACTCGGATCCGGAGTTCCTCCTCTCCGCCGTGCGGACGGTGCACGCCGGGTCGGCCGTGATCGCGGCGCAGGCGACGCGCGACCTGTTCGCGCATATCGCGCAGGGGGGCGCGACCGACCCGCTGCCGCCGAGCTACGCCGCTCTCACGGACCGGGAGCGCGAGATCTTCGCCCTGGCCGCGGCGGGTCTGAGCAACGCCGAGATCGCCGCGCGCGAGTTCCTCTCGGAGGCCACGGTGAAGACGCACGTCAGCCGCATCCTCGCCAAGCTCGCGCTGCGCGACCGGGTGCAGCTCGTGGTGTTCGCCTACCGCCACGGGCTGGTCTGAGCTCCGACTACCCTCCCGCGGACTCCGGCGCGGGCTCGGGGTCGTGCGCCCAGGTGGGTGCGAGGGCGCGGATGCGTGTCGCGCGCCACTGCCACATCGCCCAGAGGCCGGGCCATAGGGCGGGCGCGGCGGCGCCGCCGATCGTCAGCCTCTCGCGCCACAGCGTGCGGTTCGGATCTCCGGGGACCGCCGAGACCGCCATCTGGTGATCCCAGACGTCCAGCACGGCGAGGGCGCCGGTCAGGGGGACGCCCCAGTCGCGGAACACCCGCACGGGGCCGTTGCCGTCGCTCGTCTCGCGGTCGGCGACGGAGATCAGCTGTCTGCCGACGGGGAGGATCCCCGCGACCCGCATCTGCACCGGCACATCGTCGCCCGACGCGAACGACGTCGGGGCCTCCTCGAGAGGCTCCACGTTCAGCAGGGGCCCGTAGAGCTCCGCGACCGCACGCGGCGAGTGCAGGGCTCGCCAGGCGGCATCCGGATCGCAGTCGATCTCGAACTTCAGCAGTATGCGCATGCTCGCATCGTGCCATCTCCGCGAGGCATCGCGCGCGGGTTGACGGGCCGCGGATCCTCCGGTGCCCGTCGTAGGCTCGAAGGATGCCGAACACCCCCGACGCGTTCTCGCAGTCCGAGTACCAGGTGCGCATTGAGTGGGGCGAGGCGGGGCTCCATCGGGTAGCCCCGGCTCACGTCGTGGTCGTGGTGCAGACGCTCGGATCGACCGCCCGGGTGCTGGCGGCTGTCGAGCGCGGGGAGGTCTCTCCCGTGCAGGCCGACGCCGCCGACCGCATCGCGCTCGCCGCGGAACGGGCCGGTGCGCACGTCGTCGTCGGCGGGATCCGCAACGCGGCCGCCGTGGCCGCCCATGCACTCGAGGTGCAGCGCTCACGCGGCGACCGCACGAGCATCGCCGTCATCGCCGTGGGCGACTCCGACGCGGGAGACACGCGATTCGCCGTGGAAGACCTCCTCGGCGCGGGCGCCGTCGTCGCCGCGCTGGGCGACCTCGGCATCGACCACGCCTCGCCCGACGCCGCGGTCGCGGGCGAAGGCTTCCGCGCGCTGCGCGGGGCCGTGCGGCACCTGCTCACCGCGAGCGGCACGGGGCGGCTGCGCGCGGACGCGGGCGCAGCCGACCTCGTCCTCGCCGCGGCCGCGCGCGATGCGGCATCCGTGGTCCCCGTGCTGCGCGACGGGGTCTTCACCGCCGCCTGAGGTCGGCTCAGCGCGGCGTCGCTGCGGCGAGCCGCGTCGCGGGTGTGATCTCGCGGCGCACCCACGTCAGCGCGAACCGCGGGTCGAAGGACGGCGCGCACCTCGCGCACGACGTGGGACGGGTCGCCCGGCGGTGGCGATAGGCGATGTGTCCGGCCGGGCAGGTGCCGACCCACGGCGCCAGTTCGACCGCGGTCTCACCGGCGTGGGTCGTGCCGCCGACGTAACCGAGCTCGCGGGCCGCGCGCTTCCACGACGGCCCGTGACCCGCCGCGGCACCGGCCACCGCGTGGGCGACCTCGTGCAGGAGGGTCTGATGGTTCGTGTCGTCGTCGTAGCGGGCGGCGAGGTAGCGCGAGACGCTGATGCGGCGTCGGCCGTAGTCGCACAGCCCGGCGCGGCGCTTGGCGTTGTCGAAGGCGAACGACCATGACTCATCGAGGTGCAGGGCGATCAGTGCCTCTGCCCACACGCGCACACGCTGCAGATCGGACATGACGGAAAGCGTAGAGAGGGGCTCCGACGTCAGCTCGCGACGACCGCGCGGGTTCGCCGGCGATCGGCGGCGTCGATCGCCAGGAGCGTCGACTCGAGTTCGGCGTCGCTGGCACCGGCGTTCTGGCGGAGGAAGAGCGCGCGCTTGAAGTCGCGGCGGGCGGATTCGTAATCGCCCTCGTCGTAGTGCACCTTGCCGCGGTGCTGCAGGGCGAACGCGGCGATACCGGCCCAGCCCTGGCCCTCGGCCTCCTCGGCGCACGCGGTGAGCTCGTGCTCGGCGGCGGCGAACGCCCCCCGGCATTGCTGGATCGTGGCGTGCAGGATGCGGGCCCGCAGCAGATCGCGGCGCGTTCCGGCCATGCGGGCGACGCGCACGGACTGTTCCGACACCGTCAGTGCCTCGTCGAACCGGTCGAGCACCTTCAGCAGCCAGGTGCGCTCGAGCAGGGCGGGGAGGCTGCGCTGCGAACCGATCTCCTCGAGCCGTTCCGCGCACTCGCGAGAGTCGGTGATCTCGCGCAACGTGTCGGGGTCGTACCCGTGGATGTAGCTCACCGTCGCTCCTCTCGAATGGCCGATGTCTCCCAGTCTGCGGTGCCGGTGGCGGATGGTCCGCCGCGCCACACCGACGGGTCGCGAACCCGCGTGGGCGCGCGTCGGGACGCCGCGCGTCAGCGGTCGAAGATGGATGCCGACGGCTTCGGCGACGGCGTCGCATCGGCGTCCGTGGCCGGGCGCGCATCGCGGATGAACTCGTTGATCTCGGCGCCCTGGGCGACTTTCGCGGGGTGGGGGCCGGCGGCCATGAGACGCGGCAACCACTCCACGGGCAGGGGAGCGGACGATGCGGCGACGACGAGGTTGCCGAACCGGCGTCCTTTCAGCACCTGGACCTCGGCGAGCACGATGACCTCGGGCAGCACCGCGCGCACGGTCGCGACCTGGCGCCGTGCGAAGGCCAGCCCCGGGCCGTCCGAGACGTTGACGAGCAGGACGCCGTCGGGGGCGAGGAGCGTGGCCGCTTCGCGGTAGAACTCCACGGTGGTCAGGTGCGCCGGCGTCTGGGCGCCGGAGTAGACGTCGCTCACGAGCAGATCGACCGCGCCGTGGAGTCCGGTGGGCAGGCGCCCCAGGCCCGCGCGGGCGTCGCCGATGCGCACGCGGATCGCGGCGCCGCGGGGGAGGGGGAGGTTCTCCCGCACGAGGTCCCAGAGCGCCGGCTCGAGCTCGATGACCTGCTGCCGCGATCCGGGTCGCGTGGCCTCGACGTAGCGGGGGAGCGTCAAGGCACCCGCGCCCAGGTGCACCGCGGTGAGGGGTTGTCCCGGCATCCGGAGCCTGTCGATGACCGCGCCCATGCGCGCGACGTACTCGAAGTGCAGGTGCGTCGGATCATCGAGGTCGACGTGCGACTGGGGCGTGCCGTCGACGACGAGTTCCGACCCCGAGACGAAGGTCGAGGCCGTCACCCGCGCGGTCGACCCGTCCGACAATCGGGCCGTCGGCGCGTCGTCCGGTTCCACCCGCATCCGTGCCATACGTCCACGCTAGTCCGCGCGGCACCTCACACGTTCGCGCGGAGGGGGATCGGGGAGGATGCCACGGACTCGGGGGTCAGGAGGGAGACCGTGTCGTCGGGGAGCGGGGTCCAGCCGGCGAGGGGGATGCCGGTCGTCGCGACGACGCGCGCGCCGCTGGCGGTGCGGCGGGTGACGAGGACGTTGTAGTCGTCGCCGTGGCCGGGCGGCAGGTCGGCGAGGTCGAGTCCGCGCGCCGCGAAGGCGGCGAGGGGGGCGGGACGTCGGGCGGACGAGTGCACGACCGCCAGGGCGGTCGGGGTCAGGAGGAACGCGTTCAGGCAGGCGTCGGGATACGACGCGCGCACCGAGGCCACGGCATCCGCGATCCGGGCCGGGTCGACCGCGGCGCCGGGGTCGATGGCGCGTCGAAGGCGGGCGAAGTACAGCTCGCTGTCGTTGCTCCCGCCCAGCGACGCGCGCTCCTCGCCGGTGAGTTCGGCGCGCAGTCGATCGGCGGGGGCGAGGGCGCCGTTGTGCTGGAACGCGCCGTCGCCGAACAGGAACGGCTGCGCCTCGGCCTCACCGGTGCCCGTCCCCGCGCTGCCGAAGCGCAGGTAGAGCACGGCGGCGGTCGAGGGAACGGGGACCGCTCGCCTCAGATCGCCCCGGGTGGCGGGTCGGCCTGCCGCGACACGGGCCGCGACGCCGGCGCGGGTGCGCCATCCCGCTCCCCACCCGTCGGAGTGGACGCGGGAAAGGGCGGCGAAGGATGCCAGGACGTCCTCGCCGAGGGCCGCGGAGGCGGCCAGCGGCTCGGGGCCGACATAGGCGAGCATGCGGGACACGGCACCTCCCAGATCGTCCAACACAGATTGGATCCACATGTAGTATGTTTGGATCCTACTCGGAGGTATCCCGTCGCCCATGAACCCGCTCCCCCTCGCAGACGCCGCACCGGCCTCGGCGTCCGCGTCGCCCGCGGACGGGCCCACCATCGACGTCGCCGCCGAGCGTGACCGCACGACGGGTTCGACGCTCGCGAGTCACTTCAACGCAGCCGGCGCGGCCCTGCCGTCGCGGGGTGTGGTGGCCGCGGTCGTCGACCACCTCCGTCTGGAAGAGGCGAAGGGCGGGTACGAGGCGGCGGCCGAGCAGCGCGGCCGCCTCGACGCGGTCTACTCCTCCGCGGCCGGACTGATCGGCGCCGAGCCGGGCGAGATCGCGCTGTTCGACAGCGCCTCGAGCGGGCTCCGCGTCATGCTCGACGCTCTGCGGCCGACGCGCGGGCAGCGCATCGTCGCCTCGAGCAGCACGTACGTCAGCCACGCGCTGCACCTCATGAGCGTGGCCCGCGAGCACGGCATCGACCTTGTGATCGCCCCGTACGACGAGCGCCGCCGCGTCGACGTCGCAGCCCTCGAGGCGATCCTCTCGGACGGGGTACCGTCGATCGTGACGGTCGCCCACGTGCCCACGTCGTCCGGACTCGTCGAGCCGGCCGCGCAGATCGGAGAGGTCGTGCAGCGCTACGGCGGGACCTACATCCTCGACGCCACCCAGTCGGTGGGCCATCTCTCGGTCGATGTCCGCGAGATCGGGTGCGACGTCCTGGTCACTACCGGTCGGAAGTTCCTCCGCGCCCCGCGCGGTACCGGGTTCGCCTACGTGCGCGACGGCCTGCGCGAGCGCCTTCTGCCGGCCGCGCCGGACGTGCGCGGTGCCCGGTGGGTGTCCAGCGCGTCCTGGGAACTGGATGCCACGGCCCGCCGCTACGAGACGTGGGAAGGCGCGATCGCCGCGCGTCTCGGTCTCGGGGCCGCACTGGACGAGGCCGCCGCGCGCGGCCTGGCCGCGACCGAGCGGTGGCTCGTGTCCGCGGGGGATCGGCTGCGCACCGCGCTCGCCGGAATCGACGGCGTCACCGTCGCCGACCCGGCGGGGACCCGCTCGGCGATCGTGACCTTCGTCGTCGAGGGGGTGGCATCCCCGGACGCCGTCGTCGAGCTGGCGCGCCGCGGCGTGCGGGTCGTGTCGGTTCCGGCGACCCACGGACAGTGGGACCTCGGCGACCGGGGCGTCCCCGGCGTCGTGCGTGCCTCGCCCCACGTGTACAACGACGACACGGACGTGTCGGCCCTCGTCGACGGGGTCGCGGCGATCGCCACGGGGATCATGCGATGACCGCGGTCGCCTCGGCGGACGTCGTCGTGCTCGGACTTGGCATCCACGGGATGTCCACCGTCGCCAGCCTCGCCCGACGCGGCGCGCGGGTGATCGGAATCGATCGCTTCGTCGCGGGGCACTCCCGCGGATCCTCGCACGGGCGTACCCGCATGATCCGTCGCGCCTACCCGAACCCGGTCTGGAACCCGCTCGTCGAGAAGGCCGTCGACGCGTGGGGCGAGCTCGAGCGTGCATCGGGCGAGACGCTCCTCCACCGCACGGGCGGCCTGTACGCGCACGAGGGGTCGTCGCAGCTCCAGGGTCCCGACTGCGTCCTCGTCGAGGACCGGGCCGAGATGGCGGCCCTCATGCCGTCGTTCGCGGTGCCCGACGGCTACCGCGCCGTGTACGACCCGTCGGCGGGCGTGCTCGAGGCCGAACGGTCGCTGGCGGCGCTCCGCCGCCTCGCGGAAGGCGCCGGAGCCGAGCTGCGCGACGGCGAGCGGGTGCTCGGCTGGGACTCGATCGCCGACGGCGTCGAAGTCCGCACCGATCGCGGGATCGTGCGCGCGCGTCGTCTCGTCGTCGCGGGCGGTGCGTTCGCCGCCCGCCTCCTGCCCTCGGTGGCCGACCTGCTCGAGGTCTGGCGCATCCTCACCGTCACCGTCCGTGCCGGCCAGCCCGCGGGCCTGCCGCCCGCCCTCGGGGCCTTCTCCGTCGATCGTCCCGAGGGGCTCGTGTTCGGCATCCCTGATGCCGATGGGAACGGCGTGAAACTGGGAGTGGATGCCGGCGAGGTCTGGGACCCCGAGACGCCCGTCGCCCCGCCGACCCCCGCCGAGGCGGAGGCGCTGCGCGACCTGCTGCACGCGTACGTTCCCGCGCTCGACACGGCGCCCGTCGAACTCGCCGCGTGCCTGTACACGATGACCGAGGACAAGCGCTTCGTCATCGGGCCGCTCGCCGACGCCCCCGAGGTCATCGCGGTGTCGGCCTGCTCGGGGCACGGGTTCAAGTTCGGGCCGGCGATCGGCGACGCGGTCGCCGACCTCGCCACCGGGATCGAGCGCCCCGACCTCGCCTTCGTCTCGACCGCGCGACGGGGGATCTGACGTGACCATCGCCCTCGCCGCCCCCCACGCCGCCGCCGTCGACGCGGGACGTTCCGCGATCGCCGCGGGAGGAAATGCGCTGGATGCCGCGCTCGCCGCGGCCGCGATGCTGACCGTGGTCTATCCGCACCAGTGCGCGCTCGGCGGGGACGTCATCGCGCTGGTCCGTCGCCCGGACGGCTCGACGACCGCGGTCGTCGCCGCGGGCACCGCGCCGGCCGCCGTCGCCGACGCCGCGGCGGCCTGGAGGGAGGTGCCGCGCGCCGGTGCGGGCTCGGTGACCGTGCCGGGCATGGTCGCCGGGTGGACCGCGATCGCCGAACTCGGCGCGGTTCTGCCGGTGTCGCGGGCACTGGCGTCGGCGGCGGAGGTCGCCGACGGCGGAACGCCGGTGAGCGCGGGGCTCGCGCGGGCCCTGGTCGCGCGCGCCGACGCGATCCAGGCGGACACGGGGCTGCGCGAGGTCTTCACCCGTGACGGTGAGCTGCTCGCCGAGGGCGATGCGCTCCTCCAGCCGGCGCTGGCGGCGTCGCTTCGCCGCCTCGCGGTCGACCCGCGCGACTTCTACGACGGCGAGATCTCCGGCTCTCTCGTGCGGACGCTGCGCGCCCACGGCGGCACGCACACGGACGCCGACTTCGCCGACTACCGCCCCGAGGTCACCGCGGCACTGACCCGCACCATCGGCGACGCCGCGTACAGCGTCGCCCCGCCGCCGTCGGTCGGCGCGATCCTCGTCGGCGTCGCGGCCGCCGGAGGGCGGCATCCCGGCGCGGGCGACCTGCTCGAGGCGAGCGTCCGCGGTGCGCAGGCGCGCGGCGCCCACCTCGGCGACCCCGCCGCGGGCCCGGTCGACCTCGAGGCGCTGCTCGCGCTGGACGCCCCGGCGCTCACCGGCCCGGGCGAGCCGCGTCCGCAGGGCGACACCGCCGCCGTGGTGGCGATCGACGACGAAGGCTACGCCGTGACGATCGTGCAGAGCGTCTACCAGACGTTCGGTTCCGGACTGCTCGACCCCGCGACCGGCATCCTGCTCCACAACCGCGGCGGCGCGTTCTCGATCGACCCCGCCTCACCCGCGGCGATCCGCCCCGGCGCCCGCCCGCCGCACACGCTCGCGCCCGCGATCGTCGACCGCGGTGACCTGACGGTGGTCGCCGGATGCCAGGGCGGCCGGGCGCAGCCGTGGATCCTCGCGCAAGTGCTGCCCGACGCCACCGTCCCGGACATCGACCTGGCCGAGCTTCTCGGCCGCCCGCGCTGGGTGATCGGGGATCGCGACCTCGGTCACGACCGGCTGACGCTCGTGACCGAACCCGGTGTCGCGCCGGAGGTCGTCGCGCGGGCCGAGTACCTGGGGCTCGGGATCGCCGCCTTCCCCGGACCCGCCGACGAAGCCGGCCACGTGCAACTCGTCCGCCGGTCGCGCACCGCCGGCGTGCGCGACGCCGCGAGCGATCCCCGCGCCGACGGGGTCGCCGTCCTCGTCCCGGCATCCTGACCCCACCCGTTCCCTCGCACCGCCCGCCCCACCGCACCGCCCGCCCCACCGCACCAAGGAGACCCGATGACCGCCGACCGGCACTGGAGCGACCCCCTCACCCCGAGCGAGATCGTCGAGGTCGCCGCGCTCGTGCGCGCGGACGAGCGCATCGGCTCCGAGCCGCGCTTCTGGGGCATCGCCGTCGAGGAGGGCCTGGCCCGCAGCCTCGCGCCCGGTCAGGGGCGCCCCGTGCGTCTGGTGGTCATGAACCCGGCGGCGC
The DNA here is from genome assembly GCF_004022425.1 of Microbacterium enclense. Classification (GTDB taxonomy): domain Bacteria; phylum Actinomycetota; class Actinomycetes; order Actinomycetales; family Microbacteriaceae; genus Microbacterium; species Microbacterium enclense_A. The sequence continues at coordinate 50,259 of NZ_RBZY01000007.1, read as the reverse complement.
ACGCCGCGTGGGAGGTCACCGGCTGGACCTCGGGCACCGACCGCGCCGAGGCCTCGCTGGCATCCTGGAGCCCCGTGGATGCCAAGCGCCCCGGCGTCTCGAGCGACGAGGCGCGGGCGATCGCCCGCGCCGCCCGCGAGCACCCGCTCCTGAAGGAAGCCCTCGCCAAGCGCGGGATCACCGACACCACGCACGTGTGGGTCGACCCCGAGTCGATCACCGGCTTCGAGCCCGAGGACCTCGCCGACCGTCGCTTGTCGTGGGGCACCGTCTGGTACCGCGAGAGCGCGGACGACAACGGCTACGCGCGTCCGGTCGCCGGGCTCGTGCCGATCCTCGACCTCGAGACGCTCGACATCATCCGCATCGAGGACCACGGCGTCATCCCGATGGCGAGCGAGGGCGGCAACTACCGCTCGGGCACCTGGGGTCCCGACCGGCACGTCGCGCCGCTGGAGATCACGCAGCCCGAGGGCCCCGGCTTCACCGTCGAGGGCCACAAGGTCTCGTGGCAGAACTGGTCGTTCCGCATCGGCTTCACGCACCGCGAAGGGCTCGTGCTGCACGACATCGCGTACCGCGACGGCGACGTCGAGCGTCCCATCCTCCGCCGCGCGGCGGTCAACGAGATGTACGTGCCGTACCTCGACGCCGACCCGACGGCGTACCGCAAGAACTTCTTCGACTGGGGCGAGTACGGGGCCGGGCCCCTGACGGCATCCCTCGAACTCGGATGCGACTGCCTCGGCGAGATCCACTACTTCGACGCCCACGTGCTCGACGGGCTCGGCGAGGCGCAGACGATCACCAACGGCGTGTGCCTGCACGAGGAGGACTCCTCCATCCTCTGGAAGCACGTCAACACCCGCACCGGTGAGGCCGACGTCCGCCGCTCGCGCCGCCTCGTCATCTCGTTCTTCGCCACCGTCGCGAACTACGACTACGGCTTCTACTGGTCGCTGTACCAGGACGGCTCGATCGAGCTGGAGATCAAGCTCACCGGCATCCTGTCGGTCTCGGGAATCGACGACGGCAAGATGCCCGCCTTCGGGCGGATGGTGAGCCCGAACGTCCAGGCGCCCACGCACCAGCACTACTTCGCCGTGCGCATGGACACCGCGATCGACGGCCCGAAGAACCGCCTGGTCGAGGTGCACGCCGAGGTCGAGGAGGACGAAGACCTCAACCCCTGGGGCAACGCGGTCAAGATGGTGTCGGAGGTCATCGCGTCCGAGAAGGATGCCGGGCGCATGGCGGATGCCTCCCGCGCGGTGCACTGGCGAGTGGAGAACACCGAGCGCACGAACCGCTTCGGTGAGAACACCGCCTACCGCCTGTCGGCGATGCACACGACGCGTTTGTTCGCCAAATCCGGCAGCGTCGTCGCCCGCAAGGCCCCGTTCGTCTCGAAGCACCTCTGGGCCACCGCGTACGACCCGAACGAGCGCTTCATCACCGGCGACTATCCGAACCAGGCCCCGCTCGAGGCCGAGGGCATCACGGCGTGGCAGCAGGCGGACCGTCCGCTCGACGGGGCCGAGCTCGTGCTGTGGCCGATCGTCGGGGTGCACCACTACCCGAAGCCCGAGGAGTGGCCGATCATGCCGGTGCACCGCATCGGTCTGCGCTTCGAGCCGGACGGGTTCTTCACGCGGAACCCCTCGCTCGACCTGCCGCCGTCGTCGGGCGGCGACCACTGCCACGCGCCTTCGCCGGGCGCCGGTGGGGCCGTGGCCGAGGGACACGCGCTCCACGGCCACGACGCGGGCGGTCACGACCACCACGACCACTCCGCGCACGGGCACCACGGGCACGACCACCACGGTCACTGATGGGGGAGGTCCTCCACGCCGGAGCGCTCGTGACGACGGCGGCGGGCGCGTGCTGCGTCGCCGCCGATCGCCCCGCCGTGCGCGTGCGTGAACTCCTGATCGCCGCGCTCATGCTCCTCGCGATGGGCGACATGGTGCTCGGCGGTGGGAGCGTGCCGGCGGTGTTCTGGGCGGCGGCGCTGCTTCTCGCGGCGCTGGTGGCCGTGGCGCCGGGGCCGGCGCGGCGGATCGCTGACCGGCGGATGCGGGCGTTCGACGCGCTCGGCGCCGTGCTCATGGCGGCGCTCCTGCTCGCGGCTCACGTCCCGGCATCCGCGGGCTCGTCCCATCACGGGGCGGGGGCTGTGCCGCTCGTGGTCCTCACCCTCGTCGGGGTGGCCGCGTACGCCGTCGGGGGCGTGGCGCTGTTCGTGACGGCGCACCGCGACCGGCCGCTCGTCACGCGGCTGCCGCCGCTGGCAATGGGCGCGTCGGCGGTGCTGATGGCGGCGCCGCTGGTGGTCGGCTGACGGCGCACCGAGTGCGTCGCAGGCCCCTGGCCCCGCTGTCTCCCTCGTGCGACGATGGAGAACATGGACATCCTCGTCGTCGCCATCGTTTGCGCCTTGGGGATCCTTGTTCCCATCGGCCTCGGGTTCCTTCCGAGCCAGCGCCGGCGCCACGTCTCCCGCCGCTGAGGCAGAGAGCGAGAGGCTCCACGTAGCTGCGTCAGCCGGTGAACACGGTCGCGGAGCGCCGCTCGTGCCAGCGGGCGAGCTGCTCTCCGGCCTTCAGCACGTGCTCGCGCATCCGCGGGCGATGGGCGCGTCGGCCGTTTTGATGGCGGCGCCCCTGGTGGTCGGTTGAGGTGCACCGCGCGAGGGTCGGGCGCGGGCTTAGGCGCGCTCGTTGCGGCTGCGGAACAGACTCACTGAGACTGACGTGACGCCAGCTGTCACGCTAGTCTCAGTAAGAGAGGTGAATCCGATGGTCAGCGACGTGGACGCGCTGCGTGCGATCGAGCGTGCGCCGCTCCGGACGGTGCGCCCCCAAGACCTGGAACCGGATCTCTCCCATGCGCGGCGTACGATCGCTCGACTCGTCGACCGCGGGGCGCTGGTCCGTCTCGCAAAAGGCGTCTACGCGGCACCTCCTGAGGGTCGCGATGGTCGGCAATGGCGCCCCACCCTGGAAGCGGCGGGGCTGGCCGTGGCCACTGCACGGTTCGGCAACCGCAATGCCATCCTCATGGGGCTCGGTGCCGCGCGCCATTGGGCAGCGATTCCTCGCGCTATCGGTGTAACGACCGTTGCCATCCCGGAGGCGGGACGACCTCCCGTGACCCTGGACACCGGGGGCATTGTCCACCTCGTCCCGCGCGATGTCGATCGTCTCGACGCCGTACTCGAACAGAACGAGCTCGGACGTGCTCTGGTGACCACGCGGGCGCAGACGCTGTACGACCTCTTGATGAAGCCGGGACAGGGAGGCCTGCCCGATGAGGTCATGGACGCGGCGCGTCACCTGCGCGGGCAGGTCGGGCCCGCGGATCTGCGGCGTGTCGTCGACACGTTCGGTCGCGCGAACGCTGCTGTGCGTGGGGCTCTCGACGAGATGGAAGCGGGCAGGCAGTGATGGCGGAAAGGCAGGACGGCCGCAAGCCGAGAAGCCGCGCGAGTCGTGTCACGCCGGGCGTCCTCGACGAGCACGAGCGCGCGGTGGTCGAGGCGCAATTCGGTGTTGCTGCGGAGCAGGTCGTCCGCGATCACGTCATCTCCCACGCCCTCGCCGCGATCGCTACGGTGTCCACGGATGATGTGGTGTTCTTCGGGGGTACCGCGCTCGCGCGTACACATCTGACGAATCTCCGTCTCTCGGAGGACATCGACCTCATCGCCTCCGGGTCGCGCGCCGAGATCGGCGACCGAATAGAGGCGGCCATTGTGCGCGGGCTCGGGCGTGCGTTCGGAACGCCGACGTTTACTCCACGCCTCCGCGACACCGTTGACTCCGAGTCGTCAGTGGTGGAGGCCGGCGGGGTCCGTATTCGTCTCCAACTCCTCTCAGCGCAGGGGTATCCCGCGTGGCCGGCGGAAGTCGTACAGATCGAGCAGCGTTACAGTGACGCACCACCCGCACGCTTACGTGTGCTGACGGCAGCGGCGTTCGCCGCCGCGAAGCTGGCGGCCTGGAGCGACCGTCGGGCGCCACGCGACCTCTACGACCTGTGGGCGCTGGCGGATGCCGGCAAGATCGACCGCGAAGCCGTCGAGATGTTTGGAAAGCTCGGGCCGTACACGAGCGCGGCAAGGGTGTCCTTCGCCCGGCTGCCCACGAAGGAGGAGTGGACTGCCGCGCTCGGTCATCAATGTGTGCCGCAGGTGGAGCCGGAAGAAGCGGCCCGCGTTGTGCGCGCGGCCCTCACCCCGTTCCTCTGACGGAAGGCCCCCGCGTCAGCCGGTGAACACCGTCGCGGAGCGCCGCTCGTACCACCGCGCCAGCTGCTCGCCGGCCTTCAGGACGTGTTCGCGCATCTCGCGGCGGGCGGCTTCGGCGTCGCCGCGCTCGATCGCTTCGATGATGCGGACGTGCTCCTGAAAGTTCTCCTCGCGGTGGCGGTCGTCGCCGACCAGCAGCTGAGCCGACACGTTGCGGGGGAAGGTCTCGTTGATCTCCTCGATCGCGCGGGCGAGACGCGCGTTGGCGGAGACCTCCGCGATCGTGTTGTGGAAGACGTCGTTCTCGCGACGGCTCGCGAGCGCCGGGTCGCCCTGCCCCCGCTCGCGTTCGACCGAGCGGTCGTACATGTCCTGGTTCGCTGCGCGCAAGCGCGTCACGTCGCTCCGCGAGATGCGTTCGACCGCGCGGGCCGCGGCGAGGGCCTCGAGCTCGGCGCGGACCTCGTACGCCTCGCGCACCTCCCACGGCGCGGGCACGCGCACGACGGCGCCGCGGTTGGGGAGGACCTCGATGAGGCCGCCCGTCTGCAGCTGCCGGAGGGCCTCGCGAACGGGCGTCCGGCTGACGCCGAAGTCGTTCGCGAGCTCCGCCTGCCGCAGCTGCGAACCGATGGGGATGTCGCCCGACATGATCCGTTCCCGGATCTTGGCAGCGATCTCATCGACGAGGGCGTGCCCCCCGGCCGCCGAGATCTCGGTGTCGCCCCCTGCGGCCATGATGCCCCTCTCGGTCGGTCGTGGTCGCGATCCCACGAGGTGTGAACCTAGCAGACCGCATTCGCGATGCCACGCAATTCACGAGTATGTGGCTCCCAGACCAAGCATTCGGGATCCAATCTGTATCTGTTAGGATCCAAACATGACGAGTCGAGAGGATGCCACCGAGCGCCGCGCCCGAGTGCGCTCCTTGACGCTCGAGACCGCCGACGTGATTTCGGTGGAACTCGAGGGCGTCGATGGTCCGCTTCCCGAGTGGACGCCCGGTGCCCACATCGACCTGGCGCTCGCCGGTGCTCCGGTCCGCCAGTACTCGCTGTGCGGCGAGCCGGGCTCGGCGCGGTACCGCATCGCGGTCCTCCGCGAGGAGCAGAGCCGCGGCGGTTCCCGCGCCGTGCACGAGCGGCTGCGCCCGGGCGACGTCGTGACGCTCCGCGGACCGCGCAACCACTTCGGTCTCGACCCCGCCGACGAGTACCTGTTCCTCGCGGGCGGCATCGGCATCACGCCGGTTCTGCCCATGGTGCGCGCCGCCGCCGCGGCGGGCGTGCCGTGGCGGGTGCTGTACCTCGGTGCCTCCCGCACCCGCATGGCATTCCTCGACGACCTCGCCGCGATCCCCGGGGGAGCCGTCGACGTCGTCGCCCGCGACGAGGGCGTGCGTGCCGACCTCGAGGCCGAGTTCGCGGCGCACCCGAGTGCCGCGGTGTACGCGTGCGGTCCCGCGCGGATGCTCGAAGAGGTCACGCGCCTGGTGCCCGAGGCATCCGGTCGTCTGCACCTGGAGTACTTCACCGCGCCCGTCGTGGAGTACGAGCCGGGCGGGCCGTTCTCGGTGCGCCTCGCGCTCACGGGCGTCGAGCTGACCGTCGAACCCGAGCAGAGCGTGCTCGAGGTCATCCGCGAAGCGGGTGTCGACGTGCTCTCCGACTGCGAAGAGGGCATCTGCGGCAGCTGCGAGACGGGCGTGCTCGAGGGCGAGGTCGAGCACCGCGACTTCGTCTTGACGGCCCAGGAGCGTGCCGCGAACGACTGCATGATGGTGTGCGTCTCGCGCTCGGCGTGCCCCGTCCTGGTTCTTCAGGCCTGAGGGCCTCACACACCCACCGACGACGAGAGGCAACGGCGATGCTGAAGCAGGAAGACAACGAGAAGATCACCCGGTCCGGTCCCGGCACTCCGCTCGGGAACCTCCTGCGCTCGTACTGGCAGCCCGCCGCGCTCGTGTCGGAGATGCCGGGGGAGCGGCCGGTGAAGGCCGTCCGCATCATGAGCGAAGACCTCGTGCTGTTCAAGAAGCGCGAGGGGTGGGGTCTCATCAGCCGGTACTGCGCCCACCGCGGCGTCGACCTGTCGTACGGCCGCCTCGAGGAGGACGGCATCCGGTGCCTCTATCACGGGTGGCTCTACAACGGCGAGGGCAAGTGCGTCGAGCAGCCGGCCGAGCCCGAGCACAGCCAGTTCCTCGGCAAGATCCGTATCGCCAACTACCCGTGCGTGGAGAAGAACGGCATCATCTTCACCTACATGGGCGCGGGCGACCCGCCGCCGTTCCCCGACTACGACTGCTTCGTCGCACCCGAGGAGTACACGTTCGCCTTCAAGGGCCTGTGGGACTGCAACTGGCTGCAGGGCCTGGAGGGCGGCATCGACCCGAGCCACGTGTCGTTCCTTCACCGCTTCATCCAGGAAGACCCCCGCGAGATGTACGGGCAGCAGTTCGCCGAGGAGGTCGAGGGCACCGGCAAGAAGCTCTCGATGCTCGTGGGCGAGAGCTACCGCCCCGACATCGAGGTCGAGAGCGCCGAGCACGGTCTCCGCGTCTTCGCGCTGCGCCAGCTCACCGACGACATCAAGCACGTGCGCGTCACGAACCTCATGTTCCCCAACGCCTTCGTCGTGCCCTTCGGCAACACCAAGGTGTTCACGCAGTGGCACGTGCCGATCGATGACGAGCATCACTACTGGTACATGATCTGGTACGACTTCGCCGAGGTCACCGACAAAGACACCCTGCTGCAGCAGCGGCTCGAGGGCGTCACGCTGCCCGACTATCGGCCGATCCGCAACCGCGACAACAACTGGGGGTTCGACCCGCAGGAGCAGAAAGACCTCACCTACACGGGCATGGGGCTCGACATCAACGTCCACGACCAGTGGGCCGTCGAGAGCATGGGCCCGATCCAGGATCGGACGGTCGAGCGCCTCGGCGTCTCGGATCGCGCCGTCACGGCCAACCGGCGCCTGCTGCTCCGCGCGATCGACTCCTTCGCGGCGGGCGGGCAGACGCCCTCGCACCCCGTGAGTGCCGAGGAGGCCGCGAAGCTGACCGGCCCCCTCGCGATGGACACGATCTCGGCCAACGACGCGTGGCAGGAGCGCTGGGTGCAGCGCGAGCAGGAGCGTCGCTCCGCTTCGCCGTGGGCCGCCCCGAAGGCGACCGCCGAGGAGACCGTCGATGCGTGAGCGCAACGTCGACGAGCGCCCCGTCTCGGAGAGCGGTGGCGGCATCTCCGCCCGCCCGATGCTCGCGGCCGACCGCGAGGGTTTCGTTCACCGCCACGGGCTGTGGAGCGAGGCGAAGTACGCCGCGGCCGGTCAGATGCGCCGCGTCGTGGACGAGCTCGGCATCGACATGGTGCGCTTCTCGTTCGTCGACCAGCACGGCATCCTGCGCGGGAAGACCATCGCGCGCGGGGGTCTCGCGGCGGCGCTGCGGTCGGGCGTCACCGCGCCGAGTTCGCTGCTGCTGAAGGACACGTCGGGCCAGTCGGTCTTCTCGGTGTTCAGCGCCGAGACGGGCGTCGGAATCACCGGGTTCAGCGGCGCGGGCGACATCGTGCTCGTGCCCGACCCCACCACGTTCCGCGTGCTGCCGTGGGCGCCGGGGACCGCCTGGCTCCTGTGCGACCTGCACTTCCCCGACGGCAGCCCCGTGCCGTTCTGCACCCGGACGATTCTCCGCAACGAGCTGACCACGCTCGCCTCGCGCGGCTACGACATGACCGTCGGCGCCGAGCTGGAGTTCCACGTCTTCCGTGCCGAGGATGCCGCCCTCGGCACCGAGCATGTCGGTGCGCCCGGTCGTCCGGGCGCCGCATCTCTCACCGCCCCGACCACGCGCGGATCGCAGCTGCTCCTCGAGGAGGGGCTCGACCGCATGCAGCCCCTCGTCGACGCGCTGTACCGCGGGCTCACGCTCCTCGACCTGCCGCTGCGCTCGATCGAGCTGGAGTTCGGCCCCAGCCAGTTCGAGATCACGATGGAGGCAGGTTCCGCCGCCGAGATCGCGGATGCCATCGTCCTGTGCCGCACAGCGGTCCGACGCATCGCCGCGGGCCTCGGCTACCACGCGACCTTCATGTCGCGCCCCCAGGGGGCCGAGGGCGCGTCCACCGGGTGGCACCTGCACCAATCGCTCACCGAGCGGGCGACCGGACGCGGCGCGTTCATGCCTGACGCTCCCGGCACGACGCTGTCGCTGCTCGGCTCGGCGTACCTCGGCGGCCTGCTCGCGCACGCCGGTGCCGCGGCGGTCTTCACGACCCCGACGGTCAACGGATACAAGCGCTACCAGCCGAACTCCCTCGCGCCCGACCGCATCGCGTGGGGCATCGACAACAAGGGGGCGATGGTGCGCGCGGTCGGTGGCGTCGGCGACCCGGCGACGCGCCTCGAGAACCGCTCGGGCGAGCCCGCGGCCAACCCGTACCTCTACATCGCGTCGCAGCTGATCAGCGGCGTCGACGGCATCGACCAGGGTCTCATCCCGCCCGCGCCGACCACCGACCCGTACCGCACGGACGCGCCGTCGCTGCCGGCATCCCTCGGCGCCGCCGTCGACGCGTTCGAGGCCGACGCCGTCTTCCGGGCCGCGCTCGGCGACGTCGTGGTCGACTGGTACGCGACCATCAAGAGGGCGGAGTTCGCCCGCTACCTTCGCCACGTCTCCGATTGGGAGCAGCGCGAGTACTTCGAGATCTTCTGAGGACCCCATGAGCCTTCGCACCACCGTCACCGCCCTGCCGGAGTACGAACCGTTCCTCCTCGGGGGAGAGCGGATGCCACGCGGCGAGCGCCCCGCGCGCGCGGTGATCGACCCCGCCACCGGTGAGGTGCTCACCACCGTGGCCGACGCCACGGCCGCGGATGTCGACGCCGCGGTCGCGCTCGCCGTCGAAGCCCACGCCGACCGGCGCTGGCGCGGCCTCGCCCCGCTCGAGCGCGCGCGCATCCTCAACCGCGTCGCCGACCTCATCGAGGAGCGTCTCGAAGAGCTCGCGGTGCTCGAGACGCGCGACAACGGTAAGCCGATCGAGCGGTCGCGGGCTGACACGGCGATGGCCGCGCGGACATTCCGGCACTTCGCCGGCGCGCCCTCGCGCCTCGGCGGCACGGTCGTCGCGGTCGACGGCGGCGGGCACCACGTCTACACGGTGCAGGAACCGGTCGGCCCGGTGGCGATCATCCTGCCGTGGAACTTCCCGATCATGACCGCGGCGTTCAAGCTCGCCCCGGCGCTCGCCGCGGGCTGCCCCGTGGTCGCCAAGCCCGCGGAGGACACCCCTCTCACGCTGCTGCGGCTCGGTGGCATCCTGGCGGAGGCGGGCGTTCCCGCCGGCACGGTGAGCATCCTCACCGGCGACGGCTCGGTCGGGGCGGCCCTGACTGCGCACCCCGGCATCGCGAAGATCACCTTCACCGGTTCGACCGAGGTCGGTCGGCTCGTCGCGCACGCGGCCGCCGACGACTTCACGCGCGTGACGCTGGAGCTCGGCGGCAAGAGCCCGAACATCGTGTTCGAGGACGCCGACCTGGATGCCGCGGTCCTCACCGCGATGCGCGCCTCCTTCGGCCACTCGGGGCAGATGTGCACCGCGGGGAGCCGCCTCCTCGTGCAGCGGTCGATCCTCGCCGAGATGACGGAGCGGATGACGGCGGCCGTGGGTCGCGTGCCGGTCGGCGACGGCCTGGACGGAGGGATCACGGTCGGGCCGCTCGTCTCCGAAGAGCAACGCGAGCGTGTTCTCGGGTACATCCGCGCGGGCGTCGACGAGGGCGCGACGCTGCTCGCCGGTGGCGGGGTGCGCGAGCCGGGGTACTACGTCGAGCCGACCCTGTTCGCCGGCGTCACCAATGACATGCGCATCGCCCGCGAGGAGATCTTCGGTCCGGTCGTCGGCATCATCCCCTTCGACGACGAGGCGGATGCCATCCGCATCGCGAACGACACCGCGTACGGCCTCGCGGCGGGCGTGTGGACGCGCGACCTCGGCCGGGCGCACCGGATGGCGGCCGCACTGGACGCCGGGACGGTGTGGATCAACACGTACAACCTCTTCGACCCGGCGCTGTCGTTCGGCGGCACGGGGGAGTCGGGACTCGGAAGAGATCTCGGCGAGGAGGGCCTGCGCGGGTTCCTCGAGACCAAGAGCGTCGTCATCGCGATCCCGGAGGCGTGACGATGGATGCCGTGCTCTACCGCGCCGATCGGGTGGTCACCATGACCCCCGACGAGCCGGAAGCCGACGCGTTCGTCGTCGCCGGTGGGCGGGTTCGAGACGTCGGGGTCGCGGCGGAACTGCGTTCCCGGTGGGGCGGTTGCGTGCGCGAGGAAGACCTGCGCGGCGTCGTCACGCCCGGGCTCATCGACGCCCACATGCATATGCAGCGCGCCGGGCTCAAGGCTCTCGACTACCTGCAGCCGGAAGACGACGTCGACCGCTTCATCGTCGCGATGCGGGAGAGCTTCGACGACGACGGCCCCGAGCATCCCCCGTTCGGCGACCGTATCCGGGCGCTGGAGCGGGTGCAGCCGCTCCTGCACGCGCTCGGCATGACGACCGTCGTGGACCCCGCGGTGACGCCCGACGAGATGCGCGGCTATCGGGAGGCGCGGCGGCGCGGGCTGCTGACCATGCGCACGGTCGCGATGCCCTATCTCGAACTCGCGACCGGGGATACCGCCGAGATCGACGACGTGATCTCCCGTCTCGCCGGCATCGGCGTCGCGACCGGATTCGGCGACGACGTCCTGTCGCTCGGGGGCATCAAGGTGTACCTCGACGGGGAGGCGCTGAAGGGTCAGGCGTGGCTGGACCGTCCGTGGGACGCCTCGGGGTACACGGGCCTGCGTCGGATCCCCGAGGCCGAGTACCGCCGACTCGTCGCCTGGTGCGCCGCGCACGGGTGGGGCGTCGGCACCCACGCGGTGGGCTCGGCGGCGGTCGCCCTGGCGGTGGATGCCGCCGTCACCGCGGGCACACCCGTGGCGGATCTGCGGTTCCAGATCATCCACGGCTATCTCGAAACCCCGGCGGTGGCGATGGCTCAGGCCGCGGGCGCCGGCGTGATCGCGTCGCTCCAGCCCTCGATCATCTGGCACAACGGGGCGGGCCTGCGCGCCGCCCTCGGCGACCGCGCGGAACGGGCGAATCCCGTCCGCAGCTGGCTGGACCACGGCGCGACCGTCGCGTTCGGGTCCGACGGGCCGTTCTTCGCCTTTGACCCCCGGCACCTCATCTGGCAGGCCGTCACCCGGCGGATCGCGGGAGAAGAACGCCCCCTCGACGCCGCGGAGGCCATCACCCTTCCCGAGGCGTTCGCCGCCTACACGACCGGCGCGGCCCGGGCGGCGTACGCCGAAGCCGATCGCGGTGTGCTCGCCCCGGGCTCGTGCGCCGATTGGGTGCTGTGGTCCGACGATCCGACCGCCGTGGCGATCGACGACCTGCGCAGCCTCCCGGTCCTCCGCACGGAGGTCTCCGGTCGAACCGTTTACCGAAAGGACCCCGCATGAGCGAGATTCCGCTCTATCGATGGAGCGCGACGGCGCTGGCCGAAGGCATCGCCGGGGGCGAGATCTCTGCGGAGGAGGTCATGCGGGTGCACCTCGACCGCATCGCCGAGGTGGAGGGCGACGTGGCCGCCTTCGTCTCTCTCGTCTCCGAGCGCGACGCGCTGGAGATGGCCCGTGAGGCCGATCGGGCCGTCGCTCGCGGCGACCGGCTCGGTCCGCTGCACGGCCTTCCGACCGGGGTGAAGGATCTCATCGACGTCGCGGGGCTCCCCACCTCGCACGGGTCGGAAGCGTACCGCGACGCGGGTCCCGCATCGCAGGACAGTCTGCTGGCGGCGAATCTGCGCCGCGCGGGCGCCCTCATCATCGGCAAGACCAACACCCCTGAGGCGGGGCTCGGGACCTTGACGTTCAACCCCGTCCGCGGCGTGTGTCGCAACCCGTGGGACCTCAGCCGCCACGCCGGCGGATCCAGCGGAGGTGCGGGCGCGGCTCTCGCCGCCGGCATGCTGCCGATCGCCGACGGGTCGGACAGCGGCGGGAGCATCCGCTACCCGGCTTCGCTCTGCAACATCGTGGGCCTGCGCCCCACCCCCGGAACCGTGCCCAGTGCGCGAACCGGGAACGGATGGGACCCGCACGGGGTGCTCGGTCCGATGGCGCGCGACTCGCGCGACGCGGCGCGTCTGCTCAGCGGGATCACCGGCCGCGACGACCGAGCCCCGCTGTCGTGGGTCGACGACCCCGCGGTGTTCCTGGAGCTGCCCGAGCGCGACCCGAGCTCGCTCCGCCTCGGGTGGAGCGACGACGTCGGGGGACTCCCGATCGATCCGGAGGTCCGCGCCGTTCTCCGCGAGGCGCGGCGGGTGCTCGAGTCCGCCGGTGTCGAATTCGTCGATATCGAACCCGACTTCGAGGGTGCCGACGAGTGCTGGCAGGCCATCGAGATGTTCAACTTCGGGGCGGACGGCAAGGCTCGCTTCGACGAGGGACGGGCCGGATTCCGCGACGACTACCTCCGCAACGTGGCCGAGGGGCGCGCCCTGACCGCCGACGTCTACGCGGCGGCACTGGCGCACCGCACCGTGATCTTCCGCCGCACCGCCGCGGCGTTGCAGGGACTGGACGGCATCGTCTTCCCCGCGGCCCCGGTCGCCGCGCCACCCGCCGAGGTGGAGTGGGTCGCCGAGGTCGATGGCACGGTCTTCGAGCGCTACTTCCTCTGGCAGCGGGCCGCGTGCCGCCTGACGGTGACGGGGCACCCCGTCCTGGCCACCCCGGCCGGCTTCACCGGCGCCGGCCTCCCCGTGGGAATGCAGATCGTCGGGCCTTCACGCGGCGACGCGGGGCTGCTCGCCCTGGGGGCGGCGCTCGAAGACGTGCTGGGACACGTCGGCGCGGTCCCCACGTCTCTCCCCGCCTGACAGGCTCCGGGCGTTCTCCCGCCGGGAGGACGCCCGGAGGAGCGCAGATCGAAACAGTCCCGCAACACAGGCGGGCGAGCATGGGCACGTGCTCCAGCTCCACCCCGTTCCGCCGCCGTGTCCGCGGATGCCGGGAAGCCGGGGCGGTGCCTCAGCCGCGGTCGAGCAGCTCGGCGGGTTCGGTCACGAGCATGCGCTCGAGACGGGACGAGGGCACACCGGCTCGCTCGAGAACGGGCACGACGCGTCGCACGACGTGGCCGTAGCCCATCCCGCCGTGACGGGCGAGCTGTCCCTTGGTCCACACCGAGGACGACAGGGTGATGCGCGCCTCCGGCCGCGCCTCGCACAGCGCGAGGAGGAATGCGATGCGCTCGCCGTCGGTGGCATCCCGCGCCCCGTCGGCGAAGTAGTTCTCGCTCCCGAAGGCGAACTCGACGACCGCGCCGGTGTCGACGATGTCGTGCACGTAGGCGGCATCCATCACCTTGTCGATGTTGCAGAACAGGATGCGGCGCGGGTCCAGCCCCTCGGATGCCAACAACGCCGCCACCTCCGGCCCGCGGCGGGCTGCCGCGTCGAGGCGGATCGAGACGGCGCACCCGGCTTCGGCGGCGGCGGATCCGGCGGCCCGCAGCGCGCGTTCCTCCGCGAGCGTGATGTCGGCGCTCGTTCCCATCAGTCCCAGAAGACCCGCACGCACCGTGCTGCCCGGGATCGACTCCGACAGCGCGCGCGAGAAGACCGCCCGCATGTCGTCGTCGCTCTGCTGTTTCCAGCTCTCGGGCAGCGTCTTGTCGATGTAGCTGCCGAAGGCCGCGACGACGTGCATTCCGGCCCGCCGCGCGATGTCGGGCAGCCGCGAGGGGTCGGGTCCCATCCCGACCGACGTGGCTTCGACGACCGCCCGGAGCCCGTCGGCGTGAGCCCGGGCGAGTTCGTCGACGGCGACGTCGGCGGAATCCAGGTGGAGGTTGTCGGCCGAGGCCAGCCAGTTCCAGCGCAGGTCGCCGAGGTTCTCGGGTCGGACGTCGCCGTCCCACCACTCGCCGCCGCGCAGCGGTCGCCGCAGGTGCCGCGAGTCGGCGAGCAGATGCTCGTTCGTCGATGTGCGCCCGAGCTGGGCCGGCTCGACGGGGCCGAGAACGGTCTGAATCATGACGGGGTCCCCGGGTTTCGGTTTGGATCCAGTTTGGTGTCAAATGGATCCTATCAATGGTACGTCCATCAAGGAGGCGCGCGATGAAGATCCTCGACGCATACAACACCACCCAGAACGTCCGCGGGCGTTCCGACTATCTGACGGGTGCGCGCCCCGGCGAGGAGCCGCCCGCGCACGTCCCGTTCGATCCGAAGCGCATCCTCGACCGGATGGATGCCGCCGGGGTCGACATGGCCATGGTCTGCTCGCTGGCCCAGCGCATCGAGAACGACTTCATCATCGGTCTGCAGGATGCCCACCCCGACCGTTTCATCGGATTCGGCCAGGTCATGCCGCAGGCCGACGACGCGATCGAGGAGATCACCCGGCTGGCGGAAGCCGGCATCCGGGGTCTCAAGCTCCACCCGAGCATGCACGGCTACCACGTCGCCGATCACGGACTGCTCGACCCGGTCTTCCGCGAGTGCGCTCGGCACGGGATGACGGTGATCATCAACGCGCTCGACGACGCGTTCTGTGCTCCGTTCGCGATCGAGGAGATCGTGAAGGACCACCCCGACGTGCCGACGGTCATCGCCCACATGGGAGCGGTGTGGAACGTGCCCGAGGCGATCATCGTCGCGGAGCGACGCGAGAACGTCTACCTCGAGACGTCGGCGACGCTGATGGCCGACGTCAAGCGCGCCTACGCTCGCCTCGGCGCGGAGAAGATCCTCATGGGCACCGAGTGGCCCGGCTCCGATTTCGATATAGAGCGGCTGAAGATCTCCAAGGTCGTGACCGACCCCGCCGACCGTGCCCTGGTCGAGGGTGGGAACCTCGCCCGTCTGCTCGGCATCGACGCGTCATGACGGTCTCGCCCTCCCGTCCCGTCCTGGGCGGCACCCCCGACGGCATGGACGAGGCGGATGCCGAGCTCCTCGCTCTCGCGCGGGATCTGCTGCACACCCGCTATGCCGTCGGCCGGCACGAGGTCGCCAGCGCCTTCCGTCTCGCTGACGGCTCGGTCGTCACCGGGCTCCACGTCGAGTCGAGTTCGGGGCGGGCGTCGGTGTGCGCCGAAACCGCTGCGATCAGCGCCGCGGCGATCGCGGGAGAGTCGGTGTGCTCCGTCGTGTCGGTGTTGCGCCGGCCGGTGGGCACCGAGCACCTCATCGAACCGTGCGGGGTGTGTGCCGAACTGCTGCTCGAGCACGCGTCCGAGGCCCGGGTGTGGGTCGCCGCGGGGGAGGGGCATCGGGCCATCGCGGTCACCGAGCTGCTGCCGTTCGCGCACGTGCGCACCGGGCGCCGCGGAGCCGTGGCATGACGGCGGTGTGGGAGGGGGTCGAACGCCCCGTCCTCGTCGTGGTGGACATCCAGGGGGGAGCCGGAACCGAACCGACCGCCGGAATCCCGGTCATGGATGGTCGGGCCGAGCGTGCTCCACGTGTGCGCGATCTCATCGCCACGTGCCGCGAGAACGGCGTTCCGGTCGTGTTCATCCAGGAGGTGCACAAGGCGAGCCTCGTCGACATCGGACGTGAGCTGGACGGCGCCGAGGGAGTCCATTGCATCGAGGGGGACCCCGGAACCGAACTCGCCTCGTGGCTGCAGCCGCGTCCCGAGGAGTTCGTCATCCGCAAGCGCCGCTACTCCGCGTTCTTCGCGACAGAGCTCGAGCTCGTCCTGAAGTCGTATCGTGCGGACACGGTGCTGCTCGTGGGCGGCCTCACCGACGTCTGCATCCACTACACGGCCATCGATGCGCATCAGCACGACTATCGCGTACGGGTGCTGACGGATTGCGTGGCCGGGTCGAGCCGACCGGCGCACGACGCCGCGCTGACGGCGATCCAATACGTGCAGCGCGACGCGCTCGTGCTCGCCTCCGACGTCACGGAGTGGCTGCGACGTCGATCGTAACGACTTGTAACCGGCGCGAAACAAAATTGGATGCGTAATTAAACATTTTGGATCCAAACTTGACCTGCGCGCCGAAGTGGCGATGCGACCCCACGCTTTACCCGAACCCATGGGAGAACCCCTCATGACGAGAACACGGATGCTCGCCGGCGTCGCCCTCGCGGCCGCAGCGGCTCTGACCGTCACCGGCTGCGCCGCCTCCACCGCCCCCGAAGCGAGCGGCGCACCGGCGACCGACACCATCAACACCGAGATCTGGTACGCCCCGGCGACGTTCGATCCCGCTAAGGCTTCAGCGACCTCCGACGCCTACATCGCGCGTCTGGGGTTCGACACCCTCCTGCGGCAAGGTGACTCGGAGCCCCTGACCGGCGGTCTCGCCACCGAGTGGGACGTCGCATCGGCGTCGGACTACACCTTCACCATCCGCGACGGCGCGACGTGTGCCGACGGGACCGCCATCACCCCCAGCGTGGTCGCGGCATCGTTCGAGTACCTCGTCGGCCTCGAGGACAGCGGCGCCAAGACGTGGAAGGCTCAGGCGTTCGGCCAGGGCGCCCCGACCTTCGTCGCGGACGACGCCGCCGGAACGGTGCAGATCACCCTGAGCCAGCCCTACTCGCAGATGCTCAGCGGCCTCACCCGCCCCGGAACCGGGATCATCTGCCCCGCCGGCATCGCCGACCCCGAGGGCCTCGCAGCCGGAACCGTCGCCGGGGCCTTCTCCGGCCCCTACACCCTCGCGGAATCCGTGGCCGGCAAGAGCGCCACCTACACCCTCCGGGACGACTACGACGCGTGGCCCGCCTGGACGACGGTGGAGGGCGAACCCGCCAAGACCATCAACCTCACCGTGCAGTCCGACCTCAACACCAGCGCCAACCTGCTCGAGGCCGGTGGCGTCGACATCGCGCGCTTCTACGACTCGAACTACACGCGCTTCGAGGGTGTGGACGGCTTCAGCGACGTCACCTTCTCGAGCTCGGCCTACAACCTCGTCTTCAACCAGGACCCGGCTTCGGGCTCCGTCTTCGCGGGCGACAAGGCCCTGCGCACCGCGGTGACGCAGGCGATCGACCCGGAGGCGTTCAACCAGGCGTCCCTCGACGGGCTGGGCGAGGCGCAGTACACGGTGAACAGCGCGAACTACTCTTGCGCGCTCGAGGAGCCGTCGCTCCTGGGCAGCTACGACCCCGCCGCAGCGGCCCCCGTGCTCGCGGGCAAGACCATTCGCCTCCTGATCATGTCGAACTGGGACCCCGCCGCCGACTACCTGGCCGAGTCGCTCCGCGCCGCCGGTGCGACGGTCGAGGTCAGCGCTCCGGACCCGGCCGACTGGTCGAAGCAGATGCGCACCCAGCCCGAGACGTGGGACCTCGCGGTCGCCGCCGAGAACGCCGAGGCGGGCCTCATCCACCTGTCCATCGCGCGCTACCTGGGCCCGACCTACGCCGAGGGCGGAACCAACGTGGCCTACACCGACAACCCGGAGGGGCTGGCCGCCTACGAGGCCGGCATGACCGCGACGGACCAGGCGACGCAGTGCGCGGAGTTCGAAGAGGCGCAGCGCACGATCCTCGAACGCGTCGACATGATGCCGCTCATCACCGACACCCACCGCTATGTCTCGCGTGCCGGCTTCGCCAGCTACGTGCTGTCGGGCTACTGGGACCCGTCGGCGATGCGCATCACCGGCTGACGCCCGCCCCGTTCCACCACCCCCATCCCGCCCGGACCGGACCTTCGAGAAGAGGACGCGATGACCCACGCGATCGCCGACACTGCCGAGACCTCCGGTCCGGGCACCCCCACGACGGATGATCCGCCACGCGCGGCCGGCCTCGGCCGCGCGTGGCGGGCATTCCTCCTCCGCCGCGGCGTCGGTCTCGTCGTCAACCTCGTGCTCCTCGTGGTCGTCACCTTCCTCATCGTGCAGCTCATCCCGGGCGACCCGGCCACGGCGATCGCGGGGGAGAGCGCGTCGCTCGCCCAGGTCGAACTGGTCCGGACACAGCTCGGGCTCGATCAATCGCTCCCGGTGCAGCTGTGGACGTACGTCACCGCCGTCGCCCAGTTCGACTTCGGCGACTCCTTCAAATACCGCATCCCGGCCATGGACGTCGTCATGGCGGCGGCGCCGAACACGCTCGCTCTGACGATCCCCGCCGTCGTTCTGCTGCTCGTGCTGGGCCTCGCGCTGGGCATGACCGTAGGGGTCCTCACCCGTAACGGCCGGCACCGCGTTCTGGATCACGCCTTCAACGGCGTCACCGGGCTCGTGTCATCCATCCCCACCTATGTGCAGGCGACGGCGTTCGTCGTCGTCTTCGCGGTGTGGTTGCGCGTCCTGCCGCCGGCGTATTCGCCCGCGTACACGCTCGGGACCGCCGCGATCCTTCCCATCGCCTCCCTGACCCTCGGCGGACTGTGCTCCGTTGCGCGCATCGTCCGGCGAGAGACCGCCGTGATCCTCGAACAGGACTACATGAGGTCGGCCCGCGGCTGGCGTCTCCCGTCGCTCACCATCTACGGGCGGCACATGCTCCCCAACCTCCTGACCACGGCCCTCACGCTCTCGGGCATCATCCTCACCGCCCTTCTCGGTTCCGCGCTGATCACGGAGGCGGTGTTCGCCTGGCCGGGGCTCGGGAGCGTCATCGTGCAGGCGATCGCCATCGACAAGGACTACCCCGTCATCCGCGCCGCCGTCTTCGTCATCGGAGTCATCTCGCTCCTGACGACGCTCGTCATCGACATCGTGCTCGGCGTCATCGACCCCCGAACCCTGGGAGAGCAGCGTGGCTGACACCCTTCCCGCCGCCCTGCTCGCCGACGTTCCGTCGCGCCCGCGCACGTTCCGGTGGAACCTGCCGCTGGTCACGGGCCTCGTGCTCCTCGGTGCCGTCGCCGTTGTCGCCGTCTTCGCGCCCGTCGTGTTCGGGACTGCGGCGACGCAGCTCGGCGGGCCCCCGAACCTGTCCTCGACGCCGGAGCACCCGCTCGGTACCGACACGCTCGGCCGGGACATGCTCGCCCGCACCCTCGTGGCGACCCAGCCGACCGTCCTCATGGCGGCGGCGGCCACCGCCCTCTCCGCGCTCGTCGGCATCGCGCTCGGTGTGGCGACGTGGCTCGCGCCGCGGCGTCTGCGCGAACTGAGCCTGCGCGGCATCGAGTTCGCGATCAGCTACCCCACCATGCTGGTCGCCATCATCATCGCGGCCATCCTCGGCCAAGGCGTGGTGCAGCTGGTGGTCGCCATCGCGATCGCCAACATCGCCGGTTTCGCGCGTCTGACGGCGAACCTCGCGGCGAAGGTCGCGTCGAGCGAGTACGTGCAGACCGCGCGCCTGCTGGGGGTCTCGCCCTTCCGTCTCGCGGTGCGGCACATTCTGCCGAACATGGCCGAGCCGACTCTCATCCTCATCGCCGGAGCCTTCTCGGGCGCGCTCGTCGAGATCTCCGGCCTGTCCTTCCTGGGTCTCGGCGCCCCGTCGCCGGCATTCGACTGGGGACGTCTGCTCAGCGAGGGACTCAGCAAGATCGTCGTCAACCCGATCGTCATCGTGGGTCCGGCCGTCGCCCTGACGATCACCTCTCTCGCGGCCCTGCTTGTGGGAGACGGCCTCGCGGCGGCCGCCAACCCGCGATCGAACACCGGCCGGGCGCGTCTGGTCTCGGCGGCCGGCGGGCGGTCCGTCGTGGGCGATGCGGAGGACCTCGTCGTGGTCGACGGCCTCGACGTCCAGCACGCGGACTCCGGCCGCGCCCTGGTCTCCGACGTGTCGTTCACGATCCGCCGCGGCGAGATCCTGGGCATCGTGGGCGAAAGCGGGTCGGGCAAGTCCGTCACCGCCTCCGTCGTCGGCCGCCTCCTGGGCGAGGGGCTGCACGCGCGTGCGCGCACGCTGACGCTCGACGGAACGGATCTCACCGGCCGCGTGAGCGACCGCTACCTGGCCGAGCGCATCGCCTTCGTCTATCAGGACCCCGGCACCGCCCTCAATCCTGCTCTCATCCTCGGCATCCAGCTCACGGACGTCCTCCGCGTGCGGCTGCGGCACACGAGACGTGCGGCGCTGTCCATGCTGGTCGGCGGCTTCAGATCGGTCATGCTCACCGATCCCGAGGGGCGGCTGCGGCAGTATCCGCATCAGCTGTCCGGTGGGATGAAGCAGCGGGCCATGATCGCCTCGGCGATGAGCACCCGACCTGCGCTCCTCATCGCGGACGAACCGACGACCGCCCTGGACGTCACGGTGCAGCGCGAGGTCCTGACCCTCCTCAAGCGTCTGAACACGGAATCGAGGACGTCGATGCTGTTCATCTCCCACGACCTCAGCGTCGTCCGGGCGCTGTGCGATCGCGTGCTCGTGATGAAGGACGGGGAGATCGTGGAGCGCATCGACGACGTCCGCGGCATGTCCGAGGAGTCGGTCCACCACCCGTACACGCGGAGGCTCTTGGCCTCGTCGCCGGTCGTACAGACGCGCGTCGGCGCTACCGGAGAGGAAGGACCCCGATGAGTTCATCGATGGTGTCCATCGACGACCTGCGGGTCGCGTACGGCACCGTGACGGTGCTCGACGGTGTTTCCTTCGCCGTCCCCCGCGGTCGGACGCTCGGCGTGGTGGGGGAATCGGGCTCCGGGAAGTCGACGTTGGCGAAGGTGCTCGTGGGTGTCGCGGCTCCCACGAGCGGCCGGGTCGAGGTCGACGGGACCGACCTGTCGCGCGTGCACCGCGGCCGGGCGCTCTATGCGCATCGCCGGCGCGTGCAGATGATCCCGCAGGACCCCTACTCGTCGTTGTCGCCGCGGCGCACGATCGGGCAGACGCTCGCGGAGGCCCTCGACCCGCGGCGCGGAAGCGTGGCGCGGTTCGAGGAGCGGATCGCGTCGGAGCTGCGGCGGGTGGGTCTGACCGCCGACATGATGCACCGGTATCCGCACGAGTTCTCGGGTGGTCAGCGTCAGCGCGTCGCCATCGCCCGCAGCCTCGTCATCGACCCCGCGTTCGTCATCGCCGACGAGATCACCTCGGCCCTGGACGTATCGGTCCAGGCGCAGATCCTCGAGTTGCTCGCCGCGATCAAGGCCGAGCAGAACCTCACGATGATGTTCATCTCGCACAACCTCGCCGTCGTCCAGCGGGTCAGCGACGACGTCGCGGTGATGCATCGCGGTCGCATCGTCGAGAGCGGGCCGGTCGAGCAGGTGTACGCCGATCCGCAGCACTGGTACACGCGACGTCTCCTCGAGGCCGATCCGGGGTCACCGGGATTCCGGTTGGTGGCATGACGGCTCGACTCCCCGACGTCCCCAGCGGAACGGAAGAACTGCGTCTGGTCGGAGGCACTCTCATCGACGGCACGGGTACGGCCCCCGTCGACGACGCCGAGGTCGGCGTCAGCGGCGACCGGATCGTCTACGTCGGTCCCCGTCGCGCCGGCGCACCCGGGCGTGAGATCGACGTCCGGGGCCGCTGGGTTCTCCCCGGTTTCATCGACGCGCATGTGCACCTCGTGATGAGTACGAGTGTGGATGCCGAGCGCCAGCGCCTCTGGTTCCCGGAAGAGGCCGTGATCGCCGCCGTCGGCAACCTGCGGGCGACCCTCGACGCCGGCGTGACGACGGCGCGCGACCTCAGCGGACTGACGCCGGGTTATCGCTCCGCGATCGCGTCCGGGGAGATCCTCGGCCCGCGCCTGCACCTGGCGATCGCGATGCTCTCGCCGACGGGCGGGCACGCCGACCCGGTCCATGCCAACGGAACACTGCCGGTGTGGGCGGAGAGGGGCCTGGCATCCGGGGCGGCCGTCGTGGACACTCTCGACGAGGTCGTGCGCACCGTCCGCGCGCTCGTGCGCACCGGGGCGGATGTCATCAAGGTGTGCACGTCGGGTGGGGTGAGCACGCCCCACGATTCCCCGAGCGATGCCGGGGTCCCGCGCGAACACGTCGCCGCGATCGTCGCCGAGATGGCCGGCCGCGCGGGGCAGCCCGTGACAGCTCACGCGCAGAGCGACGCCTCCGTTCGAGCGGCCGTCGAGGGCGGGGCCGCCAGCATCGAGCACGGGTACGACCTCACGGCCGACACCATCGCTCTGATGCGGGAGCGGGGAGTCGTGCTCGTCCCGACCCTCAGCACGCTGTTGCGGACGCCGCCCGGGCCCGCGGATGCCGCTCGGCTCGCGCGTCAAGAGCGCGGTCTCGCCTCCATCTCGGCGGCGGTCGCCGCGGGGGTCCCCGTCGCGCTGGGAACGGATGCCGGCATCCACGCGCAGGGGCGCAATCTCACCGAGCTCGCCCACCTCGTGCGGGTCGGCCTGTCGCCGCTGGAGGCGGTGCGCGCCGGGACACTGGTCGGCGCGCGCCTGCTGCGACTCGAGCACGCGCTGGGCTCGGTCGAGCAGGGCAAGCTCGCCGACCTCGTGGTCACCGACGTCGATCCGCTCCGCGACATCGGGGCCTTGGCCGATCCGTCGCGAGTCCGCACGGTCGTCCAGGGCGGCCGTCTCGTGAAGGACCTCGACGGCCTCGCCCAGTGAGTCGCTCCGACCCGTTCAGTTCGAGACGGCGGAGAGGGCCTCGGTGATCGTGCGGACGACCGCCTCGGGCGCCGCGTGCGGCACCGCGTGGCTCGTGGGAACCGTCACGATCTCTGCTCCGGCGCGAGTGGCCATGTACGTCTGCGCCTCGGGGTGGATGTGCTTGTCGCTCGTCGCCAGGAGGTACCACGACGGGCGGTCGCGCCACGCCGGAACATCGCTGCGCTCGGTGAAGATGGCGTCCGCCGACGTGCGCCGGTCCTGCACTTTGCGCTCCCACACCTCGGCGGGGACGTCCCAGGAGAGCGCCTCTCGCGCTGCGGGCGAATCATCCGGAATCCAGCTCCCGTCCTCGCCGCGGCTGAACCACCGGCCCACCTCGGCCTCGGGGAACTCCCCGACGAGCTGGTTGACGCTCTCGCCCTCGTCCGGCACCCAGGCCGCGACGTACACGAGACCCCGCACGCGCGGGTGGGTGCCTGCTCCGGTGATGACGGCACCGCCGTACGAGTGTCCGACGAGGAGCACGTCGTCGTCGGCGGCGTCGACGAGGTGGCGTACCGTCGCGACGTCGTCGTGCAGAGACTGCGATGGGCCGTCGAACGTGGTGGAGGAGATCCCCGCCTCCTGCAGGAGCGGGACGACGGACGACCAGGATCCTGCACTGCCACCGGAACCGTGGACGAGGACGATGTGCATGAGGGCTCCCGGGTGTCAGGGGGTGGGGCGGGCTTCGAAGCTCAGCCAGAGTTCGAAGCTGTTGCGACGGGTCAGGCTCGTCGCGCCGATGCTCGCGCGGCCGACGGCGCCGATCTCCGGGCCGAAGACGTCGAGGAAGAGATCGGTGGCGCCGTTGGACACGTCGTTGAGGCGGTCGAACTCCGGCCCGCACAGGACGAAGCACAGCGCCCGCGAGAGTCCGGCGACCGCGTCGAGCGAGCCGACGGCGAGGCGGATGAGGCCGAGACTGTTGATCGCGGTCTGTCGCGCGGCCTCCTGCGCCTGTTCGAGCGTCACTTCGCTTCCGACGAGGCCGGGGTGGACCTGGACACCCGCGCGCGATTCGGGCGTGATGCCGCTGAGCTCGACGAAATCGCCGGTCCGGTGGAACGCCTTGAGGCTTTGACCGTAACGGCCGCCGTATGGCGGATTCGTGTAGTCGGGGATCTCGAGCCCGAGTTCGAGGGCGCGTCGTTCGGCCGAGAGGGCAGCCGTCACGGGAGGTCCTGCATGAGGATCGTCGGCGCGGGAGCCGCCTCTCGCCCCTCGAAGGGCACCGGCTGGCAGACGAGGTAGTAGTCGCCCGGCTCCGCCTCGGCGAGGTTGGCGTTCTCGAGGATCACGACGCCGGCCTTGCACAGGATGACGTGCGTCGGCCACTCGACGGTGTGGTCGGGCGCCTCCATGGTCATGTAGTCGTTCGCGGCGAACACGACGCCGTGGTCGACCAGCCATTGCGCGCCCGAGGGGCCGAGCCCCACCCACGTGGAGCTCTTCTCGGTTCGCGTGAGCGCGTCCGTCGAGTTCCGGGTCTTGAACAGGACCCGCTTCGCTCCCTCGGCTCCGGCGGCGATCAGATCGTCGGCGGTGATCTCCTTCTCGACGTGGCGGAGGTCCAGGACCCGCGCCTCGCCGACGGTGTGGTCGATGGGAAGGGAATCGACCGTCGTACCGCCCTTGACGAAGTGGCTCGGCGCGTCGACGTGCGTCCCGGTGTGGGCGCCGATGAGCCACCGAGAGACTTCGCTGGGACTGGTCTCGGTGATCTCCTCGACCATCTCGTAGGTCGGACGGCGTCCCCAGTGGAGCATCTCGGGATGGACGGGGATGCTCAGATCGATGATGCGTCGCATGTCGCGATCACGCCTCCGGCTTGTAGACGACGTAGAGCTTGCGGACGGGCTCGACGACGCTCCAGACCCCGGTCCACCCGATCGGGAAGTACGCGGCACTGCCGGCGGTGAGCTCGACAGCCTCCTCACCGTCGCGCTGTACCGTCATGCGGCCGGCCAGGATGTGGACGATCTCGCCCCGGGTCAGGAACTCCCACCGCGACGTCCCGGGATCGCTCTCCCACACGCCGGAGATGATCGTGCGGTCGTCGTTCACGAACTGCACCTTGCCGCGGACGATGATCTCGCCCGACAGCGGTTCGGCGTTCGGTGGGGCGAGGGGCTTGGCCTCGAGCTCGGCGGCATCCAGCTCGGCGGGACGGATCACGTGGGTCACGATTGGATCCTAAACGTACAGTAATGGATCCGCAACCGCACCGACACGCCCATGACGACCGCGAAAGGGCCGGGCTCGCCGCTCGGCGTCGCCCGGCCCCGCGAGGTCGGCGTGCGGGTCAGGACGGCGCCCCCACCTCGACCTTCTCGGATGCCTCCCGCTCGGCTTCGAGGTCGGCCAGCACGGCCAGTTCGTGGTCGAGTTCGGAGGACCGGCGGGGAATCGCGAGGCCCAACGCGACGTACGTTCCGAATCCGACGAGGGCCGAGACGAGCGTCGCCCAGCCGTCGAAGTCCGCGCCGATGACGTCGTTCGGGATGTACAGGATGTCGTTCGGCACGCCGTACAGCGTCGGGGTGAGCGCCAGCAGCGTCATGCGCACGACGAACCCGACGGCCATCGCGCCGAGGGCGGCGACCGCCCCGGGCCGCTTCCAGAACACCCCGATCAGGAACGGTGCGGCGAGGCACGCGAGCATCAGGTCGAACGCGAGGGTGAGCAGGATGCCGGTCTGGCTGACGCGGATGGCGAGGAAGGCGCCCATGATCACGAACGGGATCATCGCGATGCGCGTCCAGCGCAGGAGCGGGTCGGGGCCCGTGCCCGTGTGGCGACGGACCGTGAAGACGTTGCGCACCGCGATCGCCGAGGTCGCCAGCATCGCGCCGGATGCCGTCGAGAACGACGCCGCGACGATGCCGGAGAGCACGAGGATCGCGATGATGGGCGGGGCGTAGTCGCCGAGCAGCGTGTACAGCACGGGGCCGTTCTCGACCGAGATGCCCAGCGTCGACGAGACGCTCAGGGCGACGATGGCGAAGACGGTGCCGATCGCGGCGGTGAGTCCCGCGGCGATGAAGCACGAGCGCTGCGCGACCGTGGGGCTCTTCGCCCCGAAGATGCGCTGCATGAAGTCGATCGCGACGATGTCGCCGATGGCGAGCGAGATCAGCGTGGCCCAGTTGATCGGGGCGCCTGCGGCGGGGTCGCTGAGCTGCTGGAGGTCGAACGGGCCCATCCCCTCGGGGATCACGATGCCGTAGGACGCCGCGACCCAGGCGAGCAGCACGATCGCGGCCACGATGGTGATCGCCGTCTGGATCGCTGCGGTGTAAGCGTCGGAGAACAGCCCGCCGGCGACGGTGTAGGTGAGCACGAGCAGCACGGCCAGCACGACGCCCCAGGCGTACGGGATCCCGGCGAAGTGCTCGAGCAGGAAGCCGCACGCCACGAGGTTGCCCGCGAGGAGCACGGTGAACGACACGATCATGAGCACGGATGCCAGCACCTCGACGGGGCGTCCGTAGCGCAGTCGGAAGAAGTCGCCGAGGGTGAACAGCTTCATGGCGTTCATGCGCTTGGCGAGGAAGAGCCCGGTCAGCAGGAGGCACAGGGCGAGGCCGATGGCGAGGGAGGCCCCCGACCAGAAGCCGAACTGCGACGTGAGGTCGGTGTTTCCGACCGTGGCGTTGGCGTCGACCGCGGCCGCGGTGAGCGAGACCGCGACGAGCGGCACACCCAGGCGCCGCCCGGCGACGAGGTAGTTCGCGCTGTCGCCGTCGACCTTGCGGGCCACGGCGACGCCGACGACGAGAATGAGGACGACGCTGACGGCGACTCCGAGGATGATCATGGCGGGCTCCCGGCGATGAGGGCGGTTCGGGTTTCTATTGCTTGACAGAAACGATCCGCTCGCCGAGGTCCGCCGTGGTTTCGGCCGTGTAAAAGGCGCGTGAAATCGCCCGCGGCGCGGGGGTCCGGCGCCTCGACCCGCGAGACTGCGCGCCGCTGACATCTCGGCTGGAGGCTGCGGGGGGCTTGTCGGTCGGTTGCAGTCTCGTGGGGGAGGCGGCCCGCGCAAATCGTGCAAGATGTACATCTCGACGCAATTAGGTGAGAATAGACGCATGAGCCGTGTAGCCATCAGCGACGCCCGAGGGCGTCTCGCCGCGATCGTCGACGATGCGCGCACGGAACCCGTCTACCTCACTCGGCGCGACCGACCAGTCGCCGCGGTGGTGGACGCCGCGCAGTTCGAACGGCTGCTCGAGGATGCCGAGGAGCTCGCGGACATCCGTGCGGTCGACGAAGCGTGGGAAGAAACCGATCGGTTGGGCGAGACGCCCGTCCCCTGGGACGACGTCAAGCGCGACCTCGGTCTGATTCCGTGACGTATCGGATCCAGGTCCTCCCGTCAGGTCCTCCCGTCGGCGGTCCGCGCCATCAAGAAATTGCCCCCGGAGGCGAAGCGTCGCATCCAGGCCGTGATCGAGCTACTCGCGGACGAACCGCGCCCGCCCGCAGCCAAGAAGCTGACGGCCCGGCCCGAGTGGCGGGTGCGTACCGGCGACTACCGCGTGCTCTATCGCATCCAGGACGACGTGCTCACCGTGGTGGTCGTTCACGCCGGCCATCGCCGCGAGGTCTACGAGAAGTAGGCCGGACTCAGCCCAGCGCCGACAGCACCGCCGGACCCGCGGCGGCCGCACGCTCGCGCGTCGCGGCGTCGAGGTCGAGAACGCGCAACGCGGCGGCGGCGATGGTCGTGGCATCCAGGGTCGCCGTCTGGCCCCCCTTGCGCTGCAGGATCACGCTCTCCACTAGCGCCAGCACGAGCGCCGCGCCGGCGGCCGCGCGGGCGGCGTCGAGCCCGCACGCGGCCACGAGCGTGCGGTAGGTCGTCTCGAGCTCGCTGCGGCGTTCACGGAACGGCTCGAACGCCGCGTCCGACACCTCCGGCAGCAGATACAGCCCGCCGGTGTTGTGCGGGGCATCAGCCAGCAGCGTGACGTCTGCGACGCACAGCGCCCACAGGCGTGCGGCCGGTTCCTCGTCGCGGGCGAGCAGCTGCGCGGCGACGTCGAGCGAGGGCTGCACGGTGTCGAGCAACAGCGCGAGCAGGATGTCCTGCTTACGGGCGAAGTGGTGGTAGAGCGTCGCCTGACGGATGCCGGCGGCCTCGGCGATCGCGTGGGTGCTGGCCGAGGCGTACCCGCGCGTGCCGAAGAGGGCGGCCGCGGCGGCGAGGACGTCGGCGCGCGTCCCAAGTCCGGTGGGGGAGGAGCCGGATGCCCGGGGTCGTCCGGTTCTCGTCGGCGCCATGCCCCCACCGTACCCGGGAGCCCTCGTAACGCCGCCGAAACGCGGGCCTGTTCTAATACCTGTCAATCGACAGAAAGAGGTGGCGCATGGACGGTCGTGTCGACGCACTGGGAGACGTGGGGCGGGCCCGCGAGGACGCACGGGCCCGCGCCGCGCGATCCGAATGGATGCCATATCTTCCGCCCTACACCGCCCCCTTCCGGCCGGAGGGCGTCGCGGACGACGACCTGCGCTGGGCCGAGACGGTGGCCCCCGGCGGCTACACGCATCTGCGCGTCGCCCGCGGGACGCGACTGCGCTTCACGGATCCCACCGGCGACGCGTGCGCCACCGTGCTGCTCTTCAACGCCGTCGAACCCGGCGAGCGCCTCAACGTCGCCGACACCCAGAAGATCCCGTGGCAGGCGTACCTGGGCGAGGGGCATCCGCTGCTCTCCGGCGACGGGCGTGTGCTCGCGACGATCGCCGCCGACACCTCGGGCCACCACGACGCCTTCTGCGGCACCTCGAGCGACGCGTACGCGATCGAACGGTACGGCGACGCCGCGCCCGAGGGGCCGTCGCCATCGGGCCACGGCCTGCTGCGGCTCGCCGCGAGCAAGCACGGGCTGACCGTGCGCGACCTGCCGCCGGCGGTGTCGTTCTTCCAGGGGGTGCGCGCGAACCCCGAGGGCGACCTCGAGTGGCTCGGTTCGGCTGGCCCCGGGGCCTTCGTGGAGCTCGTCGCGGAACTGCCGCTGATCGTGCTGGTCGCCAACGTCCCGCATCCGCTCGACCCGCGCGAGGACTACGTCGTCGGTCCGCTGCAGGTCACCGCGTGGGCGTCGCAGCCGACGGGCGAGGAGGATGCCGTGTTCTCCCTCACCCCCGAGCGCGAACGCGCGTATCGCAACAGCATCACGTACGCCGCCCTGGCGGGGATCTGACGAGGAGCAGCACCATGATCACCACCGTTCCCGACCGTCCCGTCCACGCCGACGACGTCCCCCTCGACTGGTCAGAGCCCCTCGCTCCCGGCGAGGTCGTGCTCGACGAGCGCGTCGCGCCGCGCGCGCCATGGTCGGGCATCGTCCGCGCCGGCGATGTCCTCACGATCGTCGACGTGGGCGGCAACCAGTCCGCCGACTTCCTCGTCTACGCGGCCGACGACACCGACGAGCGCTACAGCGCCGCCGACACGATCGCGTGGCAGCGCAACGTCTACGTCCGCACCGGCACGGTGCTGCGCAGCAACGTCGGTCTTCCGCTCATGACCGTGGTCGGCAACGAGGTCGACCGGCAGGACACGATCGGCGGCGCGTGCTCGAAGGAGTCGAACACCCTCCGCTACGGCCACCACACGCTGTACCAGCACGGCTGTCGCGAGAACTTCCTCGCCGAGGCCGCGCGCTACGGCCTTGGGGCCCGCGACCTCGTCTCGAACCTCAACTGGTTCATGAACGTGCCGGTCGAGGAGGACGGGTCGCTCGGCATCGTCGACGGGATGTCGGCGCCGGGCAAGCGCGTGGCCCTCCGCGCCGAGCGCGATGTGCTGGTGATCGTGTCCAACTGCCCGCAGATGAACAACCCGTGCAACGACTTCAGCTGCACGCCGCTGCGCATGGTGGTGACGCGCCCGTGACCGGTTTCGACACGCTTCTCGTCGCCAACCGCGGCGAGATCGCCCGCCGCATCCTGCGCTCCGCGCGCGAGCGGGGCCTGCGCACCGTCGCGGTGTTCTCGGACGCGGACCGCGCCGCCCCCCACGTCCGCGAGGCCGACGAGGCCGTGCGCCTCGGCCCCGCTCCGGCGGCCGAGTCGTACCTGCGCATCGAGGCAATCCTCGACGCCGCCCGCGCCACGGGTGCCGGGGCGATCCACCCGGGGTACGGGTTCCTCGCCGAGAACGCCGACGCGGCACGCGCCGTCGAGGCGGCGGGGCTCGCCTGGGTCGGTCCGACGCCCGAGCAGCTCGAGGCTTTCGGCCTGAAGCACCGCGCGCGGGCGCTCGCCGAGGCCGCGGGTGTGCCGCTCCTCCCCGGCACCGGTGTGCTGGCATCCGTCGACGAGGCCGAGGCCGCGGCATCCGTCATCGGATACCCCGTGATGCTCAAGGCCACGGGCGGGGGCGGCGGCATCGGCATGCGCGTGTGCGCGGATGCCGACGAGCTCCGCGCCGCGTACGACGCGGTGGTCCGCCAGGCGGCGGCGAGCTTCGGGACGCCCGGGGTGTTCCTGGAGAAGTTCGTGCGCCCCGCGCGCCACGTCGAGGTGCAGCTCTTCGGCGACGGCGCGGGCCGCGTCGCGGTCCTCGGCGACCGCGACTGCTCGCTGCAGCGCCGCAACCAGAAGGTCGTCGAGGAGGCGCCGGCGCCCGGACTCCCCGACGCGGTGCGCGCGGAACTGCACCGCACCGCCGCGGCGCTGGCATCCGGCATCCGCTACCGCTCCGCGGGCACCGCCGAGTTCGTCTACGATCCCGTAGCGGAGCGTGCCTACTTCCTCGAGGTCAACGCGCGCCTGCAGGTCGAGCACCCCGTCACCGAGGCGGTGTTCGGCGTCGACCTCGTCGGCCTCATGCTCGACCTCGCCGGCGGCGGTCCCACCGCGGTGCCCGACGCGCTGTTCGACGAGGCCCGCGAACCCCGCGGGCACGCGGTCGAGGCCCGCATCTACGCCGAAGACCCCGATCGCGGCAACACCCCGTCCACCGGACTCGTCACCGCCGTGCAGCTGCCCGAGGGCGACGGCATCCGGGTCGACGCCTGGGTCGAGGCGGGCAGCGAGGTGTCGCCGTTCTACGACCCGCTGCTCGGCAAGGTCATCGCGTACGGCGCCGATCGCGACGCGGCCCTCGACCGGCTGTCCGCCGCGCTCGCCGACACGCGGATCGACGGCATCGTCACCGGCGCCGGCATGATCCGCGAGATCGTGGACGACCCGCGCGTCCGCGCCGTGGCGCACGACACCGGCACCCTCGACGACGCGCGCGACCCCGACCCCCGCATCGACGTGATGGATGCCGGCATGCTCACCACCGTGCAGGACCTCCCCGGACGCGTCGGGTATTGGCAGGTCGGCGTTCCGCCGTCGGGGCCCATGGATGCCGTGTCCTTCCGCGAGGCCAACCTCGCCGTCGGCAACCCCGAGGGTGCGCCGGGCCTGGAGATCACGCTCACCGGCCCGACCCTGCGCTTCAGCGTGGCCTCGGTCGTCGCGGTGACCGGAGCGCCGGTCGCGGTCGAGGTCGACGGGGTCGCCGCCGCGCAGTGGGAGCCGATCGAGGTTCCCGCGGGCGGCGTGCTGCGCATCGGCACCGCCGAGGGCCCGGGCATGCGCGTTTTCCTCGCGGTGCGCGGCGGCATCGACGTGCCTCAGTACCTCGGCAGCGCGTCGACCTTCACGCTCGGCGGCTTCGGCGGGCACGGCGGCCGGGCGCTCGTGACCGGAGACGTGCTCCGTCCCGGCGCCGCCGCGGTCGCCGACCCGGCGCCGACGCCTCTCGATCGGCGTCCCCACATCGCCGACTGGTGGGTGATCGCCGTGACCGAGGGTCCGCACGGCGCTCCCGAGTTCTTCACCCGCGACGACATCGACGCGCTGTACCGCGCGGAGTACCGGGTGCAGGTCAATTCCGCCCGCACCGGTGTGCGCCTCACCGGTCCGAAGCCCACCTGGGCGCGCATCGACGGCGGCGAAGCGGGGCTGCACCCCTCCAACATCCACGACACGCCGTACGCCGTCGGCGCGCTCGACTTCACCGGCGACACCCCCGTGCTCCTCGGCCCCGACGGGCCGAGCCTGGGCGGGTTCGTGTGTCCGGTGGTCGTGGCATCCGCGGATCTCTGGAAGCTCGGGCAGTTGCGGCCGGGAGACGTCGTGCGGTTCGCGCCGGTGCGCGAGGCCGACGCGGCGTCGCTCGACCCGGCGGTCGCCGCTCCGCCCCTCGTGGGAGCCGGCGACGGCGACGACGGCGTCATCGCCTCGCGCGAGGCCGAGGTCGAGGGGGAGCGCGTGCTGCGCCCGCGGACCACCTACCGCCGCGACGGCGACGACAACGTCCTCGTCGAGTTCGGCGACCAGGTGCTCGACCTGGGCCTGCGGATGCGCGTGCACGCGCTGCAGGAACGCCTCGCGCAAGAAGCGCCGCGAGGCATCCTCGACGTCACCCCCGGCATCCGGTCGCTCCAGGTGCACACGGATGCCTCGGTGCTGCGCGCGTCGCAACTCGTGGGGCTGCTGCGCGAGCTCGACGACGATCTGCCGCCCACGTCCGAGCTCGTCGTGCCGTCGCGCGAGGTGCGCCTGCCGCTGTCGTGGGACGACCCCGCGACGCGGCTGGCGATCGAGCGGTACATGGCGGGTGTGCGCGACGACGCCCCGTGGACGCCGTGGAACATCGAGTTCATTCGCCGCATCAACGGTCTCGACAGCGTCGACGACGTCTACCGCACCGTGTTCGACGCGCAGTACCTCGTGATGGGCCTCGGCGACGTGTACCTCGGCGCACCGGTGGCGACACCGCTCGACCCGCGCCACCGCCTCGTCACGACGAAGTACAACCCGGCGCGGACGTGGACGGCCGAGAACTCCGTCGGCATCGGCGGCGCGTACATGTGCATCTACGGCATGGAGGGCCCCGGCGGCTACCAATTCGTCGGCCGCACGGTCCAGATCTGGAATCGCTTCCGCCGCGGCGGGCTGTTCACCGAGAACCCGTGGGCGCTGCGGTTCTTCGACCGCATCCGGTGGTATCCCGTCTCGGCCGAGGAACTCCTCGACCTGCGGGCGGACGTGGATGCCGGGCGCGGGAACTTCGAGACCGTCGAGGGCGAATTCGCCCTGGCCGAGTACGAGCGCTTCCTCGCCGACGAGGCACCGGGGATCGAGCAGTTCCGTGAGCGCCAGCGCCGCGCCTTCGACGAGGAGCGCGAACGGTGGCGGGCCAGCGGCGAGTTCGACCGCGTCGACGAGGCGCCGGCGGCTGCCCCGACCGCGGGCGGCGAGCTGCCGCCTGGCACGGTGGGGGTGACCGCGCCGTTCGCGGCCGCGGTGTGGAGAGTGGATGCCGCGCAGGGCGCGGCCGTGGAGAAGGAGCAGAAGATGATCGTGCTGGAGGCGATGAAGATGGAGACCCCGATCGGGTCGCCGGTGACGGGGACCGTCGCCGAGGTGTTCGTGCGGCCGGGCGAGACGGTCGCCGCCGGTCAGCTGCTCGCGGCCGTGGCGGTGGACGCGTGAGCGCCGTCGAGCGGGTCCGGGCCGCCTACGCCCGGATGCGCGAGGTGGACCGCCCCGAGGTGTGGATCTCGGTCCGCGACGAGGACGACGCGCTCGCCGAGGCGGCCGAGGTCGACCTCGGAGTCGCGGCCGGGGAGCGCCTGCCGCTGGCCAGCACGGTCGCCGCCGTCAAGGACAATATCGACGTCGAGGGGATGCCGACGACGGCCGGGAGCCGCGCGTACGCGTACCGTCCGGAGCGCGACGCGACCTCGGTGGCGCGGCTCCGCGCCGCCGGGGCCGTGGTGATCGGCAAGACGAACCTCGACCAGTTCGCCACCGGCCTCGTCGGGACCCGCAGCCCGTTCGGCGCCGTCCGCAACGCGTGGGACCCGACTCGCATCTCGGGCGGCTCCAGCTCCGGCTCGGCCGTGGCCGTGGCCCTCGGCATCGTCGACCTGGCGCTCGGCACCGACACCGCGGGGTCGGGCCGCGTCCCCGCCGCGCTCAACGGCATCGTGGGCGTCAAGCCCACGGTCGGGCTCGTGCCCGCCACCGGGGTCGTGCCCGCGTGCCGCACGCTCGACTGCGTCACGGTGTTCGCGCGCGACCTGGCCGCCGCCCGTGCCGCCGCCGAGCTCATGGCCGGCCCCGACGGGATCGACCCGCTCGGTCGCGAGGACCGCCCCGCCCCACCGCTGGACGCGCGCCCGCGCGTGGCCGTCCCGACGGCGGAGCATCTCGAGGGTCTCGCCGACGGCTGGGCCGAGGCGTTCGCCGGCGTGGTTGCGGCGCTCGCCGCCTCCGGCGTCGAGATCGTGGAGGTCGACATCGCGCCGCTCCTCGAAGCCGCGTCGCTGCTCTACGGCGGCGCGTTCGTGGCCGAGCGCACGGCGGCGGTGGGCGACTTCATCGCCGCCCACCCCGAGCTCGTCGGCACCGACCTCGACCCGACGGTGGCCGGCATCGTGCTCGCCGGGGCCGAGGCGCGGGCCGCGGACTACTTCCGCGACCGCGAGCGTCTCGACCGCCTCGGGGCCGAGGGACTGCGCCGACTCGACGGAACCGTGGCACTGCTCACGCCGACGACCACGTGGCATCCGACCCTCGACGAAGTCGCCGCCGACCCGGTCGGCGCGAACAGCCGCATGGGCCGATACACGAACTTCGCGAACCTGCTCGACCGGAGCGCCCTCGCCGTGCCCGCGGGGGTCGTGGGCGGCCGGGCCTTCGGCGTGATGCTCACCGGTGCGCCCTTCGCCGACCGCACGCTCGCGCAGCTCGCCGAGCGTATCCAGGCGCCGTCCGTCGACCTGCTGGTCGTGGGCGCGCACCTGCGCGGACAGCCGCTGAACCACCAGCTCGTCGCCGCGGGCGGAACGTTCCTCGCCGAGGTGGAGACCGGCGCGCAGTACCGGCTGTACGCGCTCGACACGGTTCCCCCGAAGCCGGGCCTCGCCCGGGTGGCCGAGGGCGGGGCCGCGATCGCGGGGGAGGTGTGGCGGCTTCCGGCCGCGGGGTTCGGACGCTTCGTCGCGGATCTGCCCGCGCCCATGGGGATCGGTTCCGCGGTGCTCGCGGACGGGTCGAACGTCGCTGGATTCCTGTGCGAGGCCGTCGCCCTGGAGGGGGCGAGCGATATCACCGCGCACGGCGGCTGGCGCGCGTACCGGGCGGCGACGGCGTGAGTTCGACGGTCGTCGACTTCACGTCGCTTCCGTCGCTGCGGTTGAGCGGGCGGCCCCGCCGTCTCGTGCCCATGGTCGTGGCGTACGAGCCGATCCCCGAGGCCGTCTCGCTGGAGGGCGGCAGCAGCTTCCGGTTCCTCATGGAGCCGGTGACGGCGGTAGCGGTCGTGTTCGACGAGGGGTGGGTGCTCGTGGACGGCGGGTTCGACCCGGCGCGCATCCGCGACCGCGCCACGCGCACGGCATCCTTCGACTACGAGAACTACGCCCCGATCGTGCCGCCCGGCGACCCGCTGGTCGATCAGATCAGCGAGGCCGGGCTCGACCTCGCCGATCTCGCGGCGGCACTGCTCACGCACTCCCACTTCGACCACACCGGCGCCGCCCGCCTGCTCGCCTCCGACCAGCCGTTGCTCGTGCAGCGACGGGAGTGGCAGCACGTGCGCGAGACGACGGACCCGCGGGGCGACTTCCTGTTCCGCGCCGACCTCGATCGCGACGGCCTCACGCTGGGCCTCCTCGACGGCGATACGCCGCTGGCCGCGGGTCTGGCCGCGATCGACACGTCCGGCCACACCCCGGGGCACCAGTCGTTCGTCGTGGAGCTGCCCGAGCGCACCGTCGTCCTGGCGGGAGACGCCGCGGACCTGCTCGACAACATCGAGCGCGAGGTCCGCTGCGGTTCGACGGTGGGACCCGACGGCCCCGCGCTCGCCGACCACGCGATCTCGCGCCTGGCATCCCTTCACCGCGCCCCGTCGTCCGAGGTGTGGCCCGCCCACGACCCGGATTTCCCGGTGTGGTCCGCGATCGTCCGCTCCCGGTGACTCCCGCGTGAGGGGTCGATAAGTGTCGCCTGGGAGCCCGTGAAGCGACACTTCTTGACCCCTCACGCGGCCCGTCGGCCGAAACACGATCGATACGCGCGGGCAATGGGCGCGACGCGCGTCTGCATGTACGGTCGGGGGAACAGCAAAACGGAGCGCGGCACGACGTTGTGGACAGCGCCGTCGACCTGCTCCTTTCTCCCCCCCGGAAGGCAACAGAAAATGCAAGGTTCTCTTCGACGACGCCTGCTCATCGGCGGCTCGGTGCTCGCGATCGGTGCTCTCGCCCTCTCGGCGTGCACGAGCCAGCGCGACGACGACGGCGGCGGCGCCACCGGAGACGTCGACTCGACGTTCGTCTTCGGCGCGTCCGGCGACCCGTCCAGCCTCGACCCGGCGTTCGCGAGCGACGGGGAGTCGTTCCGCATCTCCCGCCAGATCTTCGAGGGTCTCGTCGGTGTCGAGTCCGGAACGGCCGACCCCGCCCCGATGCTCGCCGAGAGCTGGGAGCAGTCCGACGACGGCCTCTCGTACACGTTCCAGCTCAAAGAGGGCGTGACCTTCCACGACGGCACCGAGTTCGACGCCGATGCGGTGTGCTTCAACTTCGACCGCCAGAACAACTTCACCGGTATCGCGCAGTCCGAGAGCCTGTCGTACTACTGGGGCAAGATCATGCGCGGCTACGCCGACACCGGCACCTCGATCTACGGCGGGTGCGAGGCCGCGAGCCCGAGCGAGGTGACCATCACCCTGACCGAGCCGTTCGCGGGGTTCATTCCGGCGCTGTCGCTTCCCGCGTTCGCGATTCAGAGCCCGACGGCCCTCGAGGAGTACGCGGCCGACGAGGTGGGCGGCACCTCCGAGGCGCCGACGCTCAGCGAGTACGCGCAGGCGCACCCGACCGGCACCGGCCCGTTCCGTTTCGACTCGTGGGAGCCCGGCGCCGACGCGACCGTCAGCGCGTACGACGGTTACTGGGGCGAGCAGGGCCAGGTCCAGCAGGTCATCTTCCGCGTCATCGGCGACACCACGGCTCGCCGTCAGGCGCTCGAATCGGGCTCGATCGACGGCTACGACCTCGTCGCCCCCGCCGACCTCGGCGCTCTCGAGAGCGCGGGCTACATGCTCGTCAACCGCGATCCGTTCAACATCCTCTACCTCGGCATGAACCAGGCCGATCCGGCGCTGGCCGATCCTCGCGTGCGCGAGGCCATCGCCCGGGCGATCGACAAGGAGCAGCTGGTCACCCAGGTGCTGCCCGAGGGCACCACCGTGGCATCCCAGTTCATGCCCGACAGCGTCATCGGGTTCAACCCCGACGTCACCACGTACGACTTCGACCAGGCGGCCGCCACGGCTCTGCTGGCCGAGGCGGGCTTCACCGAGGCCAACCCGCTGACCCTGACGTTCAACTACCCCGTCAACATCTCGCGGCCGTATATGCCCAACCCCGAGCAGATCTTCACCAACCTCCAGTCGCAGCTGCAGGCCGTGGGCATCGTCGTGAACCCGGTGTCGAACGAATGGGGCGAGTACCTCGATCTCATCCAGGGCGGCGCCGACCACGGCATCCACCTCCTCGGCTGGACCGGCGACTACAACGACCCCGACAACTTCGTGGGCACGTTCTTCGGCGGTCCCTCGAACGAGTGGGGCTTCGACAACGCGGAGCTGTTCTCGGCCCTCACCTCGGCCCGCGGCCTCGCGACCGAGGACGAACAGGAGCCGGCCTACCAGGCGGTCAACGAGCAGATCGCGCAGTTCCTGCCGGGTGTGCCGCTGGCCAACCCCGTCCCGACGCTGGCCTTCGCCTCGCGCGTGACGTCGTACCCGGCCAGCCCCGTGCAGGACGAGGTCTACAACGAGATCACCCTCTCAGAGTGATCCGGATGCCGCGGCCCGGCGCCCCCGTGGCGCCGGGCCCGCGGCATCCCGCGTCCCCCCGCCCCCGAGCCCTGTGAGAACCCGTGCTCCGCACCATCGGCAGGCGTCTGCTCCTGCTCGTCCCGACGCTGTTCGGGCTTTCCGTCCTTCTGTTCCTCTGGGTCCGCGCGCTGCCGGGCGGACCCGCCGTCGCGCTGCTCGGCGAACGGGCTACCCCCGAGGCCGTCGCCCGGATCAACGAGCTGTACGGCTTCACCGAGCCGCTCTACGTGCAGTACTTCACGTGGCTCGGCCGCCTGCTCTCGGGTGACTTCGGTTCCTCCATCCAGACCGGACGCCCGGTGCTCGAGGAGTTCTGGCGTCGCTTCCCCGCCACTCTCGAACTGTCGATCGGTGCGCTGATCGTGGCGGTGGGGATCGGCATCCCGCTCGGATACTGGGCCGCACGTCGCCACGGCAAGGCGTGGGACCACATCGCGGTCGTGCTGAGCCTCATCGGCATCACGATCCCGGTGTTCTTCCTCGCCTTCATCCTGAAGTACGTCTTCGCGGTGCAGCTGGGATGGCTGCCCTCCGACGGTCGCCAGAACCCCCGCATCGACGCGACGCACTACACGAACCTCTACGTGCTCGACGGCATCATGACCGGGGAGTTCGACGCGGCCTGGGATGCCGTGCTCCACCTGGTGCTTCCGGCCGTCGCGCTCGGCACGATCCCTCTCGCGATCATCGTGCGCATCACGCGCGCGTCGGTGCTCGAGGTCCAGAACGCCGACTACGTGCGGACCGGGCGGGCGAAGGGCATCGCCGCCTCGACGCTGCGCAACCGCTTCATCCTGCGGAACGCGATGCTGCCGGTCATCACGACGGTGGGCCTGCAGGCGGGGCTCCTCATCGCCGGGGCGGTGCTCACCGAGACGGTGTTCGCCTTCCCGGGCATCGGGCAGTTCCTGGCGCGCGCGATCTTCACGCGCGACTTCCCGGTCCTGCAGGGCTTCATCATCTTCATCGCGATCGCTTACGCCCTGATCAACCTGCTCGTCGACCTGTCGTACAGCGTCATCGACCCGAGAGTGAGAGTCAGTTGAGTTCCGGCATCCTCCCTCCCGCCCCCAGCGGCGGCCCCGTCGACGACAACGCCGTGGTCGACGCCCAGCTCCTGTCGGCGCAGGCCCGCGGCGGCTTCTGGCGCGACGTCTTCCAGCGGTTGCGCCGCAGCCCCGTGGCGTGGATAGGGGCGATCATCGTCGTGGCGTTCCTGCTCGTCGCGGCGCTGGCCCCTCTGCTCGCGCCGTACCCGGCCGAGTCGCTGCCCGGTCAGCGCTTCATCACCCCGACCGACATCCCGGGGCCCGGCGAGTTGGCGGAGTTCCCGCTCGGCCTCGACCGCTTCGGCGGCGACGTTCTGTCAAAGCTCATCTGGGGTGCGCAGGCGTCGTTGCAGATCGGCGTGATCTCGACGGCGATGGGTCTTCTCGGCGGCATGGCGCTGGGTCTTCTCGCCGGGATGTTCGGCGGCTGGGTCGACGTGCTCGTCATGCGCTTCGTCGAAATCCTGCTGTCGGTGCCGAACCTGCTGCTCGCGGTGTCGATCGCCGCGATCCTCGGTCAGAGCCAGTTGGCGATCATGATCGCGATCGGAGCCTCGCAGGTGCCGGTGTTCGCGCGCCTGCTCCGCGCATCGATGCTCCAACAGCGCGGCGCCGACTACGTGCTCTCCGCACAGACCCTCGGCCTCAGTCGGCGCACGATCACGATGACGCACGTCCTGCCCAACAGCGTCGGCCCCGTCATCGTGCAGGGCACCCTGACGCTCGCCACGGCCGTCATCGACGCGGCGGCGCTGTCGTTCCTCGGGCTCGGCGGCGGGCTTCCGCAGACCGCCGAGTGGGGCCGCATGCTGACTTACGCCCAGGCCGAACTCGCGATCGCGCCGTGGCTGGCGTTCCTCCCCGGCATCTGCATCGCCGTGACGGCGCTGGGCTTCACGCTGCTGGGCGAGTCGCTGCGCGAGGCGATGGACCCCCGCACCCGCGCGCGGTAGCCCCTCCCGTCCCGCCTNGGATCGGCCTGTTTCCGTGGCATCCCCTGTTCTCGCGACGCCCCCGCGCCGCCCGCCACCCGGCGGAGGCGACGACCTCGCGTCAGCCCGCGAGCCCGAGCTCGTTGCCGGGGATGGATGCCAGCAGCCGCCGCGTGTACGGATCGCGGGGGTTCGTGAAGACCTCTTCGCTGGATGCCGCTTCGACGAGGCGCCCGTCCTTCATCACGCACACGTAGTCGCTGATGAGGCGCACGACGGCGAGGTCGTGCGAGATGAAGAGGTAGCTGAGGCCGTACTCGCGCTGGAGGTCGCCGAGCAGTTCCAGGATCTGAGCCTGCACGAGGACGTCCAGCGCCGACACCGGCTCGTCGCACACGATGAGCTCGGGCGAGAGCGCGAGGGCCCGAGCGATCGCGACGCGCTGCCGCTGTCCGCCCGACAGCTCCGACGGGTAGCGGCGGAGCATGGATGCCGGCAGGGCCACGTCGTCCAGGAGCTTGCGCACCCGCGTGCTCCGGTCGGCACGTGAGCCGCGCTTGTAGAAGGACAGCGGCTCCTCGATGATCCGCTCGACGGTGAACATAGGGTTCAGGCTCGAGTACGGATCCTGGAAGATCGGCTGCACCTTCTGGCGGAACTGCCGCAGCGCGTCGCCCTTCAGGGCTCCGACGTCCTGGCCGTCGAAGAGGATCGATCCGCTCGTGGGTTCGACGACCTTCAGCAGCATGCGCGCGGTCGTGGTCTTGCCCGATCCCGACTCCCCGACGATCGCGACGGTCTCGCCGCGCGGGATCGACAGCGACACGTCATCCACGGCGCGGAAGTCCTCGGCCTTGCCCCGGGCCGGGTACACCTTGGTCAGGTTCGAGATCTCGACGATGTGGTCGCGCCCGACGGTGGCGTCGCGCTCGCCGCGGAAGTCCTCGGGGCGCAGACGCACGGCGGCGACCGACGGTGCGGCCGTGACGAGCGCCTTCGTGTAGGCGTGCTGCGGGTTCTCGAGGATCTGACGGGCCGGACCCTGCTCGACCACACGCCCCCGGTGCATGACGACCACGCGGGACGCGCGTTCGGCCGCGAGTCCGAGATCGTGGGTGATGAGGAGCACGGCCGCGCCGAGCTCCTTCGACTGCTTGTCGATCTGATCGAGGATCGTCTGCTGCACGGTCACGTCCAGCGCGCTCGTGGGCTCATCGGCGATGAGGAGACGAGGACGGCACGCGAGACCGATCGCGATGAGGGCCCGCTGGCGCATGCCGCCGGAGAACTCGTGGGGGTACTGTTTCGCCCGCTTCTCGGCATCCGGGAGCCCGGCGGCCTCGAGCGCCTCGACGACACGGTCCTTCACATTGCCGCGGTCGGCGAGCCCGTGCGCGAGCAGCGTTTCGGCCACCTGGGTGCCGATCTTCGCAACCGGGTTGAGGTTCGACATCGGGTCCTGCGGCACGAGACCGATCTGCCGCCCGCGCACCTGGCGCATACGCGCCTCCCCGAACGTCGTCAGGTCGTCGCCGTCGAGGTGGATCTGGCCGCGCGCGACACGGCCACCGGATGCCAGGAGGCCGATGATCGCCATCGCGGTCGTGGACTTGCCCGAACCGGACTCGCCGACGATCGCGATCGTCTCACCCGCGTGGATGTCGAGGTCGACGCCGTCCACGGCGCGCACGGGACCGTCCATCGTGGAGAAGTCGACCGCGAGGTCGCGAACGGAGAGGAGGGGATGGGGGGATGCCGGAGCGGGGGGACCGGCGACATCGGAGGTCATCCCCCCATCCTCTCCCGGGCCTGCCCCCGTTCCCACCCCTCCGGCGTTTTCGTCACACCCCCGTAACGTCGCGCGAGGGGTCAAGAAGTGTCGCCTGCGAGCGCCGGAAGCGACACTTCTTGACCCCTCACGCGCGAGTACCGTGGGGCGGGTGGACCTCAACGCCGACCTGGGAGAGACGCGCGACGGGATGCCGACCGCCGACGACGAGGCGATGTTCGCCCTCGTCAGCAGCGCCTCCGTCGCGTGCGGGGGGCACGCGGGGGACGACTCCTCGATGCGGGCCTCGGTCGAGCGCGCAGCCCGCTTCGGCGTCGCGGTCGGAGCGCACCCGTCGTACGAGGATCGGGCCAACTTCGGTCGTGTCCGCCGCGATCCGCCCGCGGCGGAGCTGCGCGAAAGCGTCGCCCGACAGCTCGACGCTCTCGAGGCCGCCGGCGCCGATCTGCGGTACGTGAAGCCCCACGGGGCGCTCTACCACGCGGTCTCCGCCGATCCGGCGCAGGCCGCCGCGGTCGTCGCCGCGATCGCCGACCACTCCGCCCGCCTCGGCCGGCCCCTGCCCGTGCTCGGTCTCCCGGGTGCGATCGTCGAGGCCGCGGCATCCGCGGGGCTCCCGTTCGTGCCCGAGGCGTTTCTCGATCGCGGGTACACCGCGGATGGTCGGCTGGTGCCCCGCGACCAGCCGGGAGCGCTGATCGAGGATCCGGCCCGCGTCGCCGACCGCGCGCTGCGTCTCGCCCTGGAGGGAACGGTCGACGCCGTCGACGGCACGTCCCTGGCGGTGGATGCCGCGTCCCTGTGCCTGCACGGCGACACTCCCGCCGCGGTCGCGATGGCGCGTGCGGTCCGTGCCGCACTCGACGATGCATATATAGAGGTACGCGCGCCGTGGTGACACTGCGGCCGATGGGGGAGCGAGCGATCCTGGCGGAGGTCGACGACCTCACGCGGGTCCTGGGGCTCCACGCCGCGCTCGCCGCGGACCCACCGGCGGGCGTCGACGACCTCGTCCCCGCCGCCCGCACCGTGCTGGTCGCCTTCGACCCGGCCCGCATCACCCCGGCCGCGGTGCGCACGTGGGTGCACTCCGCCGCCGATGCGGCCCCGGATGCCGTGACGCCCGGGCCCCTCGTGGAGATTCCGACGCGGTACGACGGCGCCGATCTGGAGGACACGGCCGCCGTGCTCGGCATCCCCGTCGCGGAGCTCGTCGCTCGGCATACCGCTGCACGCTGGCGCGTGGCGTTCACGGGCTTCGCTCCCGGCTTCGCCTACCTCGTGAGCGACGACTGGCCCTGGGACGTCCCCCGGCTTCCGCAGCCGCGGACCCGCGTCCCCGCCGGGTCGGTCGGGCTCGCGGGCGAGTTCACCGGGGCGTATCCGCGCGAGACCCCCGGCGGCTGGCGCCTCATCGGGACGACCGACGCCCCGCTCTTCGTCCCGGATGCCACCGACCCGGTGCTCCTCACCCCCGGCGCCCGCGTACGGTTCGTGCCGCAGCGCTCCCGCATATCGGCGGCTCCGGGAGGAGATTCGGCCGGCGGAGGATCGGATGCCGCTGCCGAGTCCTCCCGTCCCGAACCCTCCTCCCCTCCGCGCACGTCACCCTCGCCCGGCGTCGCCGCGCTCAAGGTCCTCGCCCCCGGCGCCCTCGCGACGGTGCAGGATCTCGGACGCCCCGGCCGCGCCGCGCTCGGCGTCGCCCGCTCCGGCGCGCTCGACCGTGCGGCCCTCCGCGTCGCCAACCGCCTCGTCGGCAACGACGAGACGGCCGCGGGCGTCGAGATCGCCCTCGGCGGCCTCCGCGCCGTCGCCGAGCGCGACACGTGGGTCGCCGTCACGGGGGCGCTCGCCGACCTGCACCTCGACGGGCGGGCGGTGGATGCCTACACCCCGCTGCTCCTCCCCGCCGGGGCCGAACTGTCGATCGGGGTCGCCCGGGCGGGCGCGCGGCTCGTGCTCGCGGTGCGCGGCGGTGTCGCCGTGACGGAATCCCTGGGGTCGCGGTCGACCGACGTGCTCGCGTCGCTCGGACCGCCCGCGCTGAGCGCCGGAGACGTCCTGCGCACCGGGGAGCCGCGGCGCCCGATCCCCGTCGTGGTCTCCTTCCCCTGGTCGGTGCCCGCCGCCACCGTGGAGGTGGATCTCTGTCCCGGCCCGCGCGCCGACTGGTTCACCCTCGCCGCGCTGCGCACCCTGCGGGACGCGACCTGGACCGTCTCGAGCGACGCCGACCGGGTCGGCATCCGCCTCGACGGCCCGGCGCTGGAGCGGGTGCGGCACGACGAACTCCCCAGCGAGGGCATGCGGCCCGGGGCTCTGCAGGTGCCGCCGCACGGACGGCCCGTCGTGCTGCTCGCCGACGGGCCCGTCACCGGCGGGTACCCCGTGATCGCGGTGGTGACGGATGCCACGCTCGACCGTCTCGCCCAGGCGCGCCCCGGTGATCGCGTGCGGTTCCGAGGGGTGTGAGACCCTCGAGTCGGGGGAATCCCGGGGGAGCGCTCGCGGTTATACCGCAGGTACGCAAAGTCGTCAAGAATCCGACTGGACACGGCGCGTCCTCCCGCGTATGCTTGGACTTTGCGCTCCTCGATTCCCCCTGCCCTCATATGGTGGTCGGCTGAGCCT
Organism: Microbacterium enclense; assembly: GCF_004022425.1. Taxonomy (GTDB): domain Bacteria; phylum Actinomycetota; class Actinomycetes; order Actinomycetales; family Microbacteriaceae; genus Microbacterium; species Microbacterium enclense_A. Next base: position 6,055 of record NZ_RBZY01000007.1, on the reverse strand, counting down.
GCCCGTCCCCGCTTCACCGCGGTGTGCGACGTGCAGGTTATCGGGGCAGGAACGCACTCCACCTGACGACAAGGAATCACGAGCCCCTCGCCCGGGCTTCTGGAGGTTATTCCCTTGGCTGCTGCGAGCAACGCATCCACCACCACCCCGAAGAGCGGACGCGGCGCATCCCGCCTCTCGTTCGCGAAGATCTCCGACAAGCTGACCGTTCCCGATCTGCTCGCGCTGCAGACCGAGTCGTTCGACTGGCTGGTCGGTAACGAAGCCTGGAAGGCCCGGGTCGCCGAGGCTCAGGCCGCCGGTCGTACCGACGTGCCCGAGATCAGCGGTCTCGAGGAGATCTTCGAGGAGATCTCTCCGATCGAGGACCTGAGCGAGACGATGCAGCTCTCGTTCACGAACCCGTACCTCGAGCCCGAGAAGTACTCGATCGAAGAGTGCAAGGAGCGCGGCAAGACCTACGCCGCCCCGCTGTACGTCGAGGCCGAGTTCATGAATCACCAGACCGGTGAGATCAAGACGCAGACGGTCTTCATGGGCGACTTCCCGCTCCAGACCGACAAGGGCACGTTCATCATCAACGGCACCGAGCGCGTCGTCGTGTCGCAGCTCGTCCGTTCGCCCGGTGTCTACTTCGACAAGACGCCCGACAAGACCTCCGACAAGGACATCGTCTCGGCGCGCGTCATCCCCTCGCGCGGTGCCTGGCTCGAGTTCGAGATCGACAAGCGCGACCAGGTCGGCGTGCGCATCGACCGCAAGCGCAAGCAGTCGGTCACCGTCTTCCTCAAGGCCCTCGGCCTGACCAGCGAGGACATCCTCGCCGAGTTCGCCGGCTTCGACTCCATCGAAGAGACGCTGTCCAAGGACACGATCCTCACGAAGGAAGACGCGCTGCGCGACATCTACCGCAAGCTCCGTCCGGGTGAGCAGGTCGCCGCCGAGGCCGCCCGCGCGCTGCTGGACAACTTCTACTTCAACCCGAAGCGGTACGACCTCGCCAAGGTGGGGCGCTACAAGATCAACCAGAAGCTCGGTCTCGACAAGCCGCTGAGCGACTCGGTGCTGACCGTCGACGACATCGTCGCCACGATCAAGTACCTCGTGCGCCTGCACCGCGGCGACTCGGCGTTCGACGGCGTGCGTCACGGCCAGGCGGCCGAGATCCGTCTCGACGTCGACGACATCGACAACTTCGGCAACCGCCGCATCCGCGCCGTCGGCGAGCTCATCCAGAACCAGGTCCGCACCGGTCTGTCGCGCATGGAGCGCGTCGTCCGCGAGCGCATGACCACGCAGGACATCGAGGCGATCACGCCGCAGACCCTGATCAACGTGCGCCCCGTCGTGGCCGCGATCAAGGAGTTCTTCGGCACGTCGCAGCTCTCGCAGTTCATGGACCAGAACAACCCGCTCGCGGGTCTGACCCACAAGCGCCGCCTGTCGGCGCTGGGCCCCGGCGGTCTGTCCCGTGAGCGTGCCGGCGTCGAGGTCCGTGACGTCCACCCCTCGCACTACGGCCGCATGTGCCCGATCGAGACGCCGGAAGGCCCGAACATCGGTCTGATCGGTTCGCTCGCCTCGTTCGCGCGCATCAACGCGTTCGGGTTCATCGAGACCCCGTACCGTCGCGTCGTCGACGGTCGCGTGACCGACCAGATCGACTACCTCACCGCGAGCGAGGAGAGCGACCACATCGTCGCCCAGGCCGGTGTCGCCCTCAAGGCCGACGGCCACTTCGTCGAGGACCGCATCCTGGCCCGCCGCGGCCAGGGTGGCGAGGTCGACCTGTTCCCCGTCGACGAGATCGGCTACATGGACGTCTCGCCGCGCCAGATGGTGTCGGTGGCGACCTCGCTCATCCCGTTCCTCGAGCACGACGACGCCAACCGCGCCCTCATGGGTGCGAACATGCAGCGCCAGGCCGTGCCGCTCGTGCGCAGCGAGTCGCCCGTGGTCGGCACCGGTATGGAGGGCTTCGCCGCCATCGACGCCGGTGACGTCGTCACCGCCGAGAAGGCCGGCGTCGTCCTGGAGGTCTCGGCCGACGTCGTGACCGTCCAGCTCGACGAGGGCGGCACGCAGGACTACTTCCTGCGCAAGTTCGACCGCTCGAACCAGGGCACGTCCTACAACCAGCGCGTGGTCGTCTCCGCCGGTGAGCGCGTCGAGGTCGGCGAGGTCATCGCCGACGGTCCCGCGACCGAGAACGGCGAGCTCGCCCTCGGCAAGAACCTCCTCGTGGCGTTCATGACGTGGGAGGGCCACAACTTCGAGGACGCGATCATCCTCAGCCAGGACCTCGTGAAGGACGACACGCTGTCGTCGATCCACATCGAGGAGTACGAGGTCGACGCGCGCGACACCAAGCTCGGCAAGGAGGAGATCACCCGTGACCTCCCCAACGTCAGCCCCGACCTGCTGAAGGACCTCGACGAGCGCGGCATCGTCCGCATCGGTGCCGAGGTGCGTCCCGGCGACATCCTGGTCGGCAAGGTCACGCCCAAGGGCGAGACCGAGCTCTCGGCCGAGGAGCGCCTGCTCCGCGCGATCTTCAACGAGAAGAGCCGCGAAGTCCGTGACACCTCGCTGAAGGTCCCCCACGGCGAGCAGGGCACGATCATCGCCGTCAAGGAGTTCAACGCCGAGGACGGCGACGACGAGCTCGGCTCGGGCGTGAACCGCCGCGTCGTGGTCTACATCGCCCAGAAGCGCAAGATCACCGAGGGCGACAAGCTCGCCGGCCGCCACGGCAACAAGGGTGTCATCGCCAAGATCCTGCCGATCGAGGACATGCCCTTCCTCGCCGACGGCACCCCCGTCGACGTCGTGCTCAACCCGCTCGGCATCCCCGGTCGAATGAACTTCGGTCAGGTCCTGGAGCTCCACCTCGGCTGGATCGCCCAGCAGGGCTGGAAGGTCGAGGGCACCCCCGAGTGGGCCGCGAAGCTGCCCGAGGTGGCCCGCGAGGCCGCCCCCGGCACGAAGGTCGCGACCCCGGTGTTCGACGGCGCCTTCGAGGACGAGATCGCGGGTCTGCTCGACTCGACGATCCCGAACCGCGACGGCGAGCGACTGATCGACTCCACCGGAAAGACGATCCTCTTCGACGGTCGTCACGGAGAACCGTTCCCGGCGCCCATCTCGGTCGGCTACATGTACATCCTGAAGCTGCACCACCTCGTCGACGACAAGATCCACGCTCGTTCGACGGGTCCCTACTCGATGATCACCCAGCAGCCGCTCGGCGGTAAGGCCCAGTTCGGTGGCCAGCGCTTCGGTGAGATGGAGGTGTGGGCGCTCGAGGCCTACGGTGCCGCGTACGCGCTGCAGGAGCTCCTCACGATCAAGTCCGACGACATCCTCGGCCGCGTCAAGGTGTACGAGGCGATCGTCAAGGGCGAGAACATCCAGGAGCCCGGCATCCCCGAGTCCTTCAAGGTGCTCATGAAGGAGATGCAGTCGCTCTGCCTGAACGTCGAGGTCCTCTCGGCCGACGGCACGGCGGTCAACCTCCGTGACACCGACGACGACGCCTTCCGCGCCGCCGAAGAGCTCGGTATCAACATCTCCAGCCGCTTCGAGTCCTCGTCCATCGACGAGATCTGACCCGGCCAGGCAACGAACAGAATTCCGACACAGGAGAACCAGTGCTCGAATCAACCACTTTCGATCAGCTTCGTATCGGCCTGGCCACCGCCGACGACATCCGTCGTTGGTCTTTCGGTGAGGTCAAGAAGCCCGAAACCATCAACTACCGCACCCTGAAGCCCGAGAAGGACGGTCTGTTCGGCGAGCAGATCTTCGGGCCCTCCCGCGACTGGGAGTGCGCGTGCGGCAAGTACAAGCGCGTCCGCTTCAAGGGCATCGTCTGCGAGCGCTGCGGCGTCGAGGTCACCAAGTCCTCGGTCCGTCGTGAGCGCATGGGCCACATCGAGCTCGCCGCTCCCGTGACCCACATCTGGTACTTCAAGGGCGTGCCCTCGCGCCTCGGCTACCTGCTGGACATGGCGCCGAAGGACCTCGAGAAGGTCATCTACTTCGCGGCCTACATGGTCATCTCGGTCGACGAGGATGCTCGTCACCGCGACCTGGCGACGCAGGAGAACAACATCCGCCTCGAGCTGAAGACGCTCGGCGACCGGCGCGACTCGCGCATCGCCGCCCGTCTGGCGAAGCTGGAGGAGGAGCTCGCGGCTCTCGAAGCCGAGGGTGCCAAGGCCGACCAGAAGAAGAAGGTCAAGGACGCCGCCGAGAAGGACATGACCTCGATCCGCAAGAACGCGGACGAGCAGATCGCCAAGCTCGAGCGCGTGTGGGAGGACTTCCGCACGCTCGAGGTCGGTGCCCTGAAGCCCGAGGACGACGTCTTCCACGAGCTGCAGGACCGGTTCGGTCAGTACTTCGAGGCCCACATGGGCGCGGAGTCGATCAAGCGCCGCCTCGAGACGTTCGACCTGGCCGCTGAGAGCGAGAGCCTGCACCTGCAGATCTCCGAGGGCAAGGGCCAGCGCAAGATCCGCGCGATCAAGCGTCTGAAGGTCGTCAACTCGTTCCTGCAGACCGGCATGTCGCCGGCTTCGATGGTGCTGGACGTCGTTCCGGTGATCCCGCCGGAGCTGCGCCCGATGGTCCAGCTCGACGGTGGCCGCTTCGCCACCTCCGACCTGAACGACCTCTACCGTCGCGTGATCAACCGCAACAACCGCCTCCGTCGCCTGATCGACCTCGGTGCCCCCGAGATCATCGTCAACAACGAGAAGCGCATGCTGCAGGAGGCCGTCGACGCGCTGTTCGACAACGGCCGCCGCGGTCGTCCCGTCACCGGTACCGGCAACCGCGCCCTGAAGTCCCTGAGCGACATGCTCAAGGGAAAGCAGGGTCGCTTCCGCCAGAACCTGCTCGGCAAGCGCGTGGACTACTCGGGCCGTTCGGTCATCATCGTCGGACCCCAGCTGAAGCTGCACCAGTGCGGTCTGCCCAAGCAGATGGCGCTCGAGCTGTTCAAGCCGTTCGTGATCAAGCGCCTCATCGACCTCGGTCACTCGCAGAACATCAAGGCCGCCAAGCGTGCCGTCGAGCGCTACCGTCCCGAGGTCTGGGACGTGCTGGAAGAGATCATCCGCGAGCGCCCCGTGCTGCTGAACCGTGCACCCACGCTGCACCGTCTCGGCATCCAGGCGTTCGAGCCCCAGCTCGTCGAGGGCAAGGCGATCCAGCTGCACCCGCTCGTCTGTGCGGCGTTCAACGCCGACTTCGACGGTGACCAGATGGCCGTCCACCTGCCGCTGTCGGTCGAGGCCCAGGCCGAGGCGCGCGTGCTCATGCTCGCGTCGAACAACATCCTGAAGCCGTCCGACGGCCGTCCGGTGACCCTGCCCTCGCAGGACATGATCATCGGCCTCCACCACCTCACCACCCTCAAGGAGGGTGCCGTGGGCGAGGGTCGTGCGTTCGGTTCGGTGGGCGAGGCGATCCTGGCCAAGGACGAGGGAACCCTCGACCTGCAGGCGAAGGCGCGCATCCGCATCCCCGGCCTCACGTTCCTCGAGGGCCAGGCGCCCGAGGGGTACGAGAAGCACGGTCTCGTGGATGCCTCGCTCGGCCAGGCGATCTTCAACGACACGCTCCCCAAGGGCTACCCGTTCGTGCGCGAGCAGGCCGACAAGGGCAAGCTGTCGCAGATCGTCAACAAGCTGGCCGAGGAGTACCCCAAGGTCGAGGTCGCGGCATCGCTCGACCGGATCAAGGATGCCGGTTTCTACTGGGCCACGCGTTCGGGTGTGACGGTCGCGCTGAGCGACATCCTCACGCCCCCGAACAAGGGCGAGATCGTCGCGGGCTACGAGAAGCAGGCCGCGAAGGTCCAGGCGCAGTACGAGAAGGGTCTCACCACCGACGCCGAGCGTCGCCAGGAGCTCATCAAGATCTGGACCGAGGCCACGGATGCCGTCCAGAAGGCGATGCGCGACAACTTCCCTGCCGACAACACCATCAACCGCATGGTCTCGTCGGGTGCGCGTGGTAACTGGCTGCAGATCCGCAACATCGCGGG
>NZ_RBZY01000069.1 GCF_004022425.1 Microbacterium enclense | reverse complement strand
CCCCGCCGCCACGGCGGCTATGTCGGTGCTCGAGGCCGGACACGTCATGCGGGAGTTCTCCGACGAACTCGCGACCGACGACGACCTTCGCGCCGCCTACACCGCGGCACACGAGGCCTATCTTCGTGACCGCTCGGTCTACGGCGAGCCCGAGGAGATCGCGGGCATCTCGGCCGGCGGGATGCCGACCCGGGTCAAATGCCTCCACGCCCTCGCCGGGCACGCTCTGGCAGCCGGTCCGGGTGTGAACCCCATCGGAGATCGAGCTCTCCAGCGCGGCACGTGGTCGCCCGAGCGGTGCGAGTGCGAGGTTCCGGGAGCGGGCGGATGATGAGACGCGCGCTCGCCGCACTGGCATCCGTCGTCCTCGGCGTGGTGCTGACCGGCGCGGCGACGACCCCGGTCCCGCAGGATCCCACCGACCCGGTGCGAGCGGCCGAGTACTGGCTCGATCAGTACGGCATCCGCGACGCGTGGAAGACGACCCGCGGGGCGGGGCAGAAGATCGCGATCATCGACACCGGCATCGCCCGCGGACCGGTCGAGTTCTCGGGCGCGGTCGCGAACGGGATCGACGTGTCGGGCGTCGGGGCACCCGACGGGCGTACGCCGGTCGGCGCGGTCGACTCCAATCACGGCAGCTGGGTCGCCTCGCTCGCCGCCTCCCGCGGCACGGGTGCCGGTCGGGGCATGATCGGCGTCGCTCCCGATGCCGAGCTCCTGTCGATCTCCGTCGGCTTCGGTGCCGTCACCTCGAAGCCGTTCACCGAGCAGATCGTCGAGGCGATCCGGTGGGCGGTCGATGAGGGAGCGACGGTCATCAACATGTCGTTGACCACGAACACCCTGGACTGGGACCCGAGCTGGGACGAGGCGTTCCAGTACGCCTTCGACAACGACGTGGTCGTGGTCGTGGCCGCCGGCAACCGGGGGAGCGGCACGGCGCGCGTCGGCGCCCCGGCCACGATCCCCGGGGTGTTGGCCGTCGGCGGCGTCGATCCCTCCGGTGCGGCGAGCAACGACGCGTCGACGCAGGGCATCACGATCGGTCTGTCGGCCCCGAGCGAACGACTCCTCGGCGTCTCGGCCGACGGCACGCTCGTGCAGTGGAACGGCACGAGCGGGGCTGCGCCGATCGTCTCCGGCATTGCCGCTCTCGTCCGGGCCGCTCATCCCGAGTTGGATGCCGACAACATCCTGAACCGGCTCATCCGCACCGCGAAGCCGGCTCCCGGTGCGGCGGCGGGACAGGACCCGCTGTACGGGTACGGGCTCGTGGACGCCGCCGCCGCGGTGTCATCCAGCTCGGTCCCCTCGGTGTCGTCGAACCCGCTCGGCGACCTGGCGGAGTGGGTGCGTCTGTATCGGCGGGCCGACGCTCCGGCGCCCAGCGGTCAGCCCTCCGCGGCGCCGGTCGAGGTTCCCCCTCTCCCGCCGGTGGAGTCCGCGCCGCGCGCGTCGTCGCCGCTGCTGCCGACCCGCGACTCCGTGCTGTACGCGACGGTGCCGCTCGCGGGCGCGACCCTCGCCGCTATAATGATCACGCTCGGCGTCAGTGCTGCTGCCCGGCGAATCCGACAGGCGCGCACATCTCGCGAGCCGAGCCGCACCACAAACCAGGAGTCTCTTCCATCGTGACCAGCACCGTGCCCAAGATTCTCATCGTCGGCGGAGGCTACGCGGGTTTCTACACTGCGTGGAAGCTCGAGAAGCTTCTCGGCCGCAACGAGGCCGAGGTCACTCTCGTCGACCCGCTGCCGTACATGACGTACCAGCCCTTCCTCCCCGAGGTCGCGGCCGGTGAGATCGAGCCGCGTCACGTGGTGGTGGGCCTCCGCCGCCACCTGAAGCGCACCAACGTCATCGCCGGCAAGGTCACGGGCATCGAGCACGCGAAGAAGACCGTCACCATCACGCCGATCGTCGGCGACGAGACGTGGACGCGGGAGTACGACCAGATCGTCGTGACCGCCGGTGCCGTCTCGCGCACGTTCCCGATCCCCGGCATCGCCGAGAACGCCATCGGGCTGAAGACGATCGAGGAGGCCGTGGCGATCCGCGACCGTCTGACGTCCAACTTCGACCGCGCGTCGGTGCTGCCGGCAGGTCCCGAGCGCGACCGCCTGCTGACGGTCGTCGTCGTGGGCGGTGGTTTCGCCGGTATCGAGGTGTTCGCCGAGCTGCGCGCCTACGCGTCCTCGCTGCTGAAGCAGTACCCGACGCTCACGTTCGACGACACCCACTTCCACCTCATCGAGGCGATGGGCCGCATCATGCCCGAGGTGTCGCAGAAGACCAGCGAGTGGGTGCTCGCCGACCTCGCGAAGAAGGGTGCGTTCGTGCACCTCGACACGCAGGTCAAGGGAGCGGTGGACGGCGTCGTCGAGCTCTCCACCGGTGAGCAGCTCCCCACCGACCTCATCATCTGGACCGCGGGCGTCATGGCCAACCCGACCGTCGTGCGCGGCAGCGACCTGCCCGTCGAGGAGCGCGGTCGCATCCGTACGCGCCCCGACCTGCGAGTCGGCACCGACGAGGAGTTCGTGGAGGGCGCCTGGGCCGCCGGCGACGTCTCGGCCGTTCCGGACCTTTCCGGTGGTGGCGTGGGCGGTTTCTGCGTTCCTAACGCTCAGCACGCGGTGCGCCAGGGCAAGCTCATGGCGAAGAACCTGGTCGCGGTGCTCCGGGGCGAGGAGCCCAAGCAGTACTTCCACAAGAACCTCGGCGCGGTTGCCGGCCTCGGCCTCTACAACGGCGCGTTCCAGTCGGGCAAGATCGCGCTGACCGGTCTCATCGCGTGGTTCGCCCACCGCGGGTACCACGGCCTGGCCATGCCCACGTGGGAGCGCAAGTTCCGCGTCGTCGGCGACTGGATGCAGAACATAGTGCACGGCCGCGAAACGGTGTCGCTGGAGACGGTGCAGAACCCGCGCGCGACGTTCGAGGAGTTCGCGGCGCGTCCGCGCCCCGCGCAGCCTGCGGCCGAGCCGGCTCCCGCCGACAAGAAGCCCGAGGCCGTCGCCGCGAAGTGATCGCGTCCGAGACCCCCGCACGTGGCGTGCGGGGGTCTCGTCGTTTCCGGATGCCGTCACCCTCCGCGCTACGGTGGAGCGTGGCATCCGCCCCCGTAGCCCAATGGCAGAGGCAGGCGACTTAAAATCGCTCCAGGTGTGGGTTCGAGTCCCACCGGGGGTACCTGAGCGGGCGTGCACAGAGCATCGGTGAGCGCCGTGCGTGCGTATCGACTGGGAGTCGTCCGCAGGCCCCTTTCGCTCGAGGGCCGCGCCGTTAGGATTGTGCGGCAGTCGTCGAACGGAGAACCCGAATATGTGGGAGTGGCTTGTCCCCGTCATCGTGATCGTCGCCATCCTGGCGATCGCGGGGATCTATCTGTGGGCGACGTACAACGCCCTCGTCTCTCTCAATGTCCGGGTCGATGAGGCGTGGAGCGACATCACCGTTCAGCTCAAGCGCCGCGCCGATCTGCTCCCCAATCTCATCGAGACGGTGAAGGGCTACGCGGCGCACGAGAAGGCGGTGTTCGAGAACGTCACGCGGGCGCGTGCCGAGACGATCTCCGCCCAGAGCCCCGCCGAAGCGGGCGTCGCCGAGGGCCACATGCAGCAGGCGCTGAAGTCGCTGTTCGCGGTCGCCGAGGCGTACCCGCAGCTGCAGGCCAGCCAGAACTTCCTGCAGTTGCAGCAGTCGATCGTCGACACCGAGGACAAGATCCAGGCGTCGCGCCGCTTCTACAACGGAGGCGTCCGCGAACTGAACACCAAGATCAAGGTGTTCCCGAACAACCTCTTCGCCCGTCAGCTCGGATTCCAGGCGCGGGAGTTCTTCGAGGTCGTCGACGGCGCCGCCATCTCGGAGCCTCCGCGCGTCCAGTTCTGACTCTTCGCCGTCACGCCCCCTCAGCCCGCCAGGGCCGAGGGGGCGTCGTCGTCGACGGGCGCGTTCGGGTGGTCGTGGCGCTCCGCGGCCAGGGCTCCGGCGACCGCATCCGCGGCGTCGCCCCAGCGCGACACCGTGACGCGCTCCAAGCCCTGCCAGGTAGCGGCGGTGCGCAGCTCCGCGGCGATGCGCTCGGCCGCATCGGCGGGGGCACCGTGTTCCCACCACGCCGACTGCACCCGCAGCGCGGACGCGGCGCGATCAGCCTTGAGGTCGACGCGGCCGACGACGTCGTCACCGACCACCACGGGCAGCGAGTAGTACCCGAAGCGCCTCTTCTCGGCCGGCGTGTAGATCTCGATGCGGTAGTCGAAATCGAACAGCCGCTCCGCCCGGTCGCGGAACCAGACGACCGGGTCGAAGGGCGTGAGGATCGCGGTCGCGTCGATGCGACGGGGGCGGGCGGCATCCCGGTGGAGCCAGGCCTTCGCGGGCCGTCCGCCGACCTCCCAGCCCTCGACGGTGACGGGCTCGATCTCGCCCGCGTCGACGAGGTCGCGTACCGCGGCGAGCACGGCGGGCCGGTCGCGAATGCGCCAGTAGTCCGCGAGGTCGGCGGCCGTCGCGACGCCGTAGGCCAGGGCGGCCCGCCGCACGAGCTCGAGGATCGCCTCGGCACGCGGCACGGGGGAGGCGAGCGCCGCGGGCGGCAGCACGTCGGCCGCCAGAGCGTAGCGGCGTTCGAATCCGCGGCGGCCGGCGATCGCGACGTCGCCGATCAACCACAGGCGTTCGAGGCCGTTCTTCACGTCGTCCCAGCCCCACCACGATCCGCGCGATCCTTCGCGCGCATCATGCTCGATGTCGGCGGGACGCAGCGGCCCGCGGTCGGCGAGCTCGTCGCGCAACCAGCGCAGCAGGCCGGCGTTGGCGCGGGCCCAGTCGTCGTCGCCGTACTTCTCTCGCGCGGCGTCGCGTCGGAACTGCAGCAGCGGCCAGTCGGCGACGTCGACGAGGGATGCCACGTGCGCCCAGGACTCCACCCACCGCGGGCGGCGGGAGAACGCCAGGCGATCGAGCAGGGCGGTGTCATAGGCGCCGAGGCGGGCGAACAACGGCATGTAGTGGCTGCGCGAGAACACGTTGACGGAGTCGATCTGCAGGATCCGCATGCGCTGCAGCGTCGCGGTGATCTGCCGCGTTCCGACCGTCGCGGGACGGGGGCGACCGATTCCCTGGGCGGCGAGGGCGATGCGACGCGCGTCGGCGCGGCGGAGGGACGTCGTCATGCGCGCCAGCGTAGACGGCGCCCCCGACATTCCCGGCGATCCTGCATCGGGCGCGGCGGTAGGCTGGCGGGATGACCGGAACCGATCCCGAGGACCGCGGATCGTTCTTCGACGCCCTCCGACGCCGCACGGTGTTGAGCGACCTGTCGCCGGCGGTGCCGCCGGCGCTGCGCCAGGTCACGGCGTACGCCTGGCGGCTCCTGATCGTCGCGGCCGCGATCGGTGTGATCGTCTGGCTCGTCATCCAGCTCAAGCTCCTCGTCATCCCGCTGCTCGTCGCCATCCTCGTCACGGCGCTGGTGTGGCCCGCGTTCTCCTTCCTCCTGCGGCACCGGTGGCCGCGCTGGCTCGCGATCGTCGTCACGGTGCTCGTCACGATCGCCGTCATCTCGGGATTGCTGTGGCTCGCGGTCTGGCAGATCACGCGCGAGTTCGCCTCGGTGCGCGAGCGCACGGTCGAGGCGGTGGGCCAGTTCCGGCAGTACCTCATCGACGGTCCGCTCCACTTGAGCGCACAGCAGATCGACGACGGTCTCCGTCAGGCCGGCACGTTCCTGCAACAGCAGGCCGAGGTGCTGTGGACCGGAGCGCTGGCCATCGGCACGACTCTCGGACACGTCGCCACGGGGCTGCTCCTGACACTGTTCATCCTCCTGTGCCTCCTGGCCGACGGCGCGGGCATCTGGCGCTGGACGACGCGCCTGTTCCCGCGGGTGGCACGCCCCGCCGTCGACGGCGCCGGTCGTGCGGGCTGGCGCACCGTCATCACGTACGCCCGCACCCAGCTGCTCGTGGCCACCATCGACGCGGTCGGCATCGGTCTGGGCGCCTTCCTGCTCGGTGTGCCCCTGGCCATCCCGATCGGCGTGCTGGTCTTCCTGGGCGCCTTCGTCCCGTTCGTCGGCGCCGTCGTGACGGGTGCTCTCGCGGTGTTCATCGCGCTCGTCTACAACGGGCCTCTCATCGCCCTGTTCATGCTGATCGTCGTCCTCGGTGTACAGCAGATCGAGAGCCACGTGCTCCAGCCGATCCTCATGGGTTCCGCCGTGAAGGTGCATCCCCTCGCGGTGGTGCTCGTCGTCGCCGGCGGCGCCATGATCGGCGGCATCCCCGGTGCCCTGTTCGCGGTTCCGCTCGCCGCCTTCGTCAACGTCGTCGCCGTCTACCTGAGCAGTCACGCGTGGCGCAACGGCGATGGCGCCGTCGACTCCGCCGACCTCATCTGGCAGACCGTGCCCCGCGACCGCGGAAGGAGATCATGAACGACACGCCCACCCTGGCCGAGTTCGAGGATGCCGCGCAGACCCTGCGCGGCATCATCGCGCGGACCCCGCTCGACCAGTCGCTCCACCTCACCGAGCTGCTCGGCGTCCCCGTGCACCTCAAGCTCGAGAACCTGCAGCGCACCGGTTCGTTCAAGATCCGCGGGGCGACGTACCGTCTGTCGCGGCTCACGGCCGACGAGCGGGCGCGCGGCGTGGTGGCCGCCTCGGCCGGCAACCACGCGCAGGGGGTCGCCCTCGCCGCGCAGCAGCTGGGGATCTCGGCCACGATTTTCATGCCTCTCGGCGTCCCGGTGCCCAAGCTCCTCGCCACGCGCGGGTACGGCGCCGAGGTCGTCCTCGAGGGCGCGACGGTCGAGACGCCGCTGCGGCTCGCGGCCGAGTTCGCCGAGCGCACGGGAGCGGTGCTCATCCACCCCTTCGACCACCGTGACATCGTCGTCGGCCAGGGCACGCTGGGGCTCGAGCTCGTCGAAGACCTTCCCGACCTCGACACCGTGATCGTCGGAATCGGCGGCGGGGGCCTCGCCGCGGGCGTCGCCGCCGCGGTGAAGGCACGCGCGGCCGCCGAGGGCCGCGAGGTGCGCATCATCGGTGTGCAGGCCGAGAACTCGGCCGCCTACCCGACCTCCCTCGCCGCCGGCCACCCGATCCAGGTGCCGACGACGCCCACGATCGCTGACGGCATCGCGGTCGCGCGCCCCGGTGACCTGCCGTTCGACTTGATCCGGCAGTACGTCGACGAGGTCGTCACCGTGACGGAGGACGACATCGCACGCGCCCTGCTGGTGCTGCTGGAGCGGGCGAAGCAGGTCGTGGAACCGGCCGGTGCCGTCGGGGTGGCGGCGATCCTCGCCGGCAAGATCCAGGGCACGGGAACGACCGTGACGATCCTCTCCGGTGGGAACATCGACCCGCTGCTGCTCCAGCGGGTCGTGGCGCACGGGCTGTCGGCATCCGGTCGCTACATGTCTCTGCGTATCCCGCTGCCCGACCGCCCGGGACAGCTCGCCCGCGTGTCGGAACTGCTCGCTCAGGTTGGCGCGAACGTCATCGAGGTGCTGCACACGCGGCACGGCCAGGGTCTGCAGATCAGCGAGGTGATCCTGCAGCTGAGCGTCGAGACGCGGGGCGCGGAACATCGCGCCCTCGTCATCCAGACGCTCGAGGACGCGGGCTTCGTCGCCACCGTCGTTCCCGACTGAGCGACCGCCCACCGGAGCTCAGATCGAGCAATGGGGCGTTCCACGGCCGCCCCGGTGCACGCATCGCGCCCCGAACCAGGTCAGGCCGGCGACACGGACCCCGGAACGCCGCGAGCCGCCCACCCCGGATCGGGGGAGCGGCTCGACGCGCGTGCGGGTCACTGACCCGAGTACGTCTCCACCTTCACGATCTCGACGGAGATCTGCTTGCCGTTGGGCGTGGTGTACGAACCGCTGTCGCCCTCCTTCAGGCCGAGGATGGCTTCCCCGAGCGGCGACGCCTCGCTATAGACATCGAGCTCGGAGTCGGCGGCGATCTCGCGGTTGCCGAGGAGGAAGGTCTCCTCGCCCCCGGCGATGATCGCGGTCACGACGGTGCCCGATTCGACGACGCCGGTGCTCTCGGGCGCCTCGCCGACCTTCGCGTTCTTCAGCAGCGCCTGGAGGGTGCGGATGCGCGCCTCCTGCTTGCCCTGTTCGTCCTTCGCGGCGTGATAGCCGCCGTTCTCCTTCAGATCGCCCTCCTCGCGAGCGATCTCGATGCGCTTGGCGATCTCTTCGCGGCCCGTGGTCGAGAGGTGCTCGAGCTCGTGGGCGAGACGGTCGTAGGCATCCTGGGTGAGGAACGTCACCTGAGCGTCGCTGGACACGGTGGTCTCCTTCGTCGATCGGGCCGGCGTTGCGGCGCGAAGACGGCGCCCGCCGGGGGATATGTCGAACGCCCCGGCATCGAGCCGGGGCGCGTCTTGAGAAAAAAGCCTACGGCACCCAGCAGGAGTTGACAAAACCCGTGGTCGCCAACGCCAGCGTCGGGATCTCCTCCGTGAATGCGCGGGTGTGATCGGCGGATGCCGCGTACTCCACGACCCGCCAACCGACGGTTCCGTGCTCCTCGTCCTGCGCCTCGATCGCGCACGCGACCGGCTCGCCGACGGGGGCGGTGATCTGAAAGGAGACCGTCACGGTCTCGGCATCCACCACGGTGTAGCCGGTGTCGATGGCCGTGACCGACCCGAGGCTGTTGGCGACGGTCGTCCAGCCGAGCATGCCCGTGAGACCGACAGCCACGACCCCGACGATGCTCCACAGGAGGATGCGACGACGCGGCGACCGGGTGCGGCCGTAGCGGTCATCGAGCATCGTCTGCGTGGTCATGGTCTCCTCGGGCTTTAGGCTGGACTTCCAGGCTACGCGCTTCCGCCCGGACCGAAGGACTCCATGCTCACCGCCCTCGCGGCCCTCGCGGCCACGCCCACGCCCGCCGTCACGCCCGACGACTCGATCGTGACGCCCGGTCCGCTCGGCTTCGCGGCGATCGCCTTCATCGGCGTCGCCGTGTTCCTGCTCGTGTGGGACATGCTGCGGCGGATCCGTCGTGGCCGCTACCGCGAAGAGATCAACGCCGAGCTGGATGCCGAGGAGCAGGCGCGTGCGGCACAGGCTGCCAGCGAGACCGACGACGAGGACATCGACCCCGACGCCCGCCGGAGCTGACCGTCGTCAGCCCGCGTGGTACGCGGGCGCGAGGGCGATGAGCAGGCAGGCCGTCCAGTGGCACAGGAACGCCAGCACTGTGCACACGTGGAAGATCTCGTGGAAGCCGAAGTGTCCCGGCCACGGGTTGGGTCGCTTGAGCGCGTACACGACGGCGCCGGCGGTGTAGAGCAGCCCTCCGATGACGACGAGCACCATCATCGCGACGTTGGCCTCGAGGAGATCGCCGATGTACATGACCGCGGCCCACCCGAGCGCCAAGTACAGCGCCACGTAGAGCCAGCGCGGCGCGTTGATCCAGAACACGCGGAAGATGATTCCCAGAATCGCTCCGCCCCACACGATCGACAGCAGCAGAACCGTCTGAGGGGTGTCGAGCGCGAGCACGGCGAGCGGGGTGTACGTGCCGGCGATCAGCAGCAGGATGTTCGCGTGGTCGATGCGCTTCAGCACCGCCCGGGTCTTCGGCTTCCAGTCGAACCGGTGGTACAGGGCCGAGTTGCCGAACAGCAGCATCGAAGTCGCCATGAAGACGGCGGACGCCCACTTCGCGGGGGCGCCCTGCGCGAGGCTGATGAGCACGATGCCCGCGGCGATCGCGACGGGGAAGGTGCCCGCGTGGATCCACCCTCGCCACGTCGGCTTCAGGTCGGCCTGCGCGCCGACCGCGCCAGCCTCCAGCAGGGGGAGCTGAGGCATCTCGGGGCCGTCGCCGGTAGAGGAGGATGTCACCCTTCGACCCTACGTCGCGCCGCATACCTCGTCGTGTACATGCCCGCCACCGCCGCCCCGGGCGGGCGGGGCCCGCGCGGGACCGTGCTGCCGACGGAGCGACGCGGTAGCGTAGGCGGGTGGCGCGCGTGTGGAGGAACGAGGGGCGGGGTCCTCTCTACCGGCTGTACATCCAGCGCCTGCGACGGCAGATGCCCGCAACCGTGCCGCATCACGTCGCGATGATGATCGACGGCAATCGACGGTGGGCTCGTCAGCTCGGTTTCGACAGCGCCGCCCACGGGCACCGCGCCGGCGCGGCGAAGATGCACGAGTTCTTGCGCTGGTGCGACGATCTCGGCATCCGGGTCGTCTCCCTGTACCTGCTGTCGAACGACAATCTCCGCAAGCGCGACTCGCGCGAGCTCGAGGACTTGATCGACATCATCGCGGAGCTGGCGCGCGAACTGTCGCACGAGCCCGACTGGCGGGTGCAGCACGTCGGCCGCTCCGACGACCTGCCTCCCGCGCTGGCGGAGGTCCTGGGCGAGGTCACGGATCGCACGCGTCTGCACACGGGCCTGCACGTCAACCTGGCGGTGGGCTACGGCGGTCGCAGTGAGATCGTGGATGCCGTTCGCAGCATCATCGCGAAGCACGACGAGCAGGGCGGCTCGCTCGAGGAGCTCGCGGCGAGCCTCACCCCCGAGCAGATCGGTGAACACCTGTACACGGGCGGCCAGGCGGATCCCGACCTCGTGATCCGCACATCGGGGGAGCAGCGACTCAGTGACTTCCTGCTGTGGCAGTCGGCGCACTCGGAGTTCTACTTCGTCGAAGCCCTCGGCCCGGATCTTCGCGAGGTCGACTTCCTGCGCGCCATCCGGGACTTCGCCGCGCGGGACCGACGCTTCGGGCAATAGCCGCCGGCACCAGCGTTAACGCACTCGTCATTTTTCCGGGCGTGTTCGCGACCCTCCGCGGGCGCGGCAGGCTCTACGGTGAGGTCATCGGGCACGGAGCCCGGTCGAGTCGGCCTTCGGATCGCGACTCGTGACCCACAGGTCGACTCGTGATAGCCGGGTGAGACACCCGGGTCGGGAGTGGGTTGTGACTGCACGAGCACCGTACGGCCAGCGAAACATCGACACTTACGTCGCTGACAGCAGTGTTTCAGAATCGGATGCCTCAGCCGATCAGGCTCTGCGCACCTACGTTCTGGACACCTCCGTCCTGTTGAGCGACCCGCGGGCGTTCTTCCGCTTCGCCGAGCACTCGGTGGTGATCCCGGTCGTGGTGATCACCGAACTCGAGGGCAAACGACACGATCCCGAGATCGGCTACTTCGCCCGACAGGCGCTGCGACACCTCGACGAGCTGCGCATCGAACACGGTCGCCTCGACTTCCCGGTGCCGGTGGGCACCGACGGCACGCTGCGCGTCGAACTGAACAACACCGACCCCTCCGTGCTCCCCTCGGGAATGCGTCTGGGCGACAACGACAGCCGCATCCTCGCCGTCGCGATGAACATCGCCCGCGACGGCGCGGAAGTCACGGTGGTGTCGAAGGACCTCCCCATGCGCGTCAAGGCGTCGTCGCTGGGCCTCTCGGCCGAAGAGTACCTGGCGGAGCAGGCCATGGACTCGGGCTGGACGGGGATCGCCTCGATCGACGTCTCCGGCGACGATCTCAGCGACCTCTACGAGGCGGAGGTGGCCTCCAGCGACGATGTGCGCGGGCTCCCCGTCAACACCGGCCTGATCATCCACTCCGAGCGCGGGTCGGCGCTGGGCCGGGTCACCGGCGACGGCGAGTTCCGTCTGGTCCGCGGCGATCGCGACGCCTTCGGTCTGCACGGCCGTTCCGCCGAGCAGCGCATCGCGATCGACCTGCTCCTCGACCCCGAGGTGGGGATCGTGTCGCTCGGCGGGCGCGCCGGAACGGGCAAGTCGGCGCTCGCGCTGTGCGCGGCGCTCGAGGCGGTGCTGGAGCGTCAGCAGCAGAAGAAGATCATCGTCTTCCGCCCGCTGTTCGCCGTCGGCGGGCAGGAGCTCGGCTACCTCCCCGGCGATCAGGCCGAGAAGATGAACCCGTGGGGCCAGGCCGTGTTCGACACGCTCGGTTCGGTGGTGTCGAGCAACGTCCTCGAAGAGGTGCTCGCACGCGGACTCCTCGAGGTACTGCCGCTCACCCACATCCGCGGTCGCTCGCTGCACGACGCGTTCGTGATCGTCGACGAGGCGCAGTCGCTCGAGCGCAACGTCCTGCTGACGGTGCTGAGCCGCATCGGTCAGAACTCCCGGGTGGTGCTCACCCACGATGTCGGCCAGCGCGACAACCTGCGGGTCGGTCGTCACGACGGTGTCGCCTCGGTGATCGAAACCCTCAAGGGGCACGCTCTCTTCGGCCACGTCACGCTGACGCGGTCCGAGCGTTCGGCGATCGCGGCGCTCGTCACCGAGCTGCTGGAGGCCGGCGAGCTGTCCTGATCCGGCGCACTCATCACGGAGGTGCAGATGAGAGGGTTCTCATCTGCACCTCCTGCGTTTCTCACGGGGAGCCGTCAGAGTTGAGGCAACGGCGAGGGAGACCCCGCCGCCGCCTCGGCGGTTCCCCCCGATAAATGAAGAGAGACCGGTCCGCCGCGCAGGTCACCGACGTTTCGGGTACGTCGGAAGACCGCCGCGGACCGCCTCCCCAATACCCCCGGCTTCCCCCACCGGGGGTTCTTGGGTTCTGGGCGTCGTCACTGCCAGCGGTAGCCGGCCCCGCGGACGGTCGCGATGCGGCCCGCCCCGAACTTCGCGCGCAGATACCGGACGTAGACATCGACGACGTTGGAGCCCGGATCGAAGTCGAGTCCCCAGACGCGGCTCAGCAGCTGCTCGCGGCTCAGCACCTGTCCCGCGTGCCGAAGGAACTCCTCGGTGAGGGCGAACTCGCGTGCGCTCAGATCGATCTCGCGCGTTCCGATCGACGCGCGGCGAGTCAGAACATCGAGCGACACGTCGCCGTGTGCGATGGTGACCGATCCGATAGGCACGGGCTCGCGCAGTCGCGAGCGCACCCGTGCAAGCAGCTCGTCGAACTTGAAGGGCTTGGCGACGTAGTCGTTCGCGCCGGCGTCCAGGCCGTCGACCGTGTCACGTGTGCTGGTGCGCGCGGTGAGCATGATCACGGGGATGGTCGATCCCTGTCCGCGGAGGCATCGCAGCACCTCGAACCCGTCCATCGTCGGCAGGCCGACGTCCAGGAGGACGAGATCGACGTCGCCGCCGAGCGCGGTGTCCAGCGCGGTGGCGCCGTCGTCGACGACGAGGGTCTGGTAGCCGGCGGACTCCAGTCCCTTCGCAACGAACGCCGAGATGCGCTCCTCGTCTTCGGCGATGAGGATGCGGGTCATCCGGTGGCCTCTCTTTGCAGGACGACGTCGCCGGCGCGCACCGGCGTCGGAAGATCGCTCGCGGCGTGGGCGCCGCCGAGGGGGACGTGGATCGTCAGGGTCGCGCCCCCGCCCGCCGTGTCGGCGATGGT
>NZ_RBZY01000068.1 GCF_004022425.1 Microbacterium enclense | reverse complement strand
GGGGATGACGCATCTGGCGATGGGCAAGCTGCGCGACGCCACCCTCGCGCTCGGCCAGGTGGAACGTCTGGCAGCCCCCGCCCGCCGTCTGCGCGCCCGTGGTGCACTCGCGATCGTCGCCCTGCTCGATGGCGATGTCCGCGCGGCGGGACACCTGTGCGACGCGGATCGCGAGGATGGATGGCTCGCCTCACCGTGGGGCGAGGGCACGCGATTGGCCAGCGCCTGGCTGCTGCTCGAGCGCGGCGACGCCGCGGGAGCGCGCGAACGCCTCGACACCATGACGGCGACGGGCGGGGCGCGCGAGCTGTGGCCGTTCGCCGCGGCCGTCCAGGCGGTCGCGTTCCTGCTCTCCGGCGCCGCTCCCGACGCGCTCGGCATGCTGCGCTCGTGGATGGCGCGAACACGCAGCACTCCCCCGTCGCACTTCCAGTCGATCCAGTTGCTGACTGCCCGCGCAAAGGTGCTCATCGCGCTGCGCCAGGCCCGCAAGGCCCTCGCCCTGTTCGAGGGCCCGTTCGGCCTGTCCGCCGCCACGGCCCCGGCCATCGCTCTTTCGCAGCTCTATGCGGGCCGGGCGCACGAGGCCTACGTCATGAGTGTGAAGTGGGGGATCCATCAGGACGTGTCGCCGCGCGCCGCGCTCGAGAGCATGGTGGTGAGCATGGTGGCCGACGTCCGGCTCAACGGAACGGCAGCCCACCGCTCCACAGCCCAGCGCGCCGAGGCCCTCAGCGCACGTCACGACCTGTGGAGTCCGTGGAGCGCCGTCGCCCCCGAGGATCGCGGCCTCGTCCTCCGTCTGCTCTCTCCCGCCGCGCGAGACCGGGTGTCGGAGCGCGCTTCGTTCTTCGCGTCATCCGTGAGCGTGCCGCACCTCACGAAGCGAGAGCAGGTCGTACTGGCCCAGCTGACGCCCACCTCCACGATCGCGGACATCGCCCGCGCGCTGGTCGTGTCGCCGAACACCGTCAAGACACAGCTGCAGAGCCTGTACCGCAAGCTCGAGGTGTCCGACCGGGCGAGTGCCATCCGCGCGGCTCACGCGTGGGGACTCATCGAGTCCGACACCGACCTGTGAGAGATCGGCCGCCGGCTCACTCGCGGTCGGTGCGCCGCCCTCGTGCAAGCCCGATGACGAGGCGGGCGACCACGAGGAGCAGGACGACCCCGAGCACTCCGGGGACGGTCAACGACACGCCCGCACCGTGCAGGACGACCAGCACGACGACGACGCCCAGGAGGGGGGCCAGCAGACCGAGCGAGCGGCGGAGGCGTCGTCTGTTCACGAGGCAACGGTAGCCGGAGCGACCGGCACCGTATCGCCGGCGTTCGGCCGGTCGAGGCGCTGATCGGCGGCGACCTGAAGGCCGAAGACGCCGAACCAGGTGATCGCGAGAGTCGCGGCGATGAACTCGAGGTTGCCGCCGAGGACGGTGTCACCGCGGAACAGGGCGAGCATGGCACCGGTGAACGACGTCGCTCCCACAGCGACGAGGGTCGTGAGACTCGCCGCGCGCATCCAGGGCCGCCGGCGCAGAGTGGACACCTGCGCCATCGCCACGATGGCGAGGACGAAGCCCAGCACGGCCGCACTGATGTGGATGAGGTCCTGGGGCAGAGCCCCGGGAGTGAAGGGCACGGGGCACCCCGGCGAACACGTCACGACGGATGCCAACGCGAAGCACCCCCCGCAGACGACCAGGGTCGCGGCGATCGGCCAGCCGGCGACGTAGGCGCCGGGCCGGTACACGAGCGCGCGGTCCACGAGGACCGCACCGATACCGAGGAGAAGCAGGGCGGCGTTGAACACAGCCGCGGTGGGCATCCCCGTCGCACCGAGCTGACTGACGTAGTGGACGCTCGGATCCCACAGCCGACTGAGCCAGATGAGGCCCGCACTGGTGAAGGCCGCACCGCCGCCCACCGACGCGAGCGCTACGACGCGGCGGCTCCGCGACCGCGGGGAAGAGCGCGGGGACCGGGCTATCGACTCGGTCATAGGCGTCTCCAGCGTCATCGAGGGGCTCGGCTACAGTACCGCGGCCCGCGGCGGCCGGCGAGGAGTGTCGACCCGCGCGCATGCGAGCGGTCGGATACGCGCTGCCGCGTGGGCGATTCCTCGGGTGAGGTATCGACCGCCCGGGAGGTGCAGACCCTCGGCGCGTGGCATCGTCGTCCCCGAGTGATCGTGAGTGGTTCTCCCCCAAGTTCCCTCCTCTTCAACCCGATCGCTCAGCATGGATGCGCGGTCTCGTGACCACGGCACCCGGTTCGAGACCGCGCATCCCCCTTCGGGCGGGTCCGCCCGGCGTCTGCGGATGGGTGCCCTCGGCTCACGCCGGAAAGGATTGCCGTGACGGACGACCGCGCCGAACGTGCCCAGGCTCCGGCAGATGGTCGCGACGACCCCTCGCCGCTCGAGGAGCTTCTCGGTCGCACCGACGCCGACGCCGGGGCTCCGGCCTTTCCCGTCGCCTTCCGCGGCTACGACCGCGAATCCGTCGACGAGGCCGTCCGTCACCTCGCTCAGCGAGCGCGAGACGCCGGCGAGGAGGTCCGTCGGGAGAAGCACCGCGCAGAGGCGATGTTCGCGCAGCAGCGGGCCGAGCACGACGACGAGCTCGCCGAGGCCGCTCGCCGCCACGGCGAGGAGACCGGTCGGCTGCAGGAGCAGCTGCGGGCCGCGGCCGCTCGGGCGGCTGAGGCCGAAACACAGGTCGCCGCACTGACCAGCGACTTGGTCGCGGGCACCGACGACGATCAGGACGACCCGGCGCAGGCGCGTCTGCAGTTCGATGCGATCCTCCGGGTAGCCGAGGAACAGGCGAGTGTCCTCGTTCAGAACGCGGCCGCGCAGGCCGACCGTCTGCTCGCCGGCGCTCGTGACGAAGCGGCTGCCATTCGTGAGGATGCCGTCTCCGAGCGCGAGCGCATCCGCGCGGAGGCGCAGCACGACGCGGACCAGGCCCGGTTGCGCATCGAGACCGAGGTCACGGCCCACGTCGCACGCCTCCAGCGCGAGAGCGCGCACGCGGCAGAGAAGGTCGCGCAGGCCGAAAGCGAAGCCGTCGCATTGCGGACCGAGGCGGAGAGGGGCGCGGCGGCCCTGCGATCGCTCGTGTCGCGCGAGACCGGTGACCTGCGGGCGAGAGCCGAGCGCGACGTGCGCGAGATGACCGCGCGCGTGCTCGAGTTCGAGGAGTCTCTGACGCGACGACAGGACGAGGCCCAGCAGGAGTTCCTCGTGCTGCACAATCAGGCGGTCGCGCATGCGGAACGCATCACCTCCGATGCGAGCGAGCAGGTGGAGGCCGCCCTCGAGCACGCGCGTCGCATCGCCGCTCGCGCCGATGATCACGAACGGCTCGCCCGGGCTCAGGCCCAGCAGATCGAAGCGCACGCGCACGTCCACGCCCGCGAGATCCTCGACGACGCGAGGGAGAAGGCGCAACGCATCGCCGACGCGATCACGGGACATGCCTCGACGGTGCTGCGCGACGCCGAGGACCGCACACGCGACCTGCGCTGGCAGCAGCAGCAGCTCGGCAGCTTCCTGGCCGAGATGAACGAGCTCCTCCGCACCGCGCCGCGGGGTGCTTCGCGCGCAGACGAAGAACCGACGACGGAAGAAGAATCGGACGCACCCCCGGTAGCAGGCGACGGCGCGGCGTCCCTTCCCGAGTGATGCCCGCGGCACCCGGCGCGGGCTAACGTAGAGCGATGCGATCCGTTCCCCTCGGCCCTTCCGGGCCCGCCGTGCCCGCCGTCGTCGCCGGAATGATGCGGATCGACGACAAAGACGATCGCGAGGTCCGCGAGCTCTACGCCGCCGCGCGTTCGGCAGACGTCGACTTCTTCGATCACGCCGACATCTATGCCCGCGAACTGCATTCCGCCGAACGGCGGTTCGCCGAGGCACTACGGCTGACGTCCTCCGAGCGCGCCGAGATCACGCTGCAGACGAAGGCCGGCATCGTGCGGGAGGGACCGTACTTCGACTTCTCCTACGAGCACATCGTGGCATCCGTCGAGGAGTCGCTCCAGTCGCTGCAGACCGATTACGTCGACGTCCTGCTGTTGCACCGCCCCGACGCCCTGGTCGAGCCGGACGAGGTCGCGCGCGCATTCGACGAGCTCGAGACGGCGGGCAAGGTCCGCGCCTTCGGTGTCTCGAATCACACTCCGCGCCAGATCGACCTGCTGCGCACGGCCGTCCGGCAGCCGATCGTCGCCAATCAGGTGCAGCTGTCGATCGCCCACGCGCCGATCATCGCGCAGGGCCTGGCGATGAACATGGAATCCGCTCCGCAGTCCGCCGTCCTCGACGGGGGCGGGCTCGTCGACTACTGCCGCCTGGAGGGGATCACGCTGCAGGCGTGGTCGCCCCTGCAGGGAACGCGCGGCGACGGCGTCTTCCTCGGTGATCCCGCGTACAGCGAGCTGAACTCCGTGATCGATGACCTGGCAGCGCACTACGACGTGGCACCGATCGCGATCGCCGTCGCCTGGATCACCCGGCATCCGGCGGGGATGCAGGTCGTCCTGGGAACCACGACCCCCGGTCGCGTGACCGATGCGGCGGTGGGTGCGGACATCGTGCTGACGCGCGCCGAGTGGTATGCGCTCGTGCGGGCCGCGGGATACGTCATCCCCTGAGAACCAACGCAGGAATCGGGGAGATGAGAGCACGACGGGCATGGCCGTGGGGGACGATCGTCGCCGTGATCGCGGCCGCGGTCTTCGCGGCCCCCACTGTGCTCCTGCCCGCGGACAGTCCCGTCGGGCCGAAGCTCGTCTTCATCGTCGTCGGTTCGGTTCTCCTGGCGGCCGCAATCGCTCTGACCCGGTCAGAACCCGGGGCGACCGGATCGCACGCCACGGAAGAGAACGATGACCTCAGCTCGTGAGGGCTGCGGGTCGAATGATCGTGAGGGGTTCCGTCGGGAGGTCCCACACGGCGGGTGACGTGACGACGGCGTCGTCGGGGCGCCTCATGCGGCGCGGACGAGCGAGCGCGGAGCGGCGGACGGGCGGGCCGACGCGGGACGCTTCGCGACGGCGGGCTCCTCGATGTCGATGTCGAGGCTGAGACCCCGAGAGGAGTTGGCGTCGTTCGCCATGCGCTTGAGCAGGTTCTGGTCGAGCGACTCGGGCTGTTCCGAATCGAAGACGAACCGCAGCGGGATGGACGGCTGCAGCCAGATCGTCGAGCGACCGATGGGCTCGTTCGGGCCGTGCGTCCACGAGAGGGTGAAGCTCTCGCCGCGACGCAGCTTGGTCGCGACGACGACCTTGACGTGAGCCAGCATCCGATCGTCGATCGCGATGGGCTCGGGGGTCGTTCCGTAGAACAGCTTCGCCATGGTGCGTTCCCTTCACTCGTTGCTTGTTTACGAACTTACTAGGCAGACTAGCGAATAAGCAAGCTAGTTATCAGTCTGGGCGTCGCACGGCGCCGGAACGCGGGCGGGCGGCATCCACAATCCTCCGCGAGAGGGAGTCGCCGTGCGGATGCGCTCGATAGCGTCGGAGCATGGATGCTCTCGCCCTCCGAGCCCGTGCGCTGCCTGCGCTTCTCATCGCCGCGGCACTCCTGGGCATGCTCGCCGTCTCGCTGGCCCAGCCGTCAGCCGCCCACGCGGACGTGGACGACTTCCGCTTCGACTCGTTCGACGCGCGGATGACGCTCACCCGCGCCGCGGACGGCCACGCCGAACTGGCGGTCACCGAGACGCTGATCGCTCGGTTCCCTGACGAGGACCAGAACCGCGGAATCATCCGCGCCATCCCCGACGACTACGACGGCGTGCCCCTGCAGACGCGCATCACCTCCGTCACGGGTGCGGACGGAGCGGCGATCCCGTACGAGGTCGAGATCGACCGTCGGGAGGTGCGTGTCCTCACCGGCGACGACTCGTACGTGCGCGGGGCGCAGACGTACGTCATCTCGTACACGCAGCGTGACACCATCCGCTCGTTCGCGGATACCGATGCGGACGAGTTCTATCGCGACATCAACGGCACGCAGTGGGAGCAGCCGTTCGGGCGAGTGAGCGTCGCGCTCACGGTCGACGAGGGGATCGCCGCGGCCGCGCTGGACGGCGCGGCCGCGTGCTATCGCGGTGCGGAGGGGGCGACCGACCGGTGTGACATCGAAGCCGCACCGCAGGCCGACGGCGCGCGGACGTACACGGCATCCGCGAACGATATAGGGCCGGGTGAGAACGTGACGATCGCCGTCGGTTTCGCCCGCGGCACGTTCGTCCCGGGAGAGGTGGTGCGCACCGCCGCCGAGCAGTTCTCGGTGGATGCCGCGCCCGCGCTGTCGGCGATCTCGATCGGCGCGCTCGGAATCAGCGGCGTCGCGATCGGCACCGCCGTGGTCTCGCGGCGCCGCAATCGGGATGCGCCAGGACGCGGCATCATCGTCGCCGAGTACACACCCCCGGCGGACACGGACGTCCTCGAGGGCGCGCACCTCGTGCGCCGCACCGGCGCCGCGATCCCGTCCGCCGTCCTGGACACGGCCGTCGCGGGCCATCTGCGCATCATCGAGGATCCGGATGCCGATGACGATCTCGTTCTCGAGTACGTCGACGGGACCGGCGCGACACCGCTGCGCCGCGGCGTGCTGGCCGCGGTGTTCGGGGATGACCCGGTCCCGGGTCAGCGCGTAGCTCTCGATACGCCCGGCAGCGGGGTGGGCGAGCAGCTGCGCGGTCTGCTCCCGGCCGCGGCTGCCGAGGTACGCCGACGGGGGTGGATGCATCGACCGCGCACCGGCGCCGCGGTGCTCGCCGGGGTCGTCGCCGTCGCCGCCTTCGGGGTGGCGATCACCGCTCTCTTCGTCACATCGGTGGGGTCGACGCCCCAGTGGTGGCAGGTAGCCGCCCTCCCGGTCACGGTGGCGGCCGGCATCCTGACGTTCGTCCTGATCCGATACTCGGACCGGGTGACGGATGCCGGAGCCCCCACGCGCGACCACCTGCTGGGGCTCCGCGACTACCTGCGGCTGGCCGAGGCCGATCGGCTGCGCGTCCTGCAGAGTCCGGAAGGGGCGGAGCGTCGGACGGAGGGATCCGACGACCCCGTCCAGGTGCTGCACCTGTACGAGAGGCTCCTGCCGTGGGCGGTCGTGTGGGGAGTCGAACGGGAGTGGGCGGACGTGCTGGCCACCCAGGCCCGGGAGAGCGGGACCGACCTCGGGTGGTATTCGGGGCCGAACGGGTTCTCCAGCGTCGCGTTCGCCTCGTCGCTGTCGACCATGCAGTCCGGCAGCAGCCCGGCGCCCCAGGCGAGCGGGTCGGGGAGCTTCTCTGGTGGGTCCTTCGGCGGCGGCTTCTCGGGCGGAGGGATGGGAGGCGGAGGCGGGGGCGGACGGTGACCCCGGCCGCGCGTCACTCGGCCGCGCGGATCACTTCGGCCAGGACACGGGGATGCGCGAGTACCCGGAAGTGCCCGCCCGCCTCCAAGCGCACATTGCGCGCTCCGGCGAGTTCGCTTCCCTCGGGGATGTGAGGATCGAACGCTCCGTACACGGACACGATGCGCGTGTTGGCCTCCGCGGACGCCGCGAGCGCCCGCATCGTGGCATCCCCCGATCCGAACGCGCGGAGCGACCGGGTCGGCATGAAGCGGCTGTAGCGCGATCCGCCGAACGGGGTCGCCACCGCGACCATGCCCCGCACCCGCGATCCCGCCGGGTCGAAGGCCATCACGTGCTTGCCGATGAGTCCCCCCTTGCTGTGCGCGACCAGGACGACGTCATCGAGCCTACGATCGACGAGGGCCGCCGCGACCAGCTCGGCGGACTCGACGACGGGCCGGAGGTTCGACCCGAGCCCCGGGAGAACGTGGATCGGGTGGCCGCGCGCGTGCAGGGCGCGCGCCAACGGCTCGAGGAACCGCCACGTCTCGTAGATGCCGGGGAGGAGCACGAGCGGGCGGCCCGATCCGGAGGCGAGGTCCTCCGGGTGACCCCGGCCCACGCCGCGGAGTTGCGCCGCCCCGGCGTAGACGTAGTCCTGCGCCCACCACAGGGCGTCGCGTGCCCGGTCGCGCCAGCTCGTCCGCTGACCCACTCCCCCACCCGGCTGAGGACGGGGTCCGTCGTTCAGCGGTCTTCGCCGTACGCGCGGATGCTGCGCAGGTCGTCGTGCAACTCGTCGTCGGCGGCGGCGTCGTTCCCGACGGCGGCGTCGGCTGCGCGCTGCTCGCCGGCTCCCGCCTTCTTCTCCTCGGGGGCCGCCTCCGTGGCGCCGTCCATCACGGGGGCGTCCTGCGTCGGTTCGCGTTCGTCCATCGGGATCCTCCTGATCGGTGTCTTCCCGGCATCCTGCGGGCGGGTCGAAGCCCGCGGCGAGGGGTTGCGCCCCACACGCGGTCGTGCTGCATCGTTCACACGGGTGCACGGCGCCCGGGGGTGTCGCGCTCCCGTAGACTGTCGGTCGACAAGGGGAGTATTCCCACACGACGATCTCGTCAGTACGGTTCACGCCATCGTGGACCCGGGACGTCGGCTCGCATCGCGAGTGGAAGAGACCTTGGTGTTCCGACGTACACCAAAACCCTTGGAGGCCCGCGTGGGTGTCACCCCGCTCATCTGGATCATCACGATCGCGATCACCGTCGCGTTCTTCGTGTTCGAGTTCTTCGCGCATGTCCGAAAGCCCCACGAGCCCACCGTCGGCGAATCCGCCCGCTGGTCGGCGTTCTACATCGGTCTCGCGCTGCTGTTCGGCGTCGGGATCGGCGTCGTGTCGGGCTGGACGTTCGGCGGCGAGTACTTCGCCGGGTATCTGACCGAGAAGGCCCTGTCGATCGACAACCTCTTCGTCTTCCTCATCATCATGACCGGCTTCGCCGTGCCCAAGAAGTACCAGCAGAAGGTGCTGATGATCGGCATCGTCATCGCCCTGGTGATGCGCGGGGCGTTCATCGCGGTCGGCGCCGCCCTGATCGAGAACTTCTCCTGGATCTTCTACATCTTCGGAGCCCTGCTGCTGTTCCTCGCCTACCGCCAGGCGTTCGCGCACGGCGAGAGCGACCCGGCCAACGGTCGGTTCATGCGATTCGTGCGCCGCATCCTTCCGGTCAGCGAGGAGTACAACGAGGACAAGCTGACCGTGAAGAAGGGCGGCAAGCGCTTCGTCACCCCGATGCTGCTCGTCATCGTCGCGATCGGGTTCATCGATCTGGTCTTCGCCGTGGACTCCATTCCCGCGATCTATGGTCTGACCAACGAGGCCTACATCGTCTTCACCGCGAACGCGTTCGCGCTCATGGGTCTGCGCCAGCTGTACTTCCTCATCGGCGGTCTGCTCGAACGTCTGGTGTACCTGTCGCAGGGTCTCGCCGTCATCCTCGCCTTCATCGGCGTGAAGCTCGTCTTCCACGCCCTGCACGTCAACGAGCTCCCCTTCATCAACGGCGGCGAGCCGCTGCTGTGGGTTCCCGAGATCCCGATCTGGTTGTCGCTGCTGTTCATCGCTGCGACCGTCGCCGTGGCGACCCTCGCGAGCCTGGCCAAGACACGCAACGACGCAGAGAAGAAGCGCCGCGACGAGTTCGAGGGCGAGAAGGTCATCCACGCCCCCGAGGACTGAGTTCCCCACCGGGCCCGCGGCGCACGCTGCGGGCCCGGTGCCGTATCCGCGCCGCCGATGCAACCCCGGGGAGCGCGCGGCGCGACCGACCTACCGTGACCGCATGACTCGTTTCGGATACACCCTCATGACCGAGCAGAGCGGCCCTCGCGAACTCGTGGACTACGCCGTCGGCGCCGAGCGCGCCGGGTACGACTTCCTCGTCTCCAGCGACCACTACTCCCCCTGGCTGACCTCGCAGGGCCACGCCCCGTACGCCTGGACGGTTCTCGGAGCCGTCGCTCAGGCCACCACCGACGTCGAGCTCATGACGTACGTCACCTGCCCGACGATCCGGTACCACCCGGCCGTCGTCGCTCAGAAGGCGGCGACGCTGCAACTGCTCTCGGAGGGCCGATTCACTCTCGGTCTCGGCTCCGGCGAGAATCTGAACGAACACGTCGTCGGCGAAGGATGGCCGTCCGTGCACGCGCGCCAGGACATGCTCGTCGAGGCGATCGAGATCATCCGGGCGCTGCACACCGGCGATCTGGTGACGTACGACGGCGAGTACTTCCGCGTCGACTCGGCGCGCGTGTGGGACGCACCGGAGGGCGGTGTTCCGATCGGCGTCGCCGTCTCGGGCGAGCACTCCATCGCCCGGTTCGCCCCGCTGGGCGACCACCTCATCACCACAGAGCCCGAGGCAGACCTCATCGCGGGCTGGGACGAGCACCACGACGGCCCATCGCGCAAGATCGGTCAGGTCCCGATCAGCTGGGATCCGGACAAGGATGCCGCGGTCGCCCGCGCGCACGACCAGTTCCGGTGGTTCGCCGGTGGATGGGCCGTGAACGCTGATCTTCCGACGCCCGCGGGCTTCGCGGGCGCATCGCAGTTCGTCCGCCCCGAGGACGTCGCGGAGTCCATCGCGTGCGGCCCCGACCTCGACGAGCTCGCCGAGAGCGTGCGCCCCTTCGTCGACGCCGGCTTCACGGACATCGCGATCGTGCAGGTCGGCGACGAGCAGCAGCAGCGCTTCGTCGACGAGATCGCGGCTCCGCTGCTGGAGAAGCTGCGGGCCCTCTGAGTCCGCGCCGGCCGCGCCGTCCGGTCCCGAGAGGGTCAGACGGCGTGGCCGGACTCCCGCACCCACTGCTCCAAGCGCCAGGGGGGCACCCGGAACACCCGCGCGACGTCGGGGATGGCATGGTTGCCTTCCACCACGGATGCCACGGCGAACTCCTGCAGGGAACGGAAGTTCCGCCCGGCCAGGGGGCCGACGCGCAGGTCGGCGAAGGTACGCGGCACGGCGCCGGATCCCACGCCCGGCGCGACGAACACGTAGGCGGAGGCTTCCTGCATGCCGCGCTCGGCCGCTCGCTGGTGCACACGCGGGGCGACCGAGGGGACGTGCGTCGGCGGCACGTGCGCGTCCGGCGGAACGGGAGGCGGGGCGGTGTGCTGCGCAGCTCCCGCCGACGTCGTCTGCCACGGCGCCGGCGGCAGCGCCTGGGTCCCCGGCGCGATGTGCGGTGACACCCCCGCCACCGGGAGGCGCTCCACCGGGGGCGTGACGGGCGGCGTCCGGGGGACGGCCGCCACGGTGGGCACCTCCGCTCCGGAAGCGATCCAGGGCGCGGGCGGGAGATCACCGCCCCACACCACGGGACTGGGCACCACGTGCGGGCTCGCGCGGGGCGCGTCGATCGCATCGGACGTCGGCGCCGGGGCGATCCCGTCACCGAACAGGTCCGACACACCGACCTCGAACACGTCGGCGAGCGCGACGAGGCTCGCCAACGGAACCGCCGCGCGGCCCGCCTCGAGCGATCGGATGCGCTGCTCCGACAGCTGGGCCTCGAAGGACAGCGCGGTCACGGACATTCCGCGCGCGAGGCGCATGGCACGGACGCGCTCTCCCAGCGCGTGGAGAACGGCATCCAGACGATCGCGCTCGTGCTCCTCGGTCATCGACGTCCTCCTCCAACGGTCGGGTTCCGCGCCGCCTCCTCGACCCACTGCTGCAGCCGCCACTGCGGGATGCGGAACAGACGCGCAATGGTCGGCACCGAGTAGCCGCCCTCCCGTACCGCGGCCACCGCGAACTGCTGCAGAGAGGCGAACGTCCGCCCTTCGAGGGGGCCCGTTCGCAGATCGGCGAAGGATCGCGGTCGGTGCGGTGCGGGGCGGATGCCGGGTGCCGGCGTCGTGACGGGCGCAGGAGCCGCACTCAGCGCGTGGGCCAGTGCGGGCGCGGACGGTGTTCCGCGCCAGCCGGTGGCATGGCGTGACGTCGTCGGTGACGGCGGTGCCGCCCTCTCCCGGTCGGCGAGGTCCGGGGGTGCCCACCGCGGCGCCGGGTCCGCGGAGCCATATGCCGCCACCTGCTCCTCACCGTGACGCAGCAGAGCCTCGTGGAGCAGTTGTCGGAGCTTCTGATGTTCCCGGCGGCGCCGCCAGAGCACCGGCGCCCCGATCGCCGGGATCAGCAGCACCAGCGCCCAGAGCCACATCATCGGGTGCTCGTTCATCCACCCGACCCACGCCCACTGGAACGTCCAGTCGGTCTGATCGTTGTCCGCCTGCATCGTGCGCGACCCCGACCACGACGCGACCGCGTCCTGGCCGACCCCGTGGAAGGTGTTGCCCGTGATGTCGGCGCGCGCCTCCTCGGCCAGTTCGACGGCGAATCCCGATGCCACCCGCATGTCGTTGTCGCGGACGACGACCGCCGCGCCGGCCAGCTCGAGCGCGATACGACGCCCCGCGATCCGCGAGTCGGAGACCGTGGCATCCGTGATCCTGCCCGTGATGTCCAGGCCCCGCAGCTCGGAGGACGTCAGGTCGGCGTCCGCCACGATCAGTCCGGTCGAGGGGCCCTCGATCAGAACGGCACTGCGCGTCTCGTCGACGTCGGTGGCGCGGATCTCGGTGGCGTCGGTCGAGATGACGCGGACCCCGCCCTCGCGGCTGTTGCGCACGTGCGAGCCGGTGAGCGTGAAACCCTTCGCGGGGGTCAGCCCGTATCCGCCCGAGGTGGGACCGTCGGCGAGCGCGGAACCGTCGATGCGGATGCCCCAGCCTGCCGACCCGTCCACGGTGGTATCGGTGATCGTCGTGCCCGTCGACTGCCGTGAGACAGAGACGCCGTCGCCACCGGAGCCGCTGATCGTGGTTCCCTGGATCGTCGTATCGGAGGCGCCGTTGGTCACCTCCACTCCCGTCAATGTCGAACCGGTGATCGAGCTGTCGTATATGCCTGCTTTGGTCGTGTCCGACAGGAAAAGCCCGTAGTGGGAATCGCTGATCCTGATCGATGCGATGTGCGCCCAGGCGCGGTCGTCATCCGTGCCCGTCACGGCCAGCCCGCCCGTGCGCCCGCTCCAGAAGCCGAGGTCACGCACGTCGGCGTTCTGAACCACCAACCCGCCGTCGCGTGCGCGAATGTAGGCCCGACCATCGCTCTCGTCGAGGTCGGGGCCCGCGGCGGAATCGTCCCACGACGTGACCGTGAGCGGGTCGTCGTCCGCACCGGAGATCGCGACGAGACCGCCCCACGCGACGATGCTGGTCATCCCCGCCGCCGAACTCGCCAAGCGGAGGGTCCCCCCGCCGAGGAAGTCGAGTTCCGCCCCCGGGCGGACGACGACGTTGCGCACGAGCGTCACGGCGCGGTCGTCGTCGACGCGAATCGCCCCGAGCGCCTCGAGATCGGCGACCGTGTACCCCCACTGCTGTCCGTTCCTCGGCGCGAGCACCACGGTGTTCCACTGGTCGATGAGCGCCGGATCGTCCGGTGCGAGGGCCGCCACCGCCGTCAGCCGCGCATCCTCCGCGGCGACCAGCTCGGCCGGGGTCTTCGGCAGAGCGGAGGCGTCGGTCGCATCGGCGGTCGGAGCCCCCGCC
>NZ_RBZY01000067.1 GCF_004022425.1 Microbacterium enclense | reverse complement strand
GAGCCGCTGTGCGCGGCTTCGGCTCGCGTGGCCGGCGGCGGGTTGTGCGGCTCGGGGGGCGGCGGTGTGCTGGTCACTGTGTCCTCCTGTGGTCGTCGAGGGCATGTGGCACCCTCGTCGCGGTCAGCCTAGGGAGCCGTCGCGATGCGCCCCACAGGGTGGACGCACGTCCCGTGACCCGGTAGGGCCGTCAGACCGCCGCGCCGACGAGCTCGCCCGCCCCCGAGGCAACGGCGATGAAGACCACGATCGCGAACACGAACGGACCGAGCGCCGCGATCACGATGGCTGCGATCGCCGGACCGCGTCCGAGGTTTCGCGCGGTCGCGACGATTCCGATCACGAAGGCGGCGACGCCGAGAACCGTCCCGGACCAGAAGGCGATCTCGGCGAGCAGGACCATGTCACGCACGGGCGACAGCAGCCGCCAGTCGATGGACTGGCCGCCGCGCGCGACGAATTCTGCGCCGGCGCGCTCCGCCACGCGGAACGACGCGAAGCCCGCGACCCCGGATGCCACCACCCCGGCGAGGATCGCCAGGACCAGGCCGATCGCGCCGAGCGGCCGTCGCGGCGGCGTCGGTGGCGGGGGAGTCAGCAGTGTCCCGACCGGGGCCGGCGCGTACGGGGACGCGAAGTCGGGCGCGCCGGACGAGGTCATGAAGCCACTGTACGACGCGGCTCCGCGCGACCCCGCCCGCACCGACGCCCCTTCCGATCCCCGTGTCGGTCGCCCCGCGTAGGATGTATCGAGTGACAGTTCCCGGGATCGTTCGCGCCCTCGAGCAGGCTGAGTCGTACCGGGAGGCCGCGGCAGCGGCATCCTCCGATCTGTCTCTCTCCCTCGTCGATGGGCTCGATGCGCCCGTCATCGCCGGTCTCCTCGAGCACCGTCGTGGTGCGGGGTCGCCCGGTGCGGTCCTGGTGATCGCGCCGACGGGTCGTCGCGCCGAGTCTCTCGGTCCGGCGCTGGACGCCGTTCTCCCGGGCGCGCAGGTCCTGCACTTCCCGGCGTGGGAGACGTTGCCGCACGAGCGCCTGAGCCCCAGTCCCGAAACCGTCGGTCGACGACTGGACGTGCTGCGCCGGATCGCGGCGTGGGACGGTACGACGCCCCTCGTGGTCACGGCATCCGTGCGCAGCGCCCTGCAGCCGCTGGCGCCCGGACTCGGCGACGTCGAGCCGGTGCAGCTGCGCGTCGGCGAGCGCGGGAGCGAACTCGAGCAGGTCACGACGCGCCTGGTCGAACTGGCCTACCACCGGGTCGACATGGTCTCGCGCCGCGGAGAGTTCGCCGTGCGCGGCGGCATCCTGGACGTGTTCCCGCCGGTGGCCGACCACCCCTACCGCGTCGAGTTCTTCGGCGACGAGGTCGACCAGATCCGGGCGTTCTCGGTCGCCGACCAGCGGTCGCTCCCCGGCGAGGTGCCCGAGGTCTCGCTCGTTCCGAGTCGCGAGCTGCTGCTCACCCCCGCGGTGCGCGAGCGCGCGGCCGAGTTGCGCGACGGCTATCCGGGGCTTCGTCAGCTGCTGGAGAAGATGGCGGAGGGCATCCCCGCCGAGGGCATGGAATCGCTCATCCCGGTACTCGTCGACGACCTCGTGACGATCGTCGACTACCTTCCCGGTGGCAGCGCGGTCGCCCTCGTCGACCCCGAGCGCTCGCTCGCGCGCGCGATCACCCTCGGTGACACCAACCGCGAGTTCCTGGAGGCGGCGTGGTCGGCCGCCACGGCCGGTGCCGACACCCCGGTCGACCTCGGTGCGGGCGACTTCGTCACCCTCGACGACCTGCGCGAGATCTCGAGCGGGCGCGGCGGCGCATGGTGGCGGCTCAGCGCGTTCGATTCGGGCGCGGCGGATGCCGAAGCCGAAGGCCTCGTCGTCGGAGACGACTCCGCGCACCGGGTGAAGGCCGACCCCGTGCCCTCGTTCCAGGGCAACGTCGACGGCGCGACCGCGCACGTCGGGCAGCTCCTCGCGGACGGGTGGGCCGTCGTGGTCACGGCATCCGGTCCCGGTCTCGTCGACCGCGCGCGCGACGTGCTCGCCGAGCGCGGGATCGCCGCGCGCCGCGTCGACGACGTGCGCACCCCACCGGAGCCGGGAGTGGCGCACATCGTGTGCGCGCCGCTGGAGCGTGGTTTCGAGCTGACCGAGATCAAGGTCGCCGTGATCACGGAGACCGAGTTCTACGGTCGTTCGGTCGGCGGCGACAACCGCGGGGTGAAGAAGCTCGCGTCCCGTCGGCGCAACGTCGTCGATCCGCTGCAGCTCAAGCCCGGCGACGTCGTGGTGCACGCGACGCACGGCATCGGGAAGTTCCTGGAGCTCACGCGCCGCGAGGTCTCCAGCGGCGGTCGCAACGCGGTGAAGACGACGAAGGAGTACCTGGTCCTCGAGTACGCGCCCTCCAAGCGCGGCTACCCGGGCGACAAGCTCTTCGTGCCCACGGACCAGCTCGACCTTCTGTCGAAGTACGTCGGTGGCGAGGCGCCGACCCTGTCGAAGATGGGCGGAAGCGACTGGGCGGCGGCGAAGGGTCGCGCCCGCAAGGCCGTCCGCGACATCGCGGTCGAGCTGGTGAAGCTGTACTCGGCGCGCATGGCATCCAAGGGGTATGCGTTCGGACCCGACACCCCGTGGCAGCGCGAGCTCGAAGAGGCGTTCCCGTTCGCCGAGACGCAGGATCAGCTGCAGACGATCGACGAGATCAAGGCCGATATGGAGAAGCCGATCCCCATGGACCGGCTCCTGTCGGGCGACGTGGGCTTCGGCAAGACCGAGGTCGCGGTGCGCGCGGCGTTCAAGGCGATCCAGGACGGCAAGCAGGTCGCGATGCTCGTGCCGACGACGCTGCTGGTGAAGCAGCACCTCGAGACCTTCGCCGAGCGCTTCGCCGGCTTCCCCGTGACGGTGCGGCCGCTCTCGCGCTTCCAGAGCGACAAGGAGGCGAAGGCGACGCTGGCGGGTCTCACCGACGGCACGGTCGACATGGTCATCGGGACGCACCGCATCCTCACCGAGAAGGTGATCTTCAAAGACCTCGGGCTCATGATCATCGACGAGGAGCAGCGGTTCGGCGTCGAGCACAAGGACTCGCTCAAGAAGCTCAAGACCAACGTCGACATCCTGGCCATGAGCGCGACGCCCATTCCGCGCACGCTCGAGATGGCGGTCACCGGCATCCGCGAGATGTCGACGCTGGCGACCCCGCCGGAGGACCGGCATCCGATCCTGTCGTACGTCGGTCCGAACAACGACAAGCAGATCGCCGCGGCCATCCGCCGCGAGCTGCTGCGCGAGGGCCAGATCTTCTACGTGCACAACCGGGTCTCGTCCATCCAGCGGGTCGCTGCGCACCTCGCCGAGCTCGTGCCCGAGGCGCGGATCGTCGTCGCCCACGGCCAGATGGGCGAGCACGCGCTGGAGCAGGTCGTCGACGACTTCTGGGAGCGGCGCGCCGACGTGCTGGTGTCGACCACGATCATCGAGACCGGCCTCGACATCTCCAACGCCAACACGATCATCATCGACCGCGCCGACAAGTACGGGCTCTCGCAGCTGCACCAGCTGCGCGGACGCGTCGGCCGCGGGCGCGACCGCGCCTACGCGTACTTCCTCTACGACGAGATGAAGCCGCTGTCCGAGACCGCCGCGGACCGCCTCGAGACGATCGCGGTCAACAACGACCTCGGCAGCGGCATGCAGGTCGCGCTGAAGGACCTCGAGCTGCGCGGCGCCGGCAACCTTCTCGGCGCCGAGCAGGCCGGGCACATCGCGGGCGTGGGATTCGACCTCTACCTGCGGATGATCGGCGAGGCCGTGGCCACGTTCCGCGGCGAAGACACCGACGGGCCAACCGAGCTGCGCCTGGAGCTCCCGGTCGACGCCCGCCTCCCCGAGACCTACATCGACAGCGAGCGCCTACGGCTGGAGGCGTACCAGAAGCTGTCCGCCGCGGCATCCGCCTCCGCCAAGGACGACGCGATCGACCTCGTGATCGAGGAACTCCGCGACCGGTACGGCGAACCGCCCGCCGAGGTCGAGGGGCTGATCGCGGTCGCGCGTCTGCGCCGCCGTGCCGCGCAGGCGGGGCTCGCCGACGTCGTCGCGATGGGGTCGAATCTGCGGATCGCGCCGGCGCACCTCGCCGACTCGATGCGGGTGCGCCTGCAGCGGCTGTATCCGAAGGCGAAGCTCATCGCGAACGGGGATGCCATGGTCGTCCCGCTCCCGCAGGATGCCCACGACACGAACCTCATCGCGTGGGTGCGTCAGCTTCTCGACGCGCTGTGGCCGCTGCCCGCCCCGAAGGAGACCGAGGGCGCGTCCGCATGAGCGGAGGGTGCGCGGCGGGACTACGCTGACGGGCACCGACGGGAAGGACGCCGCCCATGCGCTTCGCTCACCTCGGGGCCGAGCCCCGCATCCATCCCGACGCCGTGATCGCCCCGACCGCGGTCATCAGCGGCGACGTCACGATCGGCGCCGGATGCCAGGTCCTCCACGGCGCGGTCCTCACCGCCGAGGGCAGCCCGATCGTGCTGGGCGAGAACACCATCGTGATGGAGAACGCCCTGCTGCGCGCGAGTTCCACCCACGCGGTGCACGTGGGGGCGCATACCCTCATCGGCCCGATGGCGAGCGTCGCGGGCGCGGATGTCGGCGACGAGGTGTTCCTCGCGACCGGCACGCGGGTCTTCAATGGCGCGGAGATCGGCGACCGCAGCGAGGTGCGCATCAATGCTGTCGTTCACCTGCGCACGGTGCTGGCAGCCGAGACCGTGGTGCCGATCGGCTGGGTGGCCGTCGGCGACCCCGTGCAGCTGCTCTCGCCTGACCGACACGACGAGATCTGGGCCGCCCAGAAAGAGCTCGACTTCCCCGGGTACGTCTTCGGCCTGGACCGCGAGACCCCCGACCTCATGGTGCAGCTCACCGAGCGCTACGGCCGCAGCCTCGCGCGCCACGCCGCCGACCGCCGCCTCGATTGACTCGTCGGCGGAGGTTCTCGGCATCCGGATGCCGTCCCCTCGCGTGCCGTCCTGCGGAGTCCGTGTCCGACACGCCGATGAGGTCCGGCCGTAGGCGGCGTGTCGTCGGTGAACTCCGCGGGACGGTGGGCGGGTCCCTAGACACGAAAGCGCCGACGCCCCGGAAGACGTCGGCGCTCTCGCACGGGTCCGGATCAGCCCGTGTTCTGCAGGCCTGCGGCCACGCCGCTCACCGACAGCAGCAGCAAACGCTGGTGCTCGGCATCCGGGGTCGAGTTCTCTGCGTGGGTGTCGCGCAGCGCGCGGAGGGCCCGCAGCTGCAGGAGTGACAGCGCGTCGACATAGGGGCTGCGCATCTTAACGGCGCGCTGCAGCACGGGCTTGTTGCCGAGCAGCTCGCCTCCCGTGATGCGCTCGACCCACGAGCGGGTGAGCAGCATCTCGTCCATGACGAGCGCGGCGAGGTCGTCGCGGTCGCCCAGGGCGAGGTAGCGACGGGCGATGCGGGCATCGGCCTTGGCGAGACTCATCGCGACGTTGTCGATCATCGTGCGGAACAGCGGCCACTGCTCGTACGCGTCGCGGAGGCGCTGCTCGTCGCCGACCGCGTCGAGAGCGGTGCCGAGGCCGAACCAGCCGGCGAGGTTGATGCGGGCCTGCGTCCACGAGAACACCCACGGGATCGCCCGGAGATCCTCGAGCGACTCGACCGAGAGACCACGGCGGGCAGGGCGCGAGCCGAGCGCGAGGTGGCCGAGTTCCTCCATGGGCGTGACGGTCGCGAACCACGGCGCGAAGCCGGGCGCCTTGACCAGCGCGAAGAACCGCTCGCGGGATGCGACGTCCATCGTGGATGCCACATCGGCGAATGCCTCGGCGGCCCCGCGGTTGCGCCGCTCGATCGAGGGGGAGGATGCCGTGAGCACCGCCGCCGCAACCTGGTCGATGTGGCGCATCGCGATGTCGGGATCGCCGTAGCGCGCGAAGATGACCTCGCCCTGCTCGGTGAGCTTGAACCGGCCGTCCACCGAGTGCGGCGGTTGCGCGAGGATCGCGGAGTTGGCGGGACCGCCGCCGCGACCCAGGGCACCGCCGCGACCGTGGAACAGCGTCAGCTCGATGCCCTCGGCCTGGGCCCACGTGGAGATCTTGGCCTGCGCCTCGTACAGCGCGAGGTTCGCGGCGACGGGGCCGACGTCCTTCGACGAGTCCGAGTAGCCGAGCATGACCTCGAGGCGGCGGCCGGTGGCATCCAATCTCTGCACGAAAGCGGGGTGCGCGACGATCTCGGCGAGGATGCCGGGCGCCGCCTGCAGGTCGGCGAACGTCTCGAACAGGGGGATGACGTCGAGCACGGGCAGCGCCTCGCCCGGACCCATCGCGTACGACGCGAGTTCGTGCACGTTGGCGAGGTCGTCGGCCGACTGCGTGAACGACACGATGAAGCGTCCGGCCGCGCGCGGCCCGAAGCGCTCCTGCACGTAGGCGATCGAGCGGAAGACCTCCAGCACCTCGTCGGTCAGCTCGCTGCGCGCACCGCCGCCGCGCAGCTCGTCGAGCACCTTGCGGTGGACGGCGGAGTGCTGGCGCACCTCGAGCTCGGTGAGGTGGAAGCCGTACGTCTCGACCTGCCACACCAGGCGCTGCAGCGCGCCGTACGCCTGCCGCGCGGCGCCGGCACCGACGAGGGAGTCCTGGACGGTCCGGAGGTCGGTCAGCAGGTGCTCGGGATCGCGGTAGGCGAGGTCGGCGTTGCGCGTGCGGGTCGCGGCGATCTTGCGCGCGAGCAGCAGCAGGATGCGGCGGTGCGGTTCCTCGGGGGAGCGCTCGGCGATCTCGGCGGCGGCGTCCTCGTCGGCCGCGCGCAGCCGGTTCCACAGGGCGAGGAGGGCGTCGCTCGGCGGGGTGGTCTCGGCATCCAGCGTCAGTCCCCGGCCGACGCGCTGCGTCGTGCGCTCGAGGCCGATCAGCACGTGCTCGCTCGCGATCGCCGCGGCCTTGCGGGTGACGGATGCCGTGACGAAGGGGTTGCCGTCACGGTCGCCGCCGACCCACGAGCCCACCCGGACGAACGGTTTCACGATCGGGGCCTTGGCGCCGGCCTCGTCGCCCTGGAGGATGTCGTCGATCCGGCGGTAGACCCGCGGAACGGCGGTGTAGAGCGTCTCGTCGAAGACGGCCATGACCGAGCGCACCTCGTCGACCGGTGACGGCTTCTCCCGGCGCAACGGCGCGGTGCGCCACAGGGTGTCGATCTCCTCGAGCATGCGGCGCTCGGTGCGGCGGACCTCGCCCTCGTTGTCCGCCGCCGCGTCGAGCTCACCGAGGAGCTCCGACAGTCGGCGGATGCTGGTCGAGATCGCCCGGCGGCGGGCCTCGGTCGGGTGCGCCGTGAACACCGGGTGGAACCGCAGCGTCTGCAGGCGCGCGAGCGCGGTCTCCTCGCCGACCTCGCTCGCGAGGCGCTCGAAGGCGGTCGCGATGGTGTCTGGCGTGCCGCCGCGCGAGGGGCGGTCGCCACGCTCGCGCAGCACGCGCACGCGCTGGTGCTCCTCGACGAGGTTGACGAGGTGGAAGTACGCGGTGAACGCGCGGGCCACCTCATCGGCGCGGGCGATCGTGAAGCCGTCGGCGATGGCCGCCGCGCGCTCGAACGCCTCGGGCGTCTCGTCGGTATACGCCTGGATCGTCGCGGTCCGCAGCTTCTCGACATCGTCGTACAGGCCGGGGGAGCCGCTCTCTCGCAGCACACGGCCGAGCAGGGAACCGAGCAGGCGCACGTCGGCGCGCATCTGTTCGGGAAGCTCTTGGCCGGCTTCGAAGCGGCCCACGAGGTCGATGGCCTCGGTCGGGGTCAGTTCACGCACACGCCCCAGAGTAGTTGCGTCACGTTGCGGCCATGTCACGCGAGACGTTTCCCGTCACCGCGGGACACGACGAAGGAGGATTGGCGCGGGGTGCCGCGGGATTCCGGGGCGCCGGGGCCTCGGGGGATTCGTGTCCGGCCTCGGCGCACACGACGTGAGGCTGGGGGATACTCGGGGCATCGGACCCGCAGGGACCGCGAGAGGAGATGCCGTGAGCGACGACGCGCTGCGCGAGGCCGCCGAGACGATGCGCGTGGTGCGCGAGCGCTGCGCGTGGACGCAGACGATCGACCACCGCGATCTCGTGCCGTACCTCGTCGAGGAGAGCGCCGAGGTGATCGACGCCGTCGAGGCCGGCACGCGCGCCGACCTGCGGGAGGAACTGGGCGACCTGCTGTGGCAGGTGCTGTTCCATGCCGAGATCGCCGCGGGCGACCCCGACGACCCCTTCGACATCGACGACGTGGCCCGCGGCCTCACCGAGAAGATGGTGCGCCGCCACCCGCACGTGTTCGGCGACGCCGTGGCATCCACGCCCGAAGAGGTGCTCGTGCACTGGAACGCGGCGAAGGCCGCGGAGAAGCGCGAGCGTACGAGCGTGCTCGACGGTGTCTCCGAGCACATGCCGTCCCTCGCCCTCGCCCAGAAGGTGCTCGGCAAGGCCGCGCAGGTCGGCGTGGTGGCGGGGCGCGCACCCCTGGCCCCCGCCGACGAGTCCGAGCTCGGCGACGCGCTCCTCGCCCTGGTGCAGCAGGCCCGCGACCACGGCTGGGATGCCGACCGCGCCCTCCGCTCCCGGCTCCGCGCCCTGTCCGCCGAGGTTCGGTCGGCCGAGTAGCCGCGACGAAACCACACGATCGGGTCGAACGCACACGTCCGTGCCGTCCGCATCGTGTGCATTCGGGCGGATCGTGTGCGCTCGACGCCCGCGCACGGACGCCGCGCGTGGGACTGGAACAATGGGGACGTGGCATCCGTGAACCCGCCGCGCGGTATGCGCGACTTCCTCCCCGCCGACAAGGCCCGCCGCGAGCGCGTGCTCGCCGTCATCCGCGAGCGCTACCGCGCGCACGGCTTCGACGAGATCGAGACCCCCGTGGTCGAGGAGTACGCGCGCCTGCACGCCGGCATGGGCGGCGACAACGAGAAGCTGTCGTTCAGCGTCCTCAAGCGCGGACTGGATGCCGAGGCGATCCGCGCCGCGGCCGACGACCCCGCCGCACTCGCCGACCTGGGGCTGCGGTACGACCTCACCGTGCCCCTCGCACGCTTCTACGCCACCAATCGTGCGCAGTTGCCGACGGTGTTCCGCGCGATCCAGATGGCGCCGGTGTGGCGCGCGGAGCGACCGCAGAAGG
Organism: Microbacterium enclense; assembly: GCF_004022425.1. Classification (GTDB taxonomy): domain Bacteria; phylum Actinomycetota; class Actinomycetes; order Actinomycetales; family Microbacteriaceae; genus Microbacterium; species Microbacterium enclense_A. The sequence continues at coordinate 4,930 of NZ_RBZY01000067.1, read as the reverse complement.
GCCGCTACCGCCAGTTCGTCCAGTGCGACATCGACATCATCGGCGACGCGTCCGCGCGCGCCGAGGCCGAGCTGATGACCGCGAGCCTCGACGTGCTCGACGCCCTGGGGCTCGAGGGCGGCATCGTCCGCGTCAACGACCGTCGCGTGCTCGACGCGATGCTCGACGTGTTCGGATTCGCGCCCGACGAGCGCCCGGGGGTGCTCATCACGATCGACAAGCTCGACAAGATCGCCGCCGACGGCGTCATCGCCGAGCTGCGCGACCGGGGCTCCACGGCCACGGCCGTCGACGCTCTCGCCGCCTACCTCGCCCGGCCGAGCGCCGGCGCCGCGGGGTTCGACGCGGCGGGGATTCGTGCGGCGCTGCCCGCCGGCATCCCGGACGAGATCGTCGACCACTTGGTCGCCCTCGGCGACACGGTCGCCGCCTCGCGCGGGGCCGAGGCGCCTTTGCGCTTCGACCCGTTCCTGGTCCGCGGCATGGGGTACTACACGGGCACGATCTTCGAGCTCGCGCACCCGAGCGTCGACTACTCCCTCGGTGGCGGCGGGCGCTACGACGGCATGATCGGCCGATTCCTCGGCCAGGACGTGCCCGCGGTCGGCTTCTCGATCGGGTTCGAGCGGATCGTCGACCTGCTCCAGGATGCCGAAGACTCCGGCGAGCGCTCCCTCGTGCTGGTGCATGACCGGGACGTCCCCCTCGCGCGCCTCCTGCAGATCAAAGCCGCCCTCGTCGGCGACGGTGTCCGCGTGCGCCTTGAGCAGCGGCCGAAGAACATGAAGGCGCTGCTGGAGCGTTCGAGCGCCGACGGCTACACGGCGTTCGCGACCGTGGGGTCCGACAGCACGGTCGCGTCGCTCGACATCAAGCCTCTCGGCTGACGCCCACCCCGGCGTCACCCGCCGTTCACCGCGGCGCGATGGGATGACGGCATGCGCAGGCGTCGGCCGATCACCGTCACCCTGGCATCGTCGGTCGCGGTGCTCGGAACCGCGGCAGTGGGGGTGCGGACCCTCATCTCGCGGCAGGCGGCCATCGCCCGTCGTCGGATCGGCAAGCCCCTGGGCGAGCAGGCCCTGGATGCCGACCGCGTGTGGCGCCGCAAGAAGCATCCCGGTCCGCCGGTCGAGCTCCTCCTGCTCGGCGACTCGATCGCCGCGGGCCTGGGCGCCGGCCACCGCCGCGACACGCTGGGCGCCCGTCTGGCGAAGGGGATCGCGACAGCGCAGGCGCGCCCCGTCCGCTTGCGCACGGCCGCCGTGGTCGGCTCCGAGACGTCGGCGTTGGCACGGCAGCTGTCCGCCCTGCCGGACGGCTACCGCGCGGACGTCGCCGTCATCGTGGTCGGCGGTAACGACGTGACGCACCGCATCCCCGCCTCCCGCGCGGCGGCGCAGCTGGAGGACATCGTCGGCACGCTCCGGGATCTCGGCATCCCGGTCGTCGTCGGCACGTGCCCCGACCTCGGGACGCTGCGCGCGATCCCGCAACCGTTGCGCTCGCTCGCGGCGCGGTCTTCGCGGCAACTGGCTGCGGCTCAGGCGGCCGCGGTGCAGCGCGCGGGAGGACGCGTCGTCGCCCTCGCTCGCGCCGTCGGCCCGGTGTTCGCCGAGCGTCCCGACGAGATGTTCAGCGCCGACCGGTTCCACCCGAGCGCACTCGGCTACCGACGCACGGCCGAGGCGTTGCTGCCCGCGGTCCTCGACGCCCTCGCGACCGTGCGCGTCCCGGCGCACGTCCAGCCGTTGACCCGCGCCCCGAGGCTCGTCAGGCTGGGGGAGTGCCCACACACGACGATGTCGACGCCTTCCTGACCGACACCCTCATCGGCTCCGATCCGAGCCTGGATGCCGCGCTCGCCGCGCAGCAGGACGCGGGACTCCCCGCGATCGAGGTGTCGCCGGTCAGCGCGAAACTCCTCCACCTGCTGGTGCGCATCAGCGGTGCGCGGCGGGTGCTGGAGATCGGGACGCTCGGCGGCTACTCCACGATCTGGCTCGCGCGGGCCGTGCCCGAGGGCGGTCGGGTGGTGTCCATCGAGGCGGAGGAGCGCAACGCCGGTATCGCGCGCGACAACCTCGCCCGCGCGGGCGTGGCCGACCGCGTCGAGGTGCGCGTCGGGCGCGGCCTCGACGTCCTCCCGACGCTGGTGGGCGAGGAGCCGTTCGATCTGGTGTTCGTCGACGCGGACAAGGAGTCGAATACCGCCTACCTCGATTGGGCGGCGCGTCTCGGGCGTCCGGGCACCGTCATCGTGCTCGACAACGTCGTGCGCGCCGGCGCCGTGGCCGATCCGCCGACGGGCGACACGAAGGTCGAGGGAGCGCGAGCGGGCGTCGTGATGCTGGGCGAGGACCCGCGTTTCGACGCCACTGCCCTGCAGACGCTCGACCGCAAGGGGTGGGACGGGCTCGCCCTGGCCGTGCTCACCGACGCCGTGGCATCCAGGTCCCCGGTGTCCTGACACGGACCGGCGGTTGTGGCCCCGGGGCCACGTCTGACGCCCCGGGGCCACTTCCGCCGCCCCGACTCGACCACACGCGCGCCGACCGCGGTCACTAGACTCGACCGTGGACCGACGACGCTCCGCCCTCTTCCACCCAGAACCAACGAGGAGTCCTTCGTGGCACTTATCGAGGCTGTCAACGCGCGCGAGATCCTGGATTCGCGCGGTAACCCGACCGTCGAGGTGGAGGTGCTCCTCGACGACGGCATCGTCCAGCGGGCGGCCGTCCCCTCCGGCGCGTCCACCGGTGCGTTCGAGGCCTACGAGCTTCGCGACGGCGACAAGAGCCGCTACAGCGGCAAGGGTGTGCTGAAGGCCGTCGCCGCGGTCGTCGACGAGCTCGGCCCGGCCATCGAGGGCGTCGAGGCGAGCGAGCAGCGCATCATCGACGAGATCCTCATCGAGACCGACGGCACCGAGAACAAGTCGCGCACCGGCGCCAACGCCATCCTCGGCGTCTCGCTCGCCGTCGCCAAGGCCGCCGCCGACAGCGCCGACCTGCCGCTGTTCCGCTACCTCGGCGGACCCAACGCGCACCTCCTGCCCGTCCCCCTGTTCAACGTCATCAACGGCGGCGAGCACGCCGACAACGGCATCGACTTCCAGGAGTTCTTCCTCGCGCCCATCGGCGCCGAGACCTACGGCGAGTCGCTCCGCTGGGGCACCGAGGTCTACCACGTCCTCAAGGGCGAGCTGAAGTCCGCGGGCTACAACACCGGTCTCGGCGACGAGGGCGGCTTCGCCCCCGACCTGCCCAGCAACCGCGAGGGCCTGGACTTCCTCATCCGCGCGATCGAGAAGGCTGGCTTCACCCCCGGCACCGACATCGCCGTGGGCCTCGACGTCGCCGCCACCGAGTTCTACAAGGACGGTGTCTACACCGTCGAGGGCAAGGCGTGGAGCGTCGACGAACTCGTCGACTACTTCGCCGACCTCGTCGCCAACTTCCCCATCGTCACGATCGAGGACGCGCTCGCCGAGGACGACTGGGACGGCTGGAAGAAGCTCACCGACGCGATCGGCTCCAAGGTTCAGCTCGTCGGCGACGACCTCTTCGTCACCAACCCCAAGCGTCTCCAGCAGGGCATCGACCTCGGCGTCGCCAACTCGCTCCTGGTGAAGGTCAACCAGATCGGCACGCTGTCCGAGACCCTGGATGCCATCGCCCTCGCGACCCGCTCGGGCTACACCTCGATGCTGTCGCACCGTTCGGGTGAGACCGAGGACACCACGATCGCCGACCTCGCCGTCGCGGTGAACGCCGGCCAGATCAAGACCGGGGCGCCGGCTCGCAGCGAGCGCGTCGCGAAGTACAACCAGCTCCTGCGCATCGAGGAAGACCTCGGCGACGCCGCGGTCTTCGCCGGTCGCTCCGCGTTCCCCCGCTTCAAGGGCTGAACGCACCCGCGTGAGAAGGGGGGAGCCGGACGGCTCCCCCCTTCGTCGTCTCCGGCGAGGACGAGGGGATGCCATGAGCCCGGCGCGTCATTCGAGCGAGGGCGCCGCTGGACGTAGAGTCGGATACCGCCCGCTGCCGACGCGACGGCCGGGGTGAGGAAGGAGACGTCGTGGATCGTCCGACGCCCCCTTCTCCCCGAGGACGGGCGGACCCGCCCGCCCCCTTGAGTGAGAAGTCGCGCCGGTCACGTCCCGCGCGGGAGCCCGCACGCTCGGCCTCTCGAGGTCGGCCGGGGCCGCGCCGCGTCGACGTGCGCGAGTGGCTCGGCGGACTGCGCATCTCCGGCTTCGTCGTGATCATGCTCGGGCTCGTCGTCCTCGGCACGTTCGTCCTCGTGCCCACGGTCGGCACGTACATGGACCAGCGCCAGCAGATCCAGGCTCTGCGCACGGCCGTGGCGCTGAGCGAGAGCGAGGTGGCCGACCTGCAGTCGCAGCGCGAACGCTGGTCGGACCCCGCGTACATCACGACCCAGGCGCGCGAGCGCCTCTTCTACACGATGCCCGGCGAGGTCGTGTACCTCATCGACGACGATCTCCCCGCGTCCGAAGCCCTGCAGGAACAGCAGGACGTCTCGCAGGACGTCGGCCAGACCCGGACGGACTGGATGTCACAGCTCGTGCGATCCGTGGCCGCGGCGGGCGCCGCGCAGGTCGCGGTCCCGACCCTCGGAGTGCCCGACCCGTCGTCGCCGCCGCCGGCCCCCTGATCACGCCGGGCGCCCGGGCGGTGGCGGCGGAGGGTGCCGGGGCCTCCGGGTACCCTGGAGGCGATGAGCACCCCGCCCCTGCCCCCCGCCACGGACGCCGATCTCGACGTGCTGCAGTCGCAGCTGGGCCGAGTGCCGCGCGGAGTCGTCGGCATCGCGGCGCGTTGCGTCTGCGGCAACCCCACGGTGGTCGCGACCTCGCCGCGTCTGGACGACGGCAGCCCGTTCCCGACCTTCTATTATCTGACGC
>NZ_RBZY01000066.1 GCF_004022425.1 Microbacterium enclense | reverse complement strand
CGGTAGCCGAGCCGGTCGGCGCGCTCGACGAGGTCGAGCGAGGAGGCGACAGCCTGAGCGCTGCTCTGACCCGCGCGCACGGGGACCAGGTCGAGAACGGAGAGGGAGGGGATCGCATCGTTCACCTCCACATCAACCGGTGGTGAGGCGGCGGTATTCCGGATCGGTCAGAACCGCAACCCCCTCCGGGTCCGGACTCGAACCGACCTAACGTCGCCGCCATGTCTGGGGGCAAAACCATGATCCGTACGCAGATGGCAGTGAACGACGCGGTGTTCGCGCTGGCTCAGGGCCAAGACATCGAGGCGCTGAAGAAGAGGATCGAGGATGCCGTCGGGCGCGGTGGGCGGTTCGAATCCTTCGTCGTCGTCGGCAACCGAGAGGTGAGCGTCCTGTTCTCCCCCCACACCTCGGTGGCGTTCTCGGTCGAGACCGTCTCCTACGACGAGCGCGACGACGGCGACCCCGACGTCCCGTACGGCGGCTTCGACGAGTGACGCGGGCGTCACCGGACGCTCAGGGTTCTCTCAGCCGTGATCGCGTGACGAATGCCGGTCGGCGAGCGTCTCCACTGTGACTTCGCGGAACACAGGGTTTCGCAGATCACGGAAGGAAGCGCAATGGCTGAGAACACCACCGCCACCACCACCCCCGCCCCCCGCACGGCGGCCACGAACGACGGCGGCTCGACCGTCATCGTGGATGCCGTCGTCGCCAAGGTCGCCGGCATCGCCGCGGCCGAGGTCCCCGGCGTGCACGCCCTCGGCGGGGGAGCCGCCCGCGTGATCGGCAACATCCGCCAGGCCGTGGGATCCAAGGACTACGCCCAGGGCGTGAGCGTCGAGGTCGGCGAGACCGAGGTCGCCGCCGACATCGCGATCCAGGTCGACTACCCCGAGCAGCTGCAGCGCGTGGCCTCGAACGTCCGCGCCGCGGTGCACCAGGCCATCACCGAGCTCGTCGGCATGAAGGTCGCCGAGATCAATGTCACCGTCGTGGATGTCTTCATCCCCGGTGACGACGACGAGGACGAGGTCGTGGAGACCCGCGTCAACTGACGTTCCCGTGACAAGGGGCGCCACCTTCGGGTGGCGCCCCTTTCGCGTGCGCAGGGTCAGCCGCCGTGCCGCACCTTGTCGTAGGCGTCGAGCGCGCGCTGGCGCGTCTCCTTCAGATCGACCATCGGCTCGGGCGCTCCACCGTCGAGGTGCTCCGGCGCCCATCGCCGGATGTACTCGCCGTGCCGATCGAACTTCTCGCGCTGCGTCTCGGGGTTGAAAACGCGGAAGTAGGGCGCGGCATCCGCCCCCGATCCCGCGACCCACTGCCAGTTGAACGGGTTGCTCGCGGCATCCGCGTCGACGAGACAGTCCCAGAACCACTGCTCGCCGCGGCGCCAGTCGATGAGCAGGTTCTTGGTGAGGAAGGATGCCGTGACCATGCGCACGCGGTTGTGCATGACCCCGGTCTCCCAGAGCTGCTTCATCCCGGCATCCACGACCGCGATGCCGGTCTCGCCCCGCTGCCACGCCTCCAGGTGGGCGTGGTTCAGGGGAGGCCAGGGGAACGCGTCGAACTGCTGCCGCCAGTTCTTCGTCGCGAGGTCGGGGGAGTGGAACAGCACGTGCCACGCGAACTCGCGCCAGATGAGCTCGGACAGGAACCCCGTGGCGGATTCGGCGTGCTTCCCCGACCCGCGGTGCTCGACGGTGGCGTGCCACACCTGGTAGGGGCTGATCTCGCCCCACCGCAGCCGCGGCGACAGATTCGAGGTCGCCTCGCCGGCCAGCGCGTCGCGCGAGAAGGCGTAGTCGCCCAGGTCGTCATCGAGGAACTCGTTCAGACGCGCCAGGGCCGCGGGTTCGCCGGGCTCCCACGTGTCGCGAAGACCCCCGGCCCAGTCGGGCTTCGTGGGCAGCAGCTTCCACGCGCCGAGATCGTCGGACGTGGGCGCTGTGGTCGGCCCCGGGATCTTGCGCGCTTCGGAAAGCGGGGCGCGGGGTGCCGGCATCCGTTCGACCGCCCGGCGGAACGGCGAATACACCCCGTACGGCGTGTCGGCACCGGTGCGCACGGTCCAGGGTTCGTACAGCAGGTTGGCCGCGAACGAGGCGACGGTCACGTCATCGCCGCGCAGCTCCTCCTTGAGGCCTGCATCGATCTCGCGCTCCACGCCGCCGTACCGCCGGTTCCAGAAGACCGCGCCCGCCCCCGTCTCCTCGACGACCGCGGGCACGACGTCGGCCGCGCGGCCGCGGCGGAGAACGAGCGTCGAGCCGCGCTCGCTCAGTCGCTCGGACAGGGATGCCAGCGAGTGATGCAACCACCACCGCGCCGCCCCGCCGATCTCGCGCACACCGTCGGATTCCTCGTCGAGCACGTAGAGCCCGATGACGGGTTCGCCGCGGTCGAGCGCTGCGCGCAGGGCGGGGTGGTCGGTCAGCCGCAGATCGTCACGGAACCACACGAGAGACGGAGAACCCATGCAGCGACGCTATCCAGCGGGCGTTCCGCGCCGCCGGGCTTGACACGCCGCGGCGTGGCCGGCGCCCGACGCCGCCGGTGGCCCCGAGCGCACACGTTCGGTTCGAACGCATGCGCACGGGCCGAGCGTTACGTATGCGTTCGACCCGAACGTGTGCTTTCGCCGCACGGCCCGCGGCACGCCGACAGAGCAGGGCCCGCTCGGCGGCTTACAGCGACGACGTGTCGTGCGACGCCGGCAGCGCGACCGCGAGGCCGCCCTCGATGATGCGGGTGTAGATGCGGGTCGCCTCGCCGAAATCGTCGCCGTCGAGCTCGATCGGCTGTGCGGGGGCGGTCGCCAGCTCGATGCCGCTGCCGCGGAGGTAGCGCACCGACGAATCGCGGCGGCGCTCCAGCACGCGTCGGCCCGCGCGGAAGCGTCGCAGGACGGTGTTGTCCCACCAGATGCTCCGCCACACCCCGAGCCATCCGAAGGGTCCGGTGGGCTGGATGACGGCGACGTCCAGCACGCCGTCGGCGATCGAGGCATCCGGAATCAAGGCCACGCCACCCGGCAGAGCGCCGCAGTTGGCGAACAGCACGCTCTGCACCTTCGCCGAGTGGAGGCGATGCCCGTGACCGTCGAGCTGATACATGACGCGGAACGGCTTGGCATTCACGAGCGACCGGGCGGCGCCGTCGACGTAGGCGACCCAGCCGACCGACTTCTTCAGCTCGGGGCGGGTGTTCTGGATCATGGCGGCATCCAGGCCCATTCCCGCCATCACGACGAAGCCGTGCTCCTCGACGGTGCCGTCGGCGCGACGGATCCGGGCGATCCCGGTGTCGGTGGGGTGCACCTTGCCCTCGAACGTGGCGCGGATCATCGCGTCCGTGTCGTCGAGCGGAAGGTTCAGGTTGCGGGCGAGGAGGTTGCCCGTGCCGCTCGGCACGATGGTGAGCGGGATGCCGGTCGAGGTCAGGGCCTCGGCCACGGCGCGGACGGTGCCGTCGCCGCCGGCGACGAGCACGGCATCCACGTCCTCCTCGAGGGCGGCGCGCGTCGCGTCGTCGCCGAGATCGTCGACGGTGGTCTCGTAGAACAGCGGTTCGGCCCACCCGGCCTCGGCGGCCACCTCGCTCACACGTGCGCGCAGCGCCTCGGGGTCGACCTTCGTGGGGTTGTAGACCAGGGCGGCGCGCTTCTTCGTCGTCGGCTCGGCATCCATCGGTGCGTCGTCGCCGTCGTGCGAGACGCGCACGGCCTCACCGGACTCGCCGTCCGACGTGTCGGGTTCCACATCGCCCGGCTCGCGGATGACGTCGTCCGGCTCGGCGGCGCTCTTGGGGTCGGGGTTGTCGGACACGGTGTCGTCGTCGTCCTCGCCCCGCAACGTCGCCGAGTGGAAGTCCTGAGGCGAGCCCTCCGACGCGGCCCGATCCTGCTCGGCTTCGGGGGAGGCGGGTTCCTCGGTGTGGGGGGCTTCCGCGTCGTCGCGCGGTTCGTGGGGGGCGGCCATGGCATCCACCATAGGACCGCCGACGCGCGCTCCCTGCTCGGCGGTCGGGGGTTGACCGCGAGAGATGGGCGGGCACTGTTCAGGACGCCGCCCTGCGGCGTTCTCCCGCAGGCTCTACCGTTCGCGCATGACCCTGTTCGAGCAGCAGCCGCGTCTGTCCGATCGAGGCCCGTTCGCCGCTCTCGAGCGCGAGCGTCGGCGCAGACGGGCATGGATCACCGCGCTGGTCGTGTGCACCGTTCTCGCCCTCACCGCGGGCATCGTCATAGGTACCGGTGCCGACCGTGCTCTGATCGCGCAGGTCGGTGCGCTGGTCGGTCCGAAGACCCTGCCCGCCGACATCGCGGCGGTGGCCGATCGCGCGTTCCTCACCGACCACGGCCGGGAGATCCTCACCGAGGTCGGTGCCCGATCGGCCGCGGGGGACGACCTCCGGAGCTCGTGCGAGAGGGAGGACACCGCCGACGATCACGCCGTGGCGGGGTGCTACAGCGGGGCGGGCATCGTCGTCTTCGTCCCCACCGACGCGCGCGTCGCCGACGCGGCCGTGACGACGCTCGCGCACGAACTCCTGCACGCCGCGTTCGATCGTCTCGGATCGGGCGAGGTGTGGCGCGTCAAAGATCAGTTGCACGCCGCCATCGAGCGCGTCCCCGCCGACGACCCGGTGCACCAGCAGATCGAGTGGTCGGTCGGCGACCACGAGGAGCTGCGGGACACGGAGCTTTTCGCCTATCTGGGGTCTCAGGTCTGGGTCGAAGGCGGCTTCGATCCCGCGCTGGAGGCGGTGTACGCACGGTTCTTCACCGACCGTGCGGCCCTCGTCGGCGTCGGGCACCGCGTGACCGCGGCGGTCGACGGCTTCATCGCCGACTACGACAACGCCGTCGCGCAGCTCACCGAGGCGGAGACGGATGCCGTGACCCAACGCGCCCAGCTCGACGCCGACCGCCAGGGCTACGAGCTGGACCGTGCGAGTTACCAGACCGATGCAGACCGGTACAACGCGATGGACCCGGTCGAACGCGGACGGTGGAGGCAGGACTGGCAGAGCTCGGACGGTACGAGCCACAGCGGAACGTGGGAGGAGGCGCTCGCCGCGCGGTTGACGGATCTCGACGCGCGCCACGCGGAGCTCGAGGCGCGTGCGGTCACGGTGGAGGCCCTGGTCGCGGATGCCGCGGCCCGTCGTGCCGCGATCGACGCGCAGTTCGCCGACGTGCTGGCGGTGACGAAGGCCCTCGACCCGACGGCATCCGGATCGTGACGTGCCCGATGCCGCGCGGCGGTCCGGCTTCTCATCGGCGCGGGAGCGCCTCTCGCCCCGACCGTAGGATGGACGCGTGATCGACCTGACTCTGCTGCGTGAAGATCCCGAACTGGTGAAGCGCTCCCAGATCGCGCGCGGGGAGTCGGCCGACTCCGTCGACGCGGCGATCGCCGCCGACCGCGAGCGCCGCGCGCGCATCACCGAGTTCGAAGAACTCCGCGCGGCGCAGAACGCGCACGGCAAGAAGGTCGCGCAGGCCCCCAAGGACGACAAGCCCGCTCTCGTGGCCGAGGCCAAAGAGCTCAGCGAGAAGGTCAAGGCCGCTCAGCACGCGGTGACCATCGCCGAAGAGGCGGCCGAGGAGGCCCTGTCGAAGATCGAGAACATCGTGCTCGACGGCGTCCCCGCCGGTGGCGAAGCGGACTTCGTGACCCTCCGCACACACGGCGAGGTCCCGACGTTCGACTTCGAGCCGCTCGACCACCTGGCCCTGGGCGAGAAGCTCGGTGCGATCGACATGGAGCGCGGCACGAAGGTCTCGGGCAGCCGCTTCTACTTCCTCACCGGCATCGGCGCGCGCCTCGAGCTCGCGCTCATGACCCTCGCGCTCGACCGGGCGCTGCAGGCCGGGTTCACGCCGATGATCCCGCCGACGCTCGTGCGTCCCGAGGTCATGCGCGGCACCGGGTTCCTCGGTCAGCACGCCGCCGAGGTCTACCACCTGCCCAAAGAAGACCTGTACCTCGTCGGCACCAGCGAGGTGCCCCTCGCCGGGTACCACATGGACGAGATCCTCGACCTCGAACGCGGCGCCAAGCGCTACGCCGGGTGGTCCACGTGCTATCGCAGCGAGGCGGGCTCCTACGGCAAGGACACCCGCGGCATCATCCGCGTGCACCAGTTCAACAAGCTCGAGATGTTCGTCTACACCGACCCGGCGGACGCCGAGGCCGAGCACGACCGCCTCGTCGCGATGCAGGAGGGCATGCTGCAGGACCTCGGGCTGGCGTACCGCGTGATCGACGTCGCCGCGGGCGACCTCGGCTCGAGCGCGGCGCGCAAGTTCGACATCGAGGCCTGGGTGCCCACGCAGGACGCCTACCGCGAGCTCACCAGCACGTCGAACTGCACCACGTACCAGGCGCGGCGCCTCGACACGCGGTTCCGACCCTCGGACGGCGGTAAGACCCAGCCGGTCGCGACCCTGAACGGCACGCTCGCCACCACGCGGTGGATCGTCGCCCTGCTCGAGACGCATCAACGTTCCGACGGGTCGGTGACGGTGCCCGAGGTGCTGCGACCGTACCTGGGCGGACTCGAGGTCATGGAGCCCATCGCGTGACCGACGAAGCCGCCCTGCCCCGTATCGGCGACGTCGACGCGGAACCGCAACAGGAGGCGGCCGAGGTCGTCGACGACATCGCGCGCACCGCCCCGGTCGGCCGCATGCTCATCGCGCTCGACATCGACGGCACCGTCCTCCTCGAGGACGAGTCGCTCAGTCCGGGAATCGTGGATGCCGTGCGCCACGCGCACGACGCCGGGCACGAGGTCATGCTCGCCACCGGCCGCAGCTGGGACAGCACGCACCCGGTCATGGCGCGCCTCGGCATCCATCCCGAGTACGCGGTGTGCTCGAACGGCGCCATCGTGATGCGCCGGACCGGCGGGCCGGATGCCACCGACTACGAGCGCGCGCACGTCGAGACGTTCGACCCGACCGAGGTTCTGACGCTCCTCGGCGAGCATCTCGGCGACGCGCACTTCCTCGTGGAACTGCCCGACGGGCAGCGCCTGTTCACCGACTACCTCGACGACTGGAACCTGCAGGGTGCCAACCGGGTCTCGTTCGCCGAGCTCTCGCACCAGCGCGTGTGCCGTGTGGTCGTCGTGGCGCCCGAGAAGACCGACAAGGACTTCCTGCAGCTCGTCGAACGCATCGGGCTCAGCCAGGTGTCGTACGCGATCGGCTGGACGGCCTGGCTCGACATCGCTCCGCACGGTGTCGACAAGTCCACCGCCCTCGAACGGGTGCGCGGGTGGCTCGGCATCCCTCCCGAGAACGTGCTCGTGATGGGGGACGGACGCAACGACATCGAGATGATGCAGTGGGCCGCCTCGCGCGGCGGCCGCGCGATCGCGATGCAGCAGGGCCCGCCCGAGGTGCACGCCGCCGCGGGAGAGGTCGGTCTCCCCGTGACTGAGGGTGGCGTGGCAGCGGTGCTCCGCGCGCTGTAGAGAGCGCGGTGGAGGCTAGCGGGCGGCCCCGCTCCACGCCTCCCGCATCGCGGCCCGCAGGGTGCGCACGTCGGTGCGGTCGAGGGCGCGTCGAGAGCGGGCATAGGCGGCGGAGCCGACGTCTCGGAAGACGTCCGCGTGCTGAGGAGCGGATGCCGCGAGCGCGGCCACGCACTTCTGCAGGCGGACCTGCACCTCGATGTGGCCGGCACCGTCACGCGCCAGCGGGCGGAAGGCATCCGCCACGAGATCCGTGAGGCGAGACGGCGCGATGAAGACGCGCTCGTACGTCACCTCGTGATCCGGATTCGTCAGCACCGCGCGCGTCAGCACCCGCTGGAGCGCGGCGATCACCTCGATGGCGGTTCCGGGATCGTTCGTCGACGGGGAGAGCGCGCGGCTCCCGATCTCGGTGAGCGCGATGACCCCGAAGCGGGGATCCTGCTCGAACGTGCGGTGGTTCTCGAGGCGGAAGGTCGCGCGGACGGCGTCGGCGACGTCGTCGTCGAATCGGCCGCCGACGTGGGCGAGGGGAACGCGGGCGTCAGCGACGCGGCCGGGTCCGGCGTCGACGTAGACGCGCAAGTCGTGACGCCGGGCGACCCGGTCGAGAGCGGAGACGTCCACGTGGGTGACGTACCCGACCGTCTCGGCGTGGACGGGGCGGGACCCCGCGGGGATCGAATCGAGAAGGCGCGCACCGAGGGTCGGCGAGGTCGCGTGCGCGACGAGCGAGGAGGTCGCCGCCTCTTCGACCCGGTCGATGACATCCGCCATCCGTCCGAACGTGGCGAGGTGGGAGATCCAGCGCAGCAGCGTGAACACGACGATGCCGATGACTACGAGCGTGCCGATGAACAGGATCGTCCGGCCCTGCTCCGTGTAGTAGCCCGTGGAGAGGGCGACGATGCCCACGAGCGAGTAGGTGAACGCGCCGACGAACGTCGACACGGCACTCTGCGATGTCGTGTCGGCGATGAGCAGCGGCGTCGAGCGGGGCGTGGCCGTGGTCGTCGCGGACGAGAAGGCCGTGACCATCGCCGTCACCGAGAAGGTGCTGACGGTGAGCATGGCCGTGGCGATGATCTGCAGCAGCGAGTCGACGGCGTTCTGTCCGAGATCGATCGTGACGCTGAAGGGCAGCAACGGGCCGACGAACCCCGCGATCAGGGCGATGGCGATGCCGATCACGGTGAACAGTGCGGCGCGCACCCACACCTGCCTGCCCAGACGGAGGAAGAAGGATGCCAGCGACCCGTGGTTCGTTCGTGCCATGCTCCGACGCTAGCCGCCGCGTGCGGGCGGGAGCGGGCGCTTGCCGAACGCCGCGATCGGGGTCGCGAACGCGGTCAGCCGATCTTCGAGAGCCGGATGTTGTCCGAACCCTCGGGGCTGCGGAACAGCGGTGCGCAGTTCGCGTCGATCGTGACGGGGGTGTCGTGCGCGCCCGGCGTGTGGCGCAACTCCAGCGGACCGAGGTCTCCCTCCGGCAGCTGCACCGTGTACGACACCGTTCGCGACTCGCCCTTCTCCAGGAGCATCGTTCTGCTCTCGGCCGGGTTCGAGTGGTCGAAGCCCGAGCGGTCGTGGTACGTCGAATCCCACCGATCGCCCTCCTCGGGGTCGACGGAGAGGATCTCGGCGCCGGGCGGGGCGAAGAACAGGACATCGAGCATCATCGTGCGCAGATCGATCCCGCGTTCGATGTTGCGCAGGCCCAGGGTGTAGCCGCTCTTGATGTCCTCGGTGATGGTGCTGTGGAGGTCCATCGTCACGGTGATCGTCCGGTCGTCGGCGTTGCAGGTCGCGTACTGCGAATAATTCAGGTGGTACTCGAGCTTGCCGATCGAGTAATCGTTGAAGTAGATGCCGAGCTGCGTGGCCTCCGTCGTGTCCTCGCGCAACGTGCCGTCGAGACCGTACTGGTGGGCGAGACCCTGGAGACCCGCGTCCTCGAACCACGCGTAGACGCGGCCCTGTTCGGCGCTGCGGACGATCTGGCCCCACATGGCGCCGATGTCCCAGTCGCGGCCGGTGAGTTTGGCGAACATGCCGGCACTGACCTGGTTGAAGTACGCGTCCATGGCCGCGTTGTCCATGCCGAAGCGTTCGTAGGGCTCGCTCATCAGGACGGACGCCGCGTTGCCGGCGTCGACGATCTCGCCCGAGGCCAGCGTCAGCGGTCCGGTCGCCTCGAGGAGATTGGCGAGCACGATGGGATCGATCGAGATGGCTCCGTCGAAGGGGGGCTTCTCGGTCATCTCCCGTGTGGCCTGGAACAGCTCCACGGTGGTCGGGAAGTGCGGGGTCATGTTGAAGTTCGACGACCAGCTCACGAACTCCGACGGGTAGAGCGCCCTCGTGGCGCTCGGAAGGCGGATGAGCGAACCGTTCTGCGTGTCGAACCCGCGCGCGGGAAGATCGAAGTACATCAGATCCACGCCGGTGTCCTGGCTGAGCATGTCGACTCGGCCGTTGTCGACCTCGAGCACCAGCCACTGGGCGATGCCGCCGCCGGTGGCGCGGATCTCCGCCGGCGTCTGGATCATGAGCTGGTAGAGCATCGGTCGCTCGGCACCGGCCGCCCGCAGCAGCTCGGGCAGGTGGGCGTCGACCGTCTGAAGCACCGGGGTCGCCTGGTCGATGAGCTGCACGACCTGGTCGACGGGGGCCGAGATCTGGGGGAGCACATCGGTGCGGTCCATGGACGAGGCGATCGCGGATGCCTCGTCGAAGGAGGTCAGCACCGTGGGTATGACCGCGCCGGCGTTGAGGAACGGCTTCAGGTTGATGCCGCCGGCGCCGGCGGTGGCATCGCCGTCGTCCGACGCGGCCATCATCGTCATCATCGGCGGGAGTGACTGCGAGGTGATCGTCTGGGCGATCTCGGTGACGGCGCGCACCGCGAGCACGTTGTTGCGGATGGCGGGGATGTCGGCCGCGAGGTCCCAGAGCGGGCCGTGGGTGGTGTCGTGCGCGCGCTGCGCGCGATCCACGATGTCGGCACCGGATCGTTGGATGCCGTCGAAGTCGCCGCTGGCCGCGGCACGGACCATCGACTTCCCCTGGTCCAGAGCGCCCTCCAGATCGTCGCGCACCTGCAGCGCCTGCCACGCGAAGGCTCCGGCGGCGATGAGGGCGGCGAAGACGATCACCGTGAGAGGGCCGCCGACGAGAGCGGTCGCGACCGCGCCGCGGCGAAGCCACTGCTGCGCCGTCGTCTCCGACGCCGCGTGCCGGGCGAGGGGCTGTCTGCGCGTCAGGCCGGTGGCGCCGGGTCGGGCCGCCGCGGCGCGTCTGCTGGCCCGGGTCGGGGTGCCCTCGGCCAGCTCTGTCCCCAAAGTCACGGGCAGATGCTAACCGAGCGAGGTGACAGTCCCCTCACGGCGTCGTGAACGTCGACGGACCCACGAGCCCCGGGGCGCGTGTGCGCTGGGGCCCTCGCCGCGGGGCGAGGTGCGGCTGGGTAGACTCGCACGATCGGGAGGGTTGTCCGAGCGGCCGATGGACCTGGTCTTGAAAACCAGTGGGCAGAGATGTCCCGTGGGTTCGAATCCCACACCCTCCGCAACGACGGAAGCGGGCCCCGCAGGGGTCCGCTTCCGTCGTTATGACCGGCTNGGGGGGGGGGGGGGGGGGGGCGACCGGTGCCCGTTGTCCCCGCAATCAGACGATCGGGACGCCACACAGAGCGCGGTCCGATCGAGGGGATTCGGCTGAAATCAGCCGCGTCTAGGGGACTCCCCGGGCTTGGTTCTCTGCTCCTCGCGCACGGTCTTGAGTACCTTCTCGATGTTGGGCTTCGCAGGCGGTGTCGGAGCCGGCTTCCCCTTCTCGGTGGCCACGATCAGCTCTCCCCTGTTTCGTCGTCGCCAGAGTGAGACAGGTGAAGCATCGCGTTATTGATGTCCGGCTTGTTGTGCGACGGTTTCGGCTTGTCGTCCCCCGGCTTAGAGGTGGGCTTGGATGTCATTCAGATCCTCCCGACGGTATTTGTGAAGGCGCGTATGAATGCGAGGAAGAAGTAACCAGCGCGTCGGTTGTGGCGACCGCTACGACGGCTACGAGGCTGAGGAGTAGCAGGACGAAGGCGATTTTGACCCAGCGGGCGCCAACTCTATACTGCTCGTCTCGACTCTTCACTTCTTCGACCTTGATCTGAAGGATGAAATCCTCTGCCTCGTCCCGCGAGGTCTCGCTAACCTTCAGCTCGCCGACCAGTCCTTCGGCGCCAGCAACTCGGAGCTTCTTTGGCCAGAGCGTGATTGTGCAGGTCAGTACGGTCAGGAATGTCAGCCCGAACGGTATAAGCCATAGCAACGCAGATCCAGAGTCGCGTACTCCCGCCGAACTGGTGCTGCCGATGAGCCCAGCAGCGACCACCACAAACGAAGCCTTGGTGTTCAACAGCTTCGTGCGCTCGAGTGACGCCGCGCGAATATTGTCAAGCTCGGTGCTTAGCAAGCGCACGCGATCCGGCAAGGCATCGATGCTCACATCACCCTTCCGCCGCCAGAACATGAACTCAGGATAATGCGCGCCGCCGACGACGGTGTCGCAGCCGCTCAGGGAACTTCGGTTAGAAGGCACACGGCACTCGCGGGAGGACATCTCGCGGCACTGCCGCGCCTTGGCTCAGCTACTCAGAACTCTTCAACTGCATGACGCCACTCTGTCGCCGCAGTGATATCTGAAGGTCTCCCACGAAGGCAGGCGGCTTGTGAACGCCGGCGTCTGGCTGAAAACGGGGGACATGGAGGTGCTCGTCTCAGCCGCCGGAGGCGGCGGAACTGATACCCGGTGGGATTGGCTGATTGGGTCGAAGGCGCGCAACGGACGCCCGTCCGATACGAGAACGTGGCCAAGCTTGTTAAGGGCGGGTGCGGAGAAATGTATCCGCGTTGCTGACCCATTCAAACGGCGTGCCATTCTTCCTATGGAGTGCGCCCGGGGGTCCAAAGGAGATCCGGTGCCGGATCCTCGCGCTACTGCGCGGCTCACGCATCTTTGGTTGTTCGTGGGAACAGGCTTCTCCACTACCGGATGGGCGCACTCGCTGGAGGGCTGATGCTCCCCGGCAAGGTGTAAGAGGACGTCAGAGCCCTGGATCGCTCTCTGTCTCATCCTCGCTGGCTGGCGGTCTGTCACGTTCCGCGGGCTCGTGGCTGTCGGCGGTTCGTGCGTCGTGTATCCGGTTCCAGAACGGAATAAACGCTAGGCGCAGAACGAACCACCAGCAGTAGAACGCGTATGCCGAGCCAGCCCATGCGTCGTTTACCAAGCCGTGCGCAAACTCGTTGCGCAGGTTCGGCCCGATCGGACCGCAGAACAGTGCCCGTATCTCGAACACGATGTCTTCACCAAAAATCTCGGTCACAGCCTCGCGGCCCATCAGGGCGGACAGGCCAATCTCCTGCTCGACGCCTCGGTCCAGCGTGCTGGTCGGCTGCCCAGCATTTCGTAAGTGCAGTCGCACGATGTTCTCGATCTGCGGGGCGAGCAACTGCGCGGCGGTGAGGAAGTCGCCGTCGTATCCGTAGTAAAGCGCCTGCGCAAAAAGCCGTTCGCGGTCGGCAGGGATGATCGAGCTTGCGTGCATGATGCTGACGAAGTCCCCGATCATCAAGCGGTGCTCGTTTGTGAGCGCCAACCACGCCGGAGCTAGAGATCCCTGGACGGTCAGAGCGACCTTGAATTCGTAGGCCTGGATCATCTGTCGCCAGGTCGCTGGGTCCTCACCATAGATCGGCTCCCCACCCTGCCCGTTCGATCGGTGAATGACGCGCCCATCGTTGGAATAATGCACATTCGAGAAGAGGGATTGCAGCGGGTGTTCCGCTATAAGTGCCTCGGCCCGGGCCCGTTCGTCAGACAACGAAGTGAAGGATGCGAGGTTGACGAAGGCTAGTAGCGCTCGAAGAGGTTCTTTCCCGCTCACTGCCTTGACGCTGTGGTCTCGCACTTCTGACAGGTCTACGGACTCGGACTCGACCACCCCCATAGTTGCGAGTGTGGCCGCTCCAGCCGCTCGTATGCGCTTGGCGAGGTCCTGGGTCAACTCGGACACGCCGAGCGCTTCGCGTCGTTTTCGAGGGATCATCCGGAGCGCCTTCATCGCCCGCTCATACAAGTAGGCCGATCGTGGATGCGTGTCGCTCTCGGCGCTAGCGTCGAGACTCTCGGCTTCTGAGATCAGACTGTTAACGATAGCCAGACGGTCCATCGACGCCTCATCGATGTGTCCGGCAACTTCATGCCATCGCGCAGCGCGGTCGCGATATCCACGCGCGGCCTCCAGCTCTGCCGACGCGGCTAGATCGCGCATCCGCTTCGCCAGCTCGTCCGCCCGATCACGCGCAAGACTGTGCTTGTCGAGCAGATCTGCGGATGAACCGGGGGCGTCAGAGAGATTCGCGGTCAGGGTGTGATCGATTAGCGCCCGCGCTAGCCCGTCGAGACGGGGTGCCATCGCTTTTCCTCCGCGGCGACCCACTAGGAGCGCTCGATCCCATGTTTTGCGGTCTCGATGCCATCTCTCGCCCCCGAGAGTTGCTTCGATGACCGCGTCCATTTCGGCCTGGTACCAACGCATGCGGTCGGCGCCCGCCGGAGCTTGGATAGCAAGGACGTCGTACACCCGCGCGCGGAGCAAGGCGTCGGGTAGGGCATCCGCGACGGCCACAAGTATGTTCATTTGCTCATCTGAGAGGTCGCTCGGCAACGCGGTGCGGCCCTCGACGAGGGTCACCATCGGCTCGTACGGTGAGAGCCAGTCATCGGGACGCGGGCTAAGAGACGCCACCTGGCTAAGTAAGCTCGCCAACTCCGCAGCGTCGACGGAGCCTTCGGCGTCTTGCGCTTCGCGGAGCCGAGCCCATAAGGAAGGAAGCCGGTCTTCGTCATCAGCAGGAGTCACTCGGAAAACATCGGAGCCTTCCAAGTCGCGCAGTGCTGTCAGCCATCGATCTGCGAATTCGTCATCAGCGTCACCGGCGTCGGTCATATCTAGCACGCTAGCGTTCGCTACCGACACTCGATGCACCTCAGTCGCTGCTGCCCTCTGCTCCGGCGGACGCCCATCCGCTTGGGCGCCCTCCGCTGGGCTCAGCGCACGGTTCGGCCTTCGATCCAGTTCAGCAGCCGCTGCGTCTCCCACGTGGGGTTCGAAAGCCATCGCGCAGGTTCCGCAACGACGGAAGCGGGCCCCGCAGGGG
>NZ_RBZY01000065.1 GCF_004022425.1 Microbacterium enclense | reverse complement strand
CCGCCGGCACGGCGGCCGCAGCCGGTGCACCGATGCCGAGCTTGCCCTTGATCTTCGACTCGATCTCGGCGGCGACGTCGGGATTCTTGATCAGGAAGTTGCGGGCATTCTCTTTCCCCTGCCCCAGTTGCTCCCCGTCGTAGGTGTACCACGCGCCGGACTTCTTCACGATGCCGTGCTCGACGCCGAAGTCGATCAGGCTGCCCTCTCGCGAGATGCCGACGCCGTACAGGATGTCGAACTCGGCCTGCTTGAACGGCGGCGCCATCTTGTTCTTGACGACCTTCACCCGAGTCCGGTTACCCACCGCCTCGGTGCCGTCCTTGAGGGTCTCGATGCGTCGGATGTCGAGTCGGACCGACGCGTAGAACTTCAGCGCCTTTCCACCCGCGGTGGTCTCGGGAGAACCGAAGAAGACACCGATCTTCTCGCGCAGCTGGTTGATGAAGATCGCCGTGGTCTTGGTCGTGTTCAGACCACCGGTGAGCTTTCGAAGGGCCTGCGACATGAGGCGGGCCTGCAGACCGACGTGCGAATCACCCATCTCGCCCTTGATCTCGGCCTCGGGAACCAGGGCGGCGACGGAGTCGATGACGACGAGGTCGATCGCTCCGGAGCGGATCAGCATGTCGGCGATCTCGAGCGCCTGCTCACCGGTGTCGGGCTGGGAGACGAGGAGGGCGTCAATGTCGACGCCGAGCTTCTTCGCGTACTCGGGGTCGAGGGCGTGCTCCGCGTCGATGAAGGCCGCGATGCCGCCCGCGCGCTGCGCGTTGGCGATCGCGTGCAGCGTGAGCGTGGTCTTACCCGACGACTCCGGGCCGTAGATCTCGATGATGCGACCGCGGGGAAGGCCGCCGATGCCGAGTGCGACGTCGAGCGCGACGGATCCGGTGGAGATGGTCTCGATCGGTGCGCGCTCGTCACTGCCGAGACGCATGACCGAGCCCTTCCCGAACTGACGGTCGATCTGGGCGAGGGCCGATTCGAGGGCCTTCTCGCGCTCTGCGGGTGAGGGCATGACGTCTTCTTTCTTCTCGCGTTCCGTCGCCTATAGGCTGTCGCGCTCGCCACCGACGGTGGTGATGCCCGACAAGGCGTTCAGAGTGTCGTTCGACAACGCTCACGTTAGGGAGGGCCTCCGACATCGGCGGAGGAGAACCAGCCTTTTGTGGACGAAGACGCCCGCAACTCCGATGTGTAGGAGCCTACGCCGGAATCGAACGTAGATTCGATGACACGCCGCGACACACGCCGTCGCAGTCGAAGGAGCAGTCTGGCGGCACCACCCCGTCAGCGCCGCCGCGGATCGAGTCGCCCGACCCCGTAGCGGCGCTCCGCCGGAACATCCGTCTCTTCGCATAGTGCGAGCCAGACATCCCTCGGGTCGACACCGGCCGCGAGGGCATCCGCGCTCGTTCGTCCACCGACGGAAGAGAGCACGAGATCGGTCATCAAGGAATGCCCGCGCGCACCGAACTCATCGGCGACCGCGCGGTCGAATTCACTCCGTCGCATCCCGCGAGGTCAGTGCAGGGAGAACTCGGGCTCGACCGCCGCCACCAGGTCGTCGGGAACCACATCGGGGAACGTCTGCAGACCTTCGAGGACCGACAAACGGTCGCCGACCTCGCGCATGATCGTCGAGATGGGCACGTCGAGTGCTTCCGCGACGGAGGCGAGGATCTCGCTCGATGCTTCCTTCTGGCCGCGCTCGACCTCGCTCAGGTAGCCGAGGGCGACGCTGGCGCGGCTGGCGACCTGACGAAGGGTACGGCCCTTCTGCTGGCGGAGCTCACGCAGGACCTCGCCGATCTCTTGACGGACCAGGATCATGTGAACCCCTCCTCACGACCGATTCCTCCGCTGCCCGGGTGGACAACGGTACAACACCGTTTCAGGTCACCCTAATGCCGCGCGCTGGGCACTGGATGGGAATCGCTGGGAACAACCCGGATGTGTCATCATTTGTTCCCGTCGCCCGCGTCCGCGGGTCACAACGCCGCGAGGGCGCGTCGGACCGCGATGTGCGTCGCCTCGCGCCGGATGCGATCGCGATCGCCGGAGATGACGAGAGAGTCGACGCGCGTCCCGAGGGGCGTCGAGACCGCGATGTGAACCGTCCCGACCGGCTGCCCGTCCTGGGGGTCGGGACCGGCCACGCCCGTCGTCGCGATGCCGACGTCGGCCGGGGTCCCGTCACGACCGAGGACGTCGCGCACGCCCCGGGCCATCTGGCGCGCCACGCGCGGATGCACCGCCCCGTGGGCGTCCAGGAGCGCCGGATCGACACCGAGGACGCTGTGCTTCAGATCCGTCGCGTATGCGACGACGCCGCCGCGCACCGCGCGGGAGGCACCGGGGACGTCGATGAGCGAGGACACCACCATTCCGCCCGTGAGCGACTCGGCCACCGCAATGGTCCAGCCGAGCTCGACGAGTCGGTCCAACAGCACCGCCGCGCTCTCGCGCGGGTCGCGCACGAGCGTCTCGTCGAGGTCGTCGGGGACGCCGTCGATCACGGGCGGCGCCGCTTCGCGCGTGCCCCACGCACCTCGGAGACGACATAGTCGATGCCGGAGGCGATGGTGAGGATCACGGCGATCGTCATCGTGACCGCACCCGCCCACCACACGGTCGTCTGCCAGGCATCGGCATCCGAGAGGGAGGCCAGCGGCAGCAGCGCGATCGAGAGCGCCACCGCCTGCGCGACGGTCTTGAGCTTGCCCATCCACGCGGCCGCGAGCACATGGTCGCTAACCACCATGAACCGGTAGACCGTGATGCCGATCTCGCGGACGAGCACGACAACGGTCACCCACCAGTCCAGCTCGCCCAGGATGGACAGCCCGACGAACGCCACACCGGTGAGCACCTTGTCGGCGATCGGGTCGAGGAGCTTGCCCAGGTCGCTGACGAGCTCGTAGCGGCGGGCGATGTAGCCGTCGACGCCGTCCGTGGCGATCGCGACGATGAACACCACCGCCGCGGCCCACCGCAGCCCGCCCCCGGCCCCGCCGTCCGCGAGAAGCATCCAGAGGAACACCGGCGCGCACAGGATGCGCGCGATCGTGATCGCGTTGGGAAGCTGGGGGTGGACGGCCATCAGTCGCGCCCCGTCAGCTGCCAGGCGTCTTCCGAGCCCTCGTCGTCTCCCACGACCGGGAGACCGTCGTACTGCGCCTCGACGGCATCGGGACCGTACCTGTCCTCGTCCTCGGCACCCGCCGGCGGCTCCTCGCCGCGTAGGCGAGCGAGGACGGCCGGCAGCTGCTCGTTCGTGACGAGCACGTCGCGCGCCTTGGATCCCTCGGACGGCCCGACGATCTCGCGGGACTCCAAGAGGTCCATGAGGCGGCCGGCCTTGGCGAAGCCGACCCGCAGCTTGCGTTGCAGCATCGAGGTCGAACCGAACTGCGTCGAGACGACGAGCTCGGCGGCGGCGAGCAGCAGTTCCAGGTCGTCCCCGATGTCGGCGTCGATCTCTTTCTTCTCGGCGGCCGCCTGGACGTCGGAGCGATACTCGGGTCGGGCCTGCTGCGTGACGTGCGCGACGACCCGCTCGATCTCGGGCTCGCTGACCCACGCCCCCTGCACGCGCACGGCCTTGGACGCGCCCATCGGCAGGAAGAGCCCGTCGCCCTGGCCGATGAGACGATCGGCGCCCGGCTGGTCGAGGATGACGCGCGAGTCGGTGACGCTGGTGACGGCGAACGCGAGTCGCGACGGCACGTTCGCCTTGATGAGGCCGGTGACCACGTCGACCGACGGCCGCTGTGTCGCCAGGACGAGGTGGATGCCGCTGGCTCGAGCGAGCTGGGTGATGCGCACGATCGAGTCCTCGACGTCGCGGGGGGCGACCATCATCAGGTCGGCGAGCTCATCGACCACCACGAGGAGGTAGGGGTAGGGCTTGAGTACGCGCTCGCTGCCCGCGGGGAGCTGGATCTCGTCCGCGACGACGGCCCTGTTGAAGTCGTCGATGTGACGGAAGCCGAACGACGCGAGGTCGTCGTAGCGCATGTCCATCTCTTTCACGACCCACTGCAGCGCCTCGGCCGCCTTCTTGGGGTTCGTGATGATCGGCGTGATGAGGTGCGGCACACCCGCGTACGACGTCAGCTCGACGCGCTTCGGGTCGATGAGGACCATTCGCACCTCGGACGGCTTCGCCCGCATCAGCAGACTCGTGATCATCGAGTTGACGAAGCTCGACTTTCCCGAGCCCGTGGAACCGGCGACGAGGAGGTGGGGCATCTTCGCGAGGTTCGCGACGACGAAGCCACCGCCCACGTCCTTGCCGACGCCGATGGTCATGGGGTGCGTCGACGTCGTCGCGGCATCCGACCGGAGGATGTCGCCGAGTGTGACGATCTCGCGGTCGGCGTTCGGGATCTCGACGCCGATCGCGCTCTTGCCCGGAATGGGGGCGAGGATGCGTACCTCGTTCGACGCCACGGCGTACGCGATGTTGTTTGTCAGCGCGGTGATGCGCTCGACCTTGACGCCCGGCCCGACCTCGATCTCGTACTGGGTCACCGTCGGGCCGCGGGAGAACCCGGTGACGCGCGCATCGACCTTGAACTGCTCCATCACGCTCTCGATGGCACGTACGACGGCGTCGTTCGCCGCGGATCGCTCCTTGGGCGGCGTGCCGGCCGCCAGCGCAGCCACCGACGGCAGGCGGTAGTTCGCCGACGGCGGCAGACCCGCGTGGTCGCCCCCGAGGCCGGAGATGCCCGGCAGGTCGTCGCCGTCGGCATCGTCGGTCGACGGCGAGTCGTCACGCAGCCCCCGACCGGCGGGGATTCCCGCGAGCGCCGACGGGTCGATGATCTCGGTGAGCGCGTCGGGGGCGGGCGGGAGCGGGGGGCGAACCGGGGGAACGGCCGGAACCGACGGCTCGACCACGGCGGACTCGAAGCCCCCCTGCGGGGTCCCCGGCGTGAGAAGCGCCGTGAGATCGTCGGAACCGAGGTCGCCGTCGGCGTCCTCTTCGCGGCCCGACTTGTTCCGACGCCACCACGGGAGGGACTTCTCCGCGGGCTCTTCGTCGTCGGCATCCACGGGGAGGACGGCTGTAGCGGCATCCTTCTCGACCCGCTCCGCGCCGAACATCCAGGCATACAGGTCGCCGAGCCGACGACCGATCCGATTGGGCGGAGTCTTCGTCAGGATCAGGACGCTGAGCAGCGTCAGGACGGACAGCGCGATGTATGCCCCGACGTCGGTGAGGACGAGGGCGAGCGGCTCACCGCTGAGCCATCCCGCCAGTCCGCCAGCGAGACTCAATCGCGGCAGGCCCTCGCTCGGCGCCGGCCCGCCGCCGGCGACGTGGCAGAAACCGGCCATCGCGACGACGAACAGGGCGAATCCGATCCCGATGCGCCCGTTGTCGTGAACTGATGACGGATGCCGGAACAACCACCCCGCGAGCAGGAGCAGCAGCACGGGGAAGACGAACGCCACTCGGCCGATGAGACCGCCGAAGCTGTAGGCGCTGATCGCGGCGGCGACGTCGTTGCCGATGAAGAACCACTCGACGACCGCGCCGAGCGCGGCGAGGAGAACGAGGAAGAACGGGAACCCGTCGCGTCGCTGATCGCGCTCGAGGGTCTCGGGGCCGAAGACGCGGAACATGCCGCCGACCGCGTGGGCCAGCGCCGTCCACGCGCGAACGGCGACCGGAGGCTTCTCGGGCTCGTCGACGTACCGCTTGGGTGCGGGCGCCGACGCTTTCGGCCGCGCCTGTCCCTTCGCGGGAGCGCGACCGCCGGACGTGGACGAACTGCGGGGCATTCCTCCACGGTAGGCGGGGTGTCCGACATTCGCGCGGACCGACGCGGGGTTCGAGACAGGACCGATACGCACGGGGCTTCAGCGCAGGGTCTTCACCATGACGTCGCGTCCCTGGCCCGCCCGGGTGACGGCGAACCCTGCGCTGCGGTAGAAAGTCCGGGCGAAGTTGTCGCGGTCCACACTCAGGCTGATGCGCGAGTACCCCTGATCGCGGGCGTGATCGACCAGGCGCTGGAGGAGTGCCCTCCCCACTCCGTGCGCGCGCCACACCGGGCGCACGCCGATGATCAGCTCGGGAACCCCCGTCCCGACCCATCCGAATCCGGGCTCGCTGCGCGGCAGCATGCGGTACCAGGCCGCGCCGATCGCCTCGCCCGCGGGCGACTCCGCCACGAATCCGGCATCCCCCGGTCGTTGCCAGCCGGAAACGTACCGGCGGTGGTCGGCATTGCTGAGCACCTCGTGACGCGGTCGGGCGTTACCGGCACGCCAATTCGCGGCCTCGACCGTCATATCGGCCAGGAAAGCACCGTCGGACGGGAGCGCCGCGCGGATCGGGATGGCGGGCATGCCCCGCATGATACCGACGAGCGGGCGCCGGGTCCGCTCCCCCACGGCACCGGGGAGCGGACTCGAGACTCACGCCTCGATGACGAGGGGCACGATCATCGGACGACGACGCAGCGACTGGTTCACCCAGCGGCCGATCGTTCGGCGGACGACCTGCGACAGCGCGTGGGTATCGCGGACGCCCGACTGAGCCGCCTCGGCGAGCGCCGCCGCGATCTTGGGCTTGACGCTCTCGAACACCGCGGCATCCTCCGCGAATCCGCGGGCGTGGACCTCGGGACCCGAGATGATCTTGCCGGTCTGACGGTCCACCACCACGATGACCGAGATGAAACCCTCTTCGCCGAGGATGCGGCGGTCCTTGAGGTCGGCGTCCGTGATCTCGCCCACCGACGACCCGTCGACGTAGACGAACCCGATGTCGAGCTGTCCCACGGCCTCGGCACGCCCGTCGCGCAGGTCGACCACGGTGCCGTTCTCCCCGAGGATGGTGCGCTCCGCGGGAATCCCCGTCTCCTGCGCCAGCTTCGCGTTGGCCATCAGGTGCCGGAACTCGCCGTGGACGGGGAGCACGTTCTTGGGCTTGAGGATGTTGTAGCAGTAGAGCAGTTCGCCGGCGGCCGCGTGACCCGAGACGTGCACCTTGGCGTTGCCCTTGTGCACCACGGTCGCGCCGAGCTTAGTCAGCCCGTCGATGACGCGGTACACCGCGTTCTCGTTCCCCGGAATGAGACTGGATGCCAGGATCACGGTGTCGCCCTCGCCCGGCTCGATCGCGTGGTCGAGGTTCGCCATGCGGCTGAGCACCGCCATCGGCTCCCCCTGCGACCCGGTCGACATGTAGACGATCTTGTCGTCGGGCAGGTCGCGCGCCTTCTTGTAGTCGATGAGGACGCCGTCGGGGACGTTGAGGTAGCCGAGGTCGGCGGCGATGCCCATGTTGCGCACCATGCTGCGGCCCAGGAGGGCGACCCGGCGCCCATTCGCATGGGCCGCGTCGAGCACCTGCTGCACGCGGTGGACGTGGCTCGAGAAGCTCGCGACGACGACGCGGCGGGGAGCGCGGGCGATCACCTGGTCGAGCACCGGCCCGATCGCGCGCTCGGTCGGCGTGAAGCCGGGCACGTCGGCATTGGTGGAGTCGACGAGGAACAGGTCGACGCCCTCCTCCCCCAGGCGCGCGAACGCGCGGAGGTCCGTGATCCGTCCGTCGAGCGGGAGCTGGTCCATCTTGAAGTCGCCGGTGGCCAGCACGAGACCGGCGGGAGTGCGGATGGCCACGGCCAAGGCATCCGGAATGGAGTGGTTGACAGCCACGAACTCGAGGTCGAACGGGCCGACCTGCTCGCGCTGGTCCTCCTTCACCGTGAGGGTGTAGGGCCGGATGCGGTGCTCCTTGAGCTTCGCCTCGATCAGGGCGAGGGTCAGGCCGGAACCGATGAGGGGGATGTCGCCCTTGAGCTTGAGCAGGTAGGGGACGGCTCCGATGTGGTCCTCGTGCCCGTGGGTGAGCACGACAGCGACGATGTCGTCGAGGCGGTGCTTGATCGGCTCGAAGTCGGGGAGGATCAGGTCGACGCCGGGCTGGTGCTCCTCGGGGAACAGCACACCGCAGTCGACGATGAGGAGCTTGCCCTCGTACTCGAAGACGGTCATGTTCCGGCCGACTTCGCCGAGCCCGCCGAGCGGGACGACGCGGAGGGTGCCCGGCGCGAGGGTGGGGGGATCGTAGACGGTCGTGGGCATATGGTGCCTCCTCGGATGCCGCCCTGCGGCACCCCTTCGTGTGGCGTCCCTGGCCGCGGTTCGGCGGACGCCGATGCTTATCTCGTGGTGCCGTGCACCTTGGGCAGTGCGCCGCCCGCGGCCGCGTTGCGGTCGGGGCGGAAGTTCGAGAAGTCGGTGCCGGGGACCTCGCGCACCAGGGCGAGTTCGTCCTCGATCGCCGCGGCCTCCCATTCCTCGGGACCGACCAGGGGCAGGCGCACGCGGGGACTGCCGATTCGGCCGAGACCGTGCAGGATGTACTTCGCCGCGACCGTCCCGGGCACGTGCGTCATCACGGCGCGCACGAGGGGCTCGAGCCGCTGGTGCGCTGCCGTGGCCGTGCCGAGGTCGCCGCGGTTCACGGCATCCACGATCGTCCGGTAGGGCGCGGCGGCGATGTTGGCGGTGACGCCGATGAGTCCGGACGCTCCGATCGACAGGTGCGGCAGGACGTTGGCGTCGTCGCCGGAGAAGTACATCAGGTCGGTCTGATTCAGCACGCGGCTCACCTCGCTGAAGTCGCCCTTGGCGTCCTTCACGGCGAGGATGTTCGGGTGCTTGGCGAGGCGCAGGATCGTCTCGTACTTGATCTCGACGCCGGTGCGACCGGGGATGTCGTACAGGATGACCGGTAGATCGGTCGCGTCGGCGACCAGACGGAAGTGCGTGAGGATGCCGGCCTGCGTGGGCTTGTTGTAGTACGGCGTGACGATCATGATGCCGTCGGCGCCGGCCTTCTCACTGGCCTTGTACAGCTCGATGGCGTGGGCCGTCTCGTTCGAGCCGCCGCCGGTGATGATCTTGGCGCGGCCGGCCGCGACGTCTTTGCCGACCTCGACGAGACGGAGCTTCTCGGGGTCGGTGAGCGTGGAGGTCTCCCCCGTGGTGCCCGTGACGACGACGCCGTCGGCGCCCGCACTGACCACATCGTCGATGTGCTTCTCGACCGCGGGCCAATCGACCTCACCGTCGGCCGTCATGGGCGTGACGAGCGCGACGAGCACCTGACCGAAGGGGTTGCCGGAGTGCGTCATGCTCCCAGGTTATCGGTTCGATCCGCGCTCGCCCCTGTCGCCGGAGCGCCCGGGATGAACATCGTGCGACGCCGGTCGGGTCGCGCAGCGCGGTCGCCCTAGGCTGACCGCATGGCCTGGACGACCCGCTCCACCCGCACCGTGTACGAGAACCGTTGGATCCGCGTGCACGAGGACGCGGTGACCGGACCCGACGGCGACGGGATCTACGGCGTGGTGAAGATGCAGCAGCCGGCGGTGTTCGTCGTCGCGGTGGACGACGAGGAACGCGTCTGCCTCGTCGAGCTCGAGCGGTACACGACGGGCCGATCGCTCGAGGTGCCCGCCGGCGGGAGCGACGGGGAGGACCCGCTCATCGCCGCTCGCCGGGAGCTTCGCGAGGAGACGGGCGTCACGGCGGCGAGCTGGCAGCATCTCGGGGGGATGAACGCCCTCAACGGTATCGCCGACGCCCCCGAGCACGTCTTCCTGGCCCGGGATCTTCAGATCGCGGATGCCACGTCCTCGCAGCGCGAAGAGGGTATCGAAGCCGTGCGGTGGGTGCCGTTCGCGGAGGTGCTGGGTCTCGTCGCCGACGGCGGGATCACGGACGGGGAGACGATCGCGGCGCTCGCCTTCGCCGGCATCCACCTCGGCCGGTTCCGCTGACTCACCGGCCGCGCGAGGCGGCCCGCACCACGACGCCATCGGGCAGAAGCCGCGACGCGGCCACGAGCAGCTTGTAGCGCAGCGACGAGATCGACACCGCGCGGCCACGGGCCGCGTCACGGAGGCCTTCGCGCACGACCGTTCGGGCGTCGAGCCACAGGCCCGGTGCGACACCCTCCTCCCCCGGTGGCAGCCCGAGGCGTTCGTGGAAGTTCGTGTGGACGAAGCCGGGGCAGACCGCGGTCACGGTCACTCCGCGCGGAGCGTAGGTCACGTTCGCCCAGCGGCTGAACGAGATGAGCCAGCCCTTGGCTGCGCCGTACGTGCCGCGGGGAACGAACCCGGCGACCGAGGCGACGTTGACGATGCGCCCGCTCCCGCGCTCCAGCATCGCGGGCAGCGCCGCGTGCGTCAGCCGCAGCGCGACCTCGACGTGCAGACGCAGGTGCCGCACCTCGTCGACGACGGCGTTCTTCTCGAACGCGAGATCGAGGCCGAAGCCCGCGTTGTTCACCAGGACGTCGACGCCCTCGGCGAGACGAGCCTCCACCGCGGCGAGATCGTCATCGTCGAGGAGATCCGCGGGAAGGATCTCGACCCGATTGCCGGAGGCGGCGCGGATGCCGTCCGCCACCCCGGCGAGAGCCTCGCGGTCGCGCCCGACGAGCACGACGTCCGCGCCGCGGGCGGCGAGCTGGCGGGCGAACTCGGCGCCGAGGCCCGAGCTGGCGCCGGTGACGAGCACCGTCCGCGTCATGAGCGGTCCCCCGGCTCGTAGGTTTCGAAGCGATACCGGATGCCGGTGCGTGAGGTGTGCCAACCGTCGTCGGGATCGGCGGCGGTGCGCGTCCAGCCGGTGAGCGGCGGGGCGAACGTGTCGCCGTCGACGTCGATATCGAGCTGCGTGACCTGCAAGGAGTCCGCATGACCGATCGCCTCGGCGTACAGGCGACCGCCGCCCATCACCCACACCTCCGGCGTCGTAGCGAGCGCGCGGGCGGCATCCAGGGAATCGGCACGTTCAGCGCCCTCGTCCGCCCAGTCCGCGGAGCGTGAGACCACGATGTTCCGTCGGCCGGGCAGCGGACGGAACCGGGGAGGGAGCGACTCCCACGTGCGACGCCCCATGATGACGTCGGACTCCCCCGTCACCGCGCGGAAGTGCGCGAGGTCCTCCGGCACGTGCCACGGCATCCCGCCCTCGGCGCCGATGACGCCGCCGTGAGCCTGGGCCCAGACAAGCCCGAGCCTCGTCATACGGCGACGGCCGCGCGGATGGCGGGATGGTGCTGGTACCCCTCGACGACGATGTCGTCGTAGGTGTAATCGAAGATCGAAGCGGGCTTCCGGGCGAACCGCAGCGTGGGGTACGGGTACGGGTCGCGCGAGAGCTGCTCCTGCACCTGCTCGCGGTGGTTGTCGTACACGTGGCAGTCGCCGCCGGTCCAGACGAACTCGCCCGGCTGCAGCCCGGTCTGCTGCGCGATCATGAGCGTGAGCAGCGCGTAGGACGCGATGTTGAACGGCACCCCCAGGAACATGTCGGCGCTGCGCTGGTACAGCTGGCACGAGAGCTTGCCGTCGGCGACGTAGAACTGGAACAGCGCGTGACACGGGGCGAGCGCCATGTCGGGGATGTCGGCCGGGTTCCAGGCCGAGACGATGAGGCGACGGGAGTCGGGATCGCGGCGGATCTGCTCGATGACCTGCGAGATCTGGTCGATTGCGCCGCCGTCAGCCGTCGGCCAGGACCGCCATTGGACGCCGTAGACCGGCCCCAGTTCGCCGTCGGCATCCGCCCACTCGTCCCAGATGCTCACGCCGTGCTCCTGCAACCACCCCACGTTGGATTCGCCGCGCAGGAACCACAGCAGTTCGTAGACGATCGACTTCATGTGGACGCGCTTGGTCGTCACGAGCGGGAAGCCCGCGGCCAGGTCGAAGCGGATCTGCCGACCGAACACGCTCGTCGTGCCGGTGCCGGTGCGATCCGACTTGTGGACGCCCGACTCGAGGACGTCGCGGAGCAGGTCTTCGTAGGGCGTGGGGATGTCGGCGGTCACGGCCCTCACGATACCCGCGGGTCCCGCGCGCCGGGGTGCGGTCGGGGAAGGATCCTGGCGACGCGCCTGGTGGGGAGGAGGCGCCACCTGGACGCGGGCCGGGCAAACGCTGAGCGGAGGCGTCATCGGGCGACTCATCGGCCCCCCGCGCCCGCGGGCGGATTAGCGTTGTCGGTCGTGGACCTGACCATCGCTCTCTTCGCCATCGCCGCGCTCGTCGTGCTGGCAGCGGTCGCCGGCGTCGTCTTCCGCCTCGCCCAGGGCCGCGCCCGCACCGTGCACTCCGCCGAGATCGTCGACCCGCACCGCCTCGGTGCGGACGCCCTCGGCGAGGAGGCCACGCTGCTGCAGTTCAGCACCGAGATGTGCTCGCGCTGCCCCGGCGTGCACCGGATGCTGTCGGAGGTCGCCGACGGCCGCGAGGGCGTACGGCATCTCGACGTCGACCTCACCCACCGCCCCGACATCGCCCAGCACTTCCGCGTGCTGCAGACCCCCACGACGCTCGTCCTGGATCGCCACGGTGCGATCCGCACGCGCTTCGGGGGCACGCCCGGTCGTGCGGTCGTGGAACTCGAGCTCAGCCGCCTGCAAGAGGAGACCGCCCGTGCCTGAGACGCCCCGCATCGATGTCCGAGGCCCGAGGTTCGCGGCATCCCTCACCGCCGCTCTGCTGCTGGTCGCGACGTTCCTGTCGCTCGTCGGTATCTCGACGCAGCGCTCCCGCTCCTTCGGGTGGTTCGCCTACCAGCCGCTCGCGGATGCGGTGTACCGCCCCGAGGGTTGGGCCGTCTCGGCTGCTCCCCTGTCGGCGCGCATCCTCGACCCCGGCTTCCTGCTGCTGCTCGTCATCGCCCTGCTGTTCGTCTGGGGCGTCGCCTCTCCCCGCACCGCGCCGTGGGGAGTCCTGTACCGCCGCGTCGTTCAGCCGCGCCTCGCGCCGCCGACCGAGTTCGAAGATCCGCGGCCCCCGCGTTTCGCGCAGGGTGTCGGCCTTCTCGTCACCGCGGTCGGTCTCCTCCTCCACCTGGCGGGCGTGCCGTGGGCCCTGCCGATCGCTGCGGCCGCCGCGTTCATCGCCGCGTTTCTGAACGCGGCGTTCGGACTGTGCCTGGGATGCCAGCTCTACCTCGTTCTCCAGCGGGCGGGACTCATCGGGCGACGGCGTCCGTCGGCCGCCTGAGCCGCTTCATGAGTGCCGGCTGTCAAGACCTCGGACGTGTCGGGGCCTCTGGCTAGGCTGATCTGCGCCGCAGCCGTTCCGGGCTGCGCGAAACAACCGGAGGTTCGAATGTCCGTCACGAGCGAAGCCACCACCGCCTGGAAGGGCAGCCTGTTCGAGGGATCGGGCGAGGTCACCTTCACCTCCTCGGGGATCGGCACCTTCGACGTGAACTGGAAGGCCCGGAGCGAGGGCTCCGGCTCCGTCACCACCCCGGAGGAATTGCTGGCCGGCGCGCACTCGTCGTGCTTCAGCATGGCTCTCTCCAACGCTCTCGCTGAGAACGGCACGCCGCCCGAGTCGGTCGACGCGACCGCCTCGGTGACCTTCAAGCCCGGCACCGGCATCACCGGAAGCCACCTCAACGTCAGTGCTGTCGTGCCGGGGATCGACGCGGCCACCTTCGAGAAGATCGCGAACGACGCCAAGGCGAACTGCCCGGTCTCGCAGGCGCTCGCGGGCATCGACATCACCCTCGAGGCGACGCTTGCCTGAGTCTTCGGCCCGACGCGTCGTCCTCGCGGGCGCGTCGGGCCTCATCGGCTCCGCGCTGGCGGAGTCGTTGCGCGCCGACGACGTCGAGGTCACGTCGCTCGTACGGCATCCCGCCTCGGGCCCCCACGAGGTGCAGTGGTTGCACGACTCCGCGCCCCTCGACCCGGCGGTCCTCGCCGGGGCCGACGCCGTTGTGTGCCTCAACGGCGCCACGATCGGGCGATTCCCCTGGACGCCGTCGTACAAGAGTCAGCTGCTGTGGTCGCGGATCACCCCGACCCGGACGCTCGCTGCGGCGATCCGCGATCTCGGAGACGATGCGCCAGCGCTCGTCAACGCCTCGGCGACCGGCTACTACGGCTCGCAGCCCCGCACGGTGCTGACCGAGACCTCCCGCCGCGGAGACGGCTTCCTCGCCGATATCTGCGAAGAGTGGGAGAACGCCGCTCGCGCCGCCGGCCCCCGTGCGCGCGTCGCGCTCCTGCGCACGGCCCCGATCGTGCACGAACGAGGCGTCCTGAAGCCCCTGCTGCTGCTGACCCGGCTCGGCGTCTCGGGCCCCATCGGGCGGGGCACCCAGGTCTGGCCCTGGATCACGCTCGAGGACGAGGTCCGAGCGATCCGCCACGTCGTCGACTCCGAGGTGGACGGGCCCGTCAACCTGACCGGCCCGACGCGGGCGACCGCCAACGACCTCGGGTTCGCCCTGGCTCGACGCATGAACCGCCCGTACGCGCTGCGCGCCCCGGTCTGGGGGGTGAAGCTGGCGTTGGGGTCCGACGCGACCGAGGCGCTCCTCACCTCCGACGCCGACGTGCGCCCCTCCGTGCTGCGGGACGCCGGGTTCACGTTCCTGCACGAGACCGTCGAGGATGCCGTGGCATCCGCCGTCCCCGCCGCGCGCTGACCGGCAACTCGGGACTTTGTGTCTCAGACCGCGCGCCGGTCCGCGGCTTCGAGCGAGATGGCCTTTCGCACGGCTCCGCGGGCGCGGCGCCGGTCACCCGAGGCGTCGTAGGCGAGACCGAGCCGGTACCACGCGCGCCAGTCCTCCGGATGCTGCTCGACGTCGTAGCGGTACGCCGGGAACAGTGCGTCCGCGTCGTCCCGCGTCGCCCGTCCGCTCGGTCGGACCGCGATCTCCTCGTGGGGCAGGGCGTGCTCGGCATCCAGGATCTCGCCGAGCTTCTGCGCCCGCACGCCGAACCACAGTTCGCGTGCGATGGCCCACAGGGCGATGATCGGGAGCACGATGAGGGCGATGCCCATCGCGACACCCACGCCTTCCCCGCTGGTGAGGAGCACGATTGCGCGTTGCCCGGCCAGGGCGATGTACAGCAGGAGCAGGACCGTCATCACCGCGACGGCGATACGCGTCCTCATGCGCTGGTGACGCCGGCGACCTGACCCGACACGTCGTCTTCGACGATGGGCGCCTCGGGGCGCGCGGGGCGTGTACGCACTCCGATGTCGATGAAGCTGTCGAGCCCGACGATCACGCCGGAGGCCGAGCGCGCGGCGGCCATCGCGATCCGGATGCCGGGAGCGTACGCCGTGGCCGGGTCGACGGTGTCGTGCACGATCGTGAGCGACTCCCCCGCGCCGGAGAGAACCGTCTCCTGCCGCGCGATCACGCCGGGCCGCCTCAGCGAGTGAATCGGCACCGACGCGACCTGCTGGCCGCGCGCGC
>NZ_RBZY01000064.1 GCF_004022425.1 Microbacterium enclense | reverse complement strand
CCCCCGGCTCCGCCGCCGCGTCCCCCGGCTCGGAATCCGTGGCAGAAACCTCGACCGCCGCCGCCCGAATGGCCGCCGCCTGCCGTCGCAACCGGTCGCGGATGCCGTACGCGACCGTCGCCGGCAGGATCACACTCAGCTCGGCCATGCCGTCAGCGAGATCGCGCACGCCTACGCCCCGTGCCGCGGCGGCGCGCGCGTGTCGCACCGTCATGCCGACCGGGTGGACGCTCTCGGCGAGTTCGCGCCCGAACGCCCGGACGCGCCCGGGGGAGTCGCGCTCGGCCCGCGCGAGGACGACCTGTTCCCACCCCGCCCGCGTCGCGTCGTCGTCGAGCACGATGCCGGTGTCGAGGATGGCCTGCGCGTGCCGCACGCCGATGCGCCCCTGTTCGAGCGCGTCAACGGTCGCGGCGAACTTCACGGTAAGGGTGTGGGCGTCGGACAGCTCTTTCTGTACCGTGAGATCGTGGCTCTGCGTCGCGACCGCGACCTCGAGAGCGAGAGATCGGATCGGCATCTCTCGCTCGCGCGAACTGCGCGATCTCGAGCGCGCGACCTGTTCGAGCGCGACCTGAAGAGCCTCGGCTCGAAGCCTCACGAGTGCGGCGTGGACGCGGGCGGCCGCGAGGGACTCGTCGCGAATCGCGCCGACGAGGACCCGCAAGCGCTCGACGGCGCACACTTCAGCGTCGGGTGGCGGCTCGGGGGACGGGGTCGGGGGCATGTTTCGAGATTAGAACAAAGCTTCGAAATCATGGGGTGAGATCACCCGCCGTGGCCCCGCCATTCACCCGCGCAAGCCGACCCCACGCGCCGCCTCCCCCGCACACACGCCGCCACGTACCCCGCACACACGCACCCCAGACGTGCGGGCCCGCGTCACGCTAGCCCCAGCCAACGACATTCGGCCGGAACGTACACCAGCGACCCGTCCGCGCCGCAGGCCGTCCAGCCGCTTACCTGCGCTCCAGGATCTCCAGTGCCGCCATCGCCGCGTTCTGCCCGCCGATTCCACTCACGGCACCGCCGCGTCGTGCCGACGAACCGCACAGCAGCACCCGAGGGTGCCCGGTCTCGACGCCCCACCGCTCCGCGGGTCCTGTAGCCCCAGCCCCGCCCCCCGCAGCACCCGCCTCGAGCCATGGCCACTGCAGCTCTCCGTGGAAGATGTCGCCGCCGACCATCCCGAGGGACCGTTCGAGGTCGGTGGTCGTTCGCGCCTCGATGCACAGGCGTCCGTCGGGGGCTTCGACGATGCAGTCCCGCAACGGCTCGGCGAGCACGGAATCAAGGGACTGCTGCGCGGCCGCGAGCAGCCGTGCGCCGGCGGCCACCGGATCCTCCCCGGCGATGAGCCGGTGGGGAACCTGCAGACCGAACAGGGTGAGCGTCTGGGCTCCACTCGCTCGCAGCTCTTCGCCCAGGATCGACGGGTCCGTCAGCGAGTGGCAGTAGATCTCGGCCGGCAGCGGGTCGGGCACCAGGCCCGCGGAGGCCGTGACGTAGGCGGCATCCAGTTGGGTCATCGTCTCGTTGACGTGGAACGTGCCGGCGAACGCTGCCTCGGGGGCGACCGACGTGTCCTTCAGCCGCGGCAGTCGCGACAGCAGCATGTTGACCTTGATCTGGGCTCCCTCGGGTTCCGGTGCCGTCGTCGGCGTTCCGCCCGCGGTGAGGAGTCGCGCGAGGACGGCGCGGCCGACGCCGCTCAGCACGACCTCGCCGATGAACGTCCAGGACCGGTCGGTGACGGCGGTCACCTCGCCCGACGGCGAGATCGAGATCACGTCGACGCCGGTGCGGATCTCCGCGCCGGCCTCGCGCGCCGCCCGCTCCAACTCGGCCGTCACGGCGCCCATGCCG
This sequence comes from Microbacterium enclense, assembly GCF_004022425.1. GTDB lineage: Bacteria > Actinomycetota > Actinomycetes > Actinomycetales > Microbacteriaceae > Microbacterium > Microbacterium enclense_A. The sequence goes on along the minus strand of NZ_RBZY01000064.1, from coordinate 14,109 downwards.
CCCACGGGGACATCCCAGTGCCCGGTCTCGCCACCGATGACGTGGTACAGGAAGCACCGGTTCTGAGCGAGCGAGGCGTCGTCCGACGACGCGAACGTGCCGATGAGCCCGTCGGTGAGAGCGATGCCGCGCGCGAGGTCGCTCTCGAGCGACGCGCGCAGCAGATCGCCGACGGGGCGTTCGGTCAGCGCCGTCCACAGCTCGTCGTCGCCCACTCGGGCGCGCACCTCGTCGGCGGTCGGCAGCGGCTCCGTCATCGTGGGGAACACGGCGCGCCCCAGCGGGGCGAGGCGCTCACCGAACGCGGCGAAGCGCTCGGCTTCACCGGTGTCGTCGAGCGTCCGGGCGAACGAGGCGCCGGTCGCGTCGGCATCCTGGGTATCGATCAGGATGCCACGCGTCGGGTCCGCCGGATCGGGTGTGTAGGAGGAGTAGCGGCGGCGCCGCAGCTCGATGTGCAGGCCGAGGTCGTCGATGATCTTCCGGGGCAGCAGGCTCACGAGGTACGAGTAGCGCGAGAGGCGCGCGTCCACACCGGGCCACGGCCGCTCCGAGACGGCAGCGCCGCCGACGGCATCCTGTTTCTCCAGGATCAGCACCGATCGTCCGGCGCGAGCGAGGTAGGCCGCGGCGACGAGGGCGTTGTGTCCTCCGCCGACGATGACGACGTCGTAGCGAGTGGTCTCCGGGGGGTTCATGTGCCCACGCTAGCGATCCGATCCGGTGTCGCCCAGGGCTGGCATCCCAGTAGCGTGGATGCCATGACGCTCCCCACGGATCTTCTCGACCTGGCCGCTCGCATCGCTCGGGAAGCGGGGGATCTGGCCGCGCGCCGCCGCCGTGAGGGGCTGGAGATCGCGACGAAGTCGGTCGCGGCGGACATCGTCACCGCTGCCGACAAAGAGGTGGAGGCGTTCATCCGCGCCGAGCTGGAGCGCGAGCGGCCCGACGACGGCTTCTACGGCGAGGAGTCCGCGGCGCAGGAGAGCCGCAGCGGAATCACGTGGGTGGTCGACCCGATCGATGGCACGGTCAACTACGCGTACGGGATCCCGGCCTGGGCGGTCAGCATCGCGGCCGTCGAGGGCTCCGCCGACCCGGCGACGTGGACGGCCATTGCCGGAGTGGTCTACAACCCCGTCTCGGGCGAGATGTTCCGCGCATCGCGCGGCGGTGGCGCCTGGCTCGCAGGCGACCGCCTGTCGGTCACGGCCGATGTCGGTGCGGCCGGGGGACTCGTCGCGACCGGATTCGGGTACGACCCCGCCACGCACGCGCCCACGCTCGCGCTGCTCGGCCGGGTCATGCCCGTCGCGCGCGACATCCGCCGTATCGGTGCCGCATCGCTCGACTTGGCATCCGTCGCCTCCGGACGGGTGGATGCCTACTACGAGAAGGGCACCCACCCGTGGGATCACGCCGCGGGGGTGCTGCTCGTCGAGGAGGCGGGTGGCATGGTCGGCGGTGCGCCGGGCGGACGGCCGGGCACGGGAATGGTGATCGCCGCGGGGCCCGGTTTCTACGGTCGGATCGCCGACATCCTCGACCCTGAGCTGTGACGGTCGACCACCTTCATGGCATTCCCAGTGATGCCGGGGTAGGGTAGTTACCTGTTCGTTATTTTCGCGACCCGAACCTGCGGAAATGGCAGAAGCCCGAAAGCCCGAAGCCGTCGCGCCTGCGACATGATCCGAGAGCCCCCGCGCGTTGCCGTCAGAAGCCCCCGAGACTGAGCCCGCCCGCACGCGGCGATCCAGTCGCCCCTCCACCATGCCCGTCGCGACCGAGTCGACGCGTGCCGACAGGCGTCGCCGCACCGCCACCGCGGCCGTGGAAGAGGGCGTTCTCACCGAAGCCCCCCTCGACCCGGCTCCTGCCGACGCCGACAACGCGTCGCAGCCCGAGATCGTCGAGCAGGTCGCCGCCGCCGTCGTCGAGACAGTGATCGCCGCCACGATCCAGCCGACGCTCCCCGCGCCGGGCCGTCGATCGGCGCGTGCCGCCACTTCCGCAGCGACGGCGGATGCGGTCGAGACCCCTGACGTCGTGGCATCCGAGGCTCTGGACGTGACCGTCGTCGACGAGCGCCGCTCCGGTGACGACGTCGCCGTCATCCTGCAGAGTGCCGACGCCACCGAGGCGACCACCCCCGTCGCGCTGCCCACCTCCCCGATCACGTTGCCGGTGACGCGCCGGAGCCGTCGTCGCCCGGCGGCGGTCGCTGCGGAAGAGGCGTCGCGGCCCTTCCGCGGCGAAACACCGCCCGCCGACGCTCCCCGCGCCGAGGCCCCGCGCGTCGAGACCCCGCGCGCCGAGGCGCCCGGCGAACAGTCCACCGCCGATGACCTCGCCGACGAGTTCGAGGCCGCCGCCCGACTGTTCGCTTTCACCGGCGCGACCCCCGTGGCGCAGCCCGCCGCCGAGCCGGTCGCGCAGGCCTCCCGGCCGGTCACCGAGGGACTGCCCGTGGATGCCGCACCCCGCCGCCGCAACGCACGCCGCGTGGCCGCCGCCTCCTTCTCGGTCGGCGTCATGGGGCTCGTCGGCCTCATGACCGTCGGGATGACGATGCCGGTCAGCGCCCTGGCGTCCGCGAGCGGTACCGCCAACGTCGCCAGCGCCGAGATCGCAACGCCCCAGAGCCTCGCCCTCGGCGGTGGCGATGTGTCCGGCAGTGCCATCCAGGCGTACGTCGCCCCCTCGGAGACGCAGGCCGGCGTGGTCGACCGCGCGGATGGATACAGCGCGGCGACGTACGCGGAGATGGCCGCCGCGTCCGGCATCAAGAACTTCTCGAACTTCTTCGTGAACGACCCGACGGCTGCGATCCAGTGGCCGTTCGCTGTGGGCGTGCCGATCACCTACGGTTTCGGCATGCGCGACGGCCGTATGCACGAGGGCGTCGACTTCGTTCCCGGCGACGGATCGCCTATCCAGGCGATCGCCGACGGCACCGTGCGCATCGCCACCGAGAGCGGCGACGCGTTCGGCGTGACCGTCGTGATCGATCACGAGATCGACGGTCAGCTCATCTCGAGCCGTTACGCGCACATGCAGTACGGCTCGCTGCAGGTGGTCCCCGGACAGAAGGTCACGGTCGGCACGTTCCTCGGACGCACCGGCAACACGGGACGCTCGTTCGGTGCCCACACGCACTTCGAACTGCTGCAGAACGGCACGACCCCGATCGACCCGCTGCCGTGGCTGCGGCAGCACACCGGCGGCTGACCGATTCGAGGATGACGGCGTTGCTCTGATATCCTCTTCTAGTTGCCTGGAGCGATCCGGGTACGCCCCGATAGCTCAGTGGCAGAGCACTTCCATGGTAAGGAAGGGGTCGTCAGTTCAATCCTGACTCGGGGCTCACAGCATCTCCTTCGCGGAGGTGCCGCGCGGCGGGGTAGCTCAGTTGGTGAGAGCGCACGACTCATAATCGTGAGGTCGCGGGTTCAAGCCCCGCTCCCGCTACCAGAACGGCAGATCAGCCCGACGCCCGAATTCGAGCAATTCGAATTCCTCGGTGGAACTCGCATTCCGCAAACTTCTCGCGAGATTGACAATTCACGTGTCATGGCGGAGGGATGAGCTGATTGAGCGATATCTCGCGTGCATCGAACAGGCCCCGTTTCGCCACCACCATGGTGTACCCACGCGCCCGGAGATCTTGGGCGACCTCGAGCGTCAGGGGACGCTTGTCGATCTTCTCCCACCCCGTGGCAAGCCGGTAGCCGTGTGTGACCGTGCGTACGCGAGCCATGGCGGCTCCTCTCGCGATCATCGTGGCGGTGAGACACAGAAAATGCGGAGTCGGGAGATCGCTCACGTGTGAGCGACTCACTGAAGACTATCGGCTTCCTTGCGCGCATTCCCCGTGAGTTCTCCCCAATCCGCGGCAGGCGCACCACCGGGGCGAAGTGACGACAGGAACGCCATGTGCACCTGGAAGCAGGCGAGCCGAAGCGTCCCGGCCCACCCGATGACCTCGCCGTCGTGAACGGCTTTGTACACGACCCGGTCGCCGGCCGACACGCGACGGATCTCGACCCGGCCGTACTCGTGACCGTGCGGGTCGACCATGCGCCATGTGCCGGTCGGGCCCTCGACCGCGGCCAGGATCGGATGCCACTGCGTCATGCGTCACCGGATCCCTTCTCCGGCCGAGGATGATCACGGTACGACCGACCTCCGACACGTCGCCGGCGTCGCATCGGCGATCAGCCGCCTCTCTGGCCGAGACACGCATGGGCGGGCCAGATGGCGAAAACACTCGGGAACGAAGTGCGGCACCCCCTACTCTCAGCGTCATGGGGGCGGCTATCCAGGCCACGGGCGTGGTCAAGAAGTTCGGCGAAGTCACGAGCGTCGACGGTGTGGATCTCACGATTCCTGCGGGTTCCTTCTACGGGATCGCCGGACCGAACGGTGCAGGGAAGACCACGGCGATCCGCATGATCACGGGACTCCTCGAGCCCGACGCGGGCTCGATCGAGGTCGCTGGGATCGCGGTCTGGCCGAATCCTCGGCGCGCGAAAGCGGCGCTCGGCTACGTGGCCGACAATCCGCCGCTGTTCGGTCGACTCACGGCACGAGAGATGCTGGATTACGCCGGCATGCTGCGGGGTATGAGCACCGACGACATCCGGGCCCGCGGCGACGATCTGCTGCGCGTGCTTGATCTGGAGGCCGATGCCGGCAGGCCGATCGCGGACTTCTCCCTCGGGATGACCAAGCGCGTGGGGCTCGCCGTCGCGATGCTGCACGCGCCCCGCGTTCTCGTCCTCGACGAGCCGTTCGGTGCTCTCGATCCGGTCAACACCCAGGTGATGGAGCAGATGCTCCAGCGCTTCCGTCAGGGCGGGGGGACGGTGGTCTTCTCCAGTCACGTGCTGGATGTCGTGCAGAAGCTGTGCGACCGCGTCGCCATCATCGCCCACGGGGCCGTCGTCGCAGAGGGCACCGTGGCCGAACTGGCGCGCGGTGGTTCGCTCCAGGATGCCTTCGTGGACATCGTCGGCGGGCGGGAGCTGGCCGAAGGGGAACTGTCATGGCTGTCGTCCTCGCCCGCCTGAAGCTCGCCCTCCAAATCGGCGGCGCGCGCGCGTCCGGCCTCGGCATCGTCGTGTTCGCGCTCGCCTGGTCGCTCGGCATCCTGGGCGGGCTCGTCGGGGGCTTCCTCGTCGCGGCCCTCGACTCGGGTGCCTCCCCGTTCGGCGACCTCCTCGTTCTGCTGCTGTTCGTGGCCGTCTTCGGCGCCTGGCTCGTGCTGCCGATCGCCACCCCCGTGCCCACGTCGAACATCATCGACCCCGCCGTTCTGGAGCAGTATCCGCTCAGCCGCGCCCAGCAGGTGGGGGGCCTTCTCCTGGGCGGGCTCGTGTCGCCGACGGCCGCGGCGACCTTCCTCACGGCTGCCGGGGGAGTGGCGGCCATCAACGCCGGACCGGCGGAGCGCGCCGTGGCGGTCGGCGGCGCCGTGCTCTTCACGGTCCTGTGCGTGGCATCGTCCTCGGCGGTGCGCTCGCTGTTCGCCGAGGCGCTGTCGGCGCGTCGGGGGCGGGACGTCGCGGTGGCGCTGTCCACGCTCGTGATCGTCGCGCTCTACGTCGTTCCGCACCTGTTGCGTCCGCTGCTGGGCGCGGCCGAGGACGCCGGCACCATCCTCGTCACGATCCTCACGTGGACGCCGCCGGGCGCCGCCGCGGCGCTGGGCTACGTGCTCGCGGGCGGTGACGTGGTCGGCGCTCTTGCCCGGGCCGGAATCGTGGTCGCCTCGATCGCCGTGGCGCTGCTGCTGTGGGGTGTGGCGCTCCGCCTGCATGTGCGGGGCCACAGCGTTCGGGCCGTGGCATCCGGTGGTCGGCGCTCCGCGGCCGGTCTTGCCCTCGTGCCGCTGGTTCTGCGGGGAATGCGCACGGGCCCCGCCCTCGCGGCGGCCAGCCAGCACCTGCGCTACTACTTCTTCCGCGACCCTCGCGCGGCGCAGTTCGTGGTGCTCGGACCCGTCGTCGGGGTCACGTTCGCGGGGACCCAGGTGCACAGCACCGGGCTCGTCTTCGCCGCGGCCGTCGGCGCGGTCGCCATGGGCGCCAGAGCTCTGTTGAACCTGTTCGGCTTCGACGGGCGAGGCGTCGAGCTCACGGTGCAGACCGGCGGGTCGCTCGCGAGCGTCCTCAGCGGCAAGATCCTGGCCGTCTCGCTCTTCCTGGTTCCCGCCGTCGCACTGCTTACGATCGGTCTCGGCCTGGCGACGGGCTTCGCTGATGAGATCCCGCTGGCGCTGGTGTCGGCGCTGGCCGCGCTCGCGCTGTCGTTCGCGGTCGGAGCAGCGTGCAGCGCGTGGAACCCCTACGACCAGGAGGCGCCGCAGGGAGACCGGAGCACGATCTCGGTGCGCATGCTGTCGGCCTTCGCGCTGTCGTTCGCCCTCGTCTACGGCGTCGGGTGGCTCGCGACCTGGGTGCAGCCGGTCGTGCCCGTGGAGGTCGTGCTCGGTCTCGCCCTCGGCCTCGCCGCCCTCGCCGCGGTCGTGTCCACCCGGGCCAGCGGCGCCTTCCTCGACCGCAACCCCGGCCGCCTGCTCGCCGCTTTCACTCCCCGCTGATCCCTCGACCGACAGGAGTCCTCGATGTCCGCACCTTCCCCCACCGTCGGCAAGGGCCGACTCTGGCTGAACAGCTTCCTCATGGCCCTCGCCGCCAGCTGCGGGTACCTCATCGTCGCGCTGATGAGTCAACACCAGGTCCTGACGATCGTCATCGCCATGGCCTCGATCACGATCGTGCTGACACCGATCTTCTACTGGACGAACTCGCGCCGGGCGCGACTGGGCAACGCGCCGCGTCGCGGCGCCTGAACCCGCCTGCGTGTGGGGTCCCTACTCCACGAGCAGGCTCGTCGCTCGCGGTGCGAGGAAATGATCCATGACCAGTTCTGCCGCGCCCTGGGCGGCGATGCGCTCCCCGACGCGTGAACCCGAGACCTCGAACGCGGGGCGTGCGACGACGAGCTCACGCCGGACGGCGTCGTTCAGGACAGGGAGGAAACGGGGGCTCAACCGCTCCCACAGGGGCCCCCCGATCACGACGCGGGGGACATCGAGGAAATTGACCAGGACGCCGAGCCCGACGGCAACATGCACGGCCGCCCGATCGAGGATGCGCCGCGCGGTCGCATCGCCCCCGTCCGCGGCCTCGACGAGTCGGCTGCACGCGTCGTCCATGGCGAGATGGTCGGTGACGTCCGGCAGCTCCATGAGCCCCGCCCGAGCCGCGTGTCTGGCGAGCGCCTCGGGAACGCACGCGGAGGCGAGGCCGCCGCGTCGTCCACTCCACCCCAGGTCTTCCGCCTCCGGGTCGACGAGAATGTCGCCGATCTCGCCGATGTTGTTGCTCACCCCGCGCATGACCCGCCCCTCGGTGACCACACCGGCTCCGACGCCGGCTCCGAGGTAGAGGAACAAGAAATCCGAGTGGGCCGAGGCGCGCAGCTCGGCCGTCGCGGCGGCGGTGACGTCCTTGTCGAGAAGGACGGGCATGCCGGTCGCCTCGTGGAGGTCCGCGCGTACCTTCACATCGCGCCATCGCGGCAATTGCGGCGGGTCGAGGACGGTCCCCGAGCGCACATCGACCGGCCCGGGCACCGCGATGCCCACCCCCAGGACCCGGTCCCGAGCAACGCCAGCCTCGCGGATCACCCGGTCCGTGGCGGCGGCGATCAACGACGTCATCTCGGCGGGGTCGTACCGCTGAGGCGTGCGGAGATGCTCGTGTCGGTGCACACGTCCGCTGAGATCGAGCAAGAGGATGGTGAGCCGCGCGGGGTCGATGTGCACGCCCACGGAGAACGCGCCCGCCCCGTTGACCGCGAGAGGGATGCGGGGACGCCCGCGGCTCGGATCGCTCGGGGCGCATTCGTGGACCATCTCGAGATCGATCAGGCGGCGCGCGATGTTGGAGATCGTCTGCGAGGAAAGCCCCGACTCTCGCTGGAGCTCAGCGCGACTGCGCCCGGGCGCTCGCCGGATCAGGTCCAGCACCACCGCCTGGTTGTAGTCGCCGAGGCGAAGGATGTTGCTGCCCTTCAGCATGTCGTCGCCGGTCGACGAGCGGTGGCGTGCGGTACAAGCCCGCGGGGGCGGCGTGCGCACCGGATCCCACGTCGGCCGCGAAGGTACGCGCGCGTTCCAGGATTCGCACGGGACCGGACCACGGCGATTCTCCTTCCTCCGTACGCCTTGACGCGCCGCTGAGCTGTCGCCTAGGTTGGCGACGGAATTTTCCCATCCGATGGGTAAAAGCCCGATGGAAGAGGATGCCGGCTCTTCGAGCGTAGCCGTCCCAGACACGATGCCCCGAAGGGATCCGCATGCAGGACCAGGTTCACTACGTCGACGACATCGGACCGGGCCGCGGTCGGCGACGGGCGGCTCGATCCTGGCTCCACAGCACAGCGCCCACGATGTCGCTGAACGGCGAGTGGCGTTTCCGGCTTCTGCGCGGAGTCCCGGGGGCACTCGGCATGCCCGCGGTGCTGCCGGAGGGTGAGCAGCCCGAGGACATCGCGCGTCCGACTCTCGACGACTCCGCGTGGGACACCCTGAAGGTGCCGGGGCACTGGGTACTGCAGGGCGAGGGTCGATACGGGACCCCGCAGTACACCAACGTTCAGCTGCCGTTCCCGCAGGACCCTCCATTCACCCCCGACCTCAATCCGACCGGAGATCATCGCCGCACATTCGACCTGCCCGTCGAGTGGATGCGGCGTGACGAGATCGACGCCGTCGTTCTGCGCTTCGACGGCGTCGAGTCCCGCTATCGAGTGTGGGTCAACGGGATCGAGATCGGGGTGGGCACGGGATCGCGACTCGCGCAGGAGTTCGACGTCACCGAAGCCGTGCACGCCGGAACGAATACGATCGCCGTCCGCGTTCACCAGTGGTCGGCGTCGACCTACGTTGAGGATCAAGATCAGTGGTGGCTGCCCGGCATCTACCGGGACGTGTCGCTGCAGGCTCGGCCGGTGGGGGGCATTGACGACGTCTGGGTGCGGGCGGGGTACGACCATCGCACCGGCGGCGGTGTCCTCGAGACCGAGCTTCGAGCGAACGGCGACGCGTTCCCCGTACGCCTGCGGGTTCCCGAATTGGACATCGATCTGGAGTGGGGGGACGCGGAGCAGATCGTTCCGGTGCTCATCGACCGGGTCGAGGCGTGGAGCGCCGAGACGCCGAAACTGTACGACGCGACCGTCTCCAGTCGCCACGGTGCCGAGACCATCGCGCTTCGGCTCGGTTTCCGTACGGTCGAGGTGCGTGGCGACCGGTTCCTCGTGAACGGACGGAGGGTGGTGCTGCATGGGATGAATCGGCACGACACCCACCCCGATCTGGGGCGAGGATTCGACGAGGATTTCGTGCGTCATGATCTCGAGCTGATGAAGAGGCACAACGTCAATGCCATCCGGACGGCTCACTATCCGCCGCATCCGCGCGTCCTCGACCTCGCCGACGAGCTCGGGTTCTGGGTCATGCTCGAGTGCGACCTCGAGACCCACGCCTTCCACCACGGCAACGACGTCTTCTCCCCGGGCGTGGACGAGTGGATGGACAATCCCAGCGAGGACCCCGCCTGGCGCGAGACCTACCTGGACCGGATGGAGCGCACGCTCGAGCGGGACAAGAACCATCCGAGCATCGTCATGTGGTCGCTCGGCAACGAGTCGGGGACCGGTGCGAACCTCGCGGCGATGGCGGAATGGGTGCGGTGGCGCGATCCCGAGCGTCCGGTGCACTACGAAGGCGACCGAGCCGGTGACTACACCGACGTCTACTCGCGCATGTACCCCGCCATCGCCGAGGTCATCAGCATCGGTTCCGACTCGACCGCCCTGCTGCAGGATGCCTCGGGTGCTCAGTCCGCCCGGCAGCGGTCCAAGCCCTTCGTGATGTGCGAGTACGTCCACGCGATGGGCAACGGCCCCGGCGGTATCGAGCTGTACGAGAGACTCGTCGAGCAGTACCCCCGCCTGCACGGTGGCTTCGTGTGGGAGTGGCGGGACCACGGCATCCGTACTCGCACGCCCGAGGGCGTCGAGTTCTTCGCCTACGGCGATGATTTCGCGGACACCGGTGTGCACGACGGACACACCTGCATGGATGGGATGGTGCTGTCCGACGGGACGCCGAGCCCCGGCCTGATCGAGTTCGCCGCTGTGACGGCGCCCGTCCGCTTCTCCATCGAGGCGACGCCGGAGGAGGTCGCGGTGCGCGTGAGCAACCTGAGGCACTCCGCCGACACATCGGACCTGGTCTTCCCGTGGCGCATCGAGCGCGACGGCGTCGAAGTCCGGGCGGGGATCCTCGCACTCGCCGCAGAGGACGGTGGCGCCATTCCAGCGGGTGGTCACGCTTCCGCACGCATCGCTCTCGGTGGGGCGGCGTCCGGCGAGGGCGGCGAAGTGTGGGTCACAGTGAGCGCGGCGCTCGCCGAAGAAGCGTCCTGGGCCCCGGCGGGGCACGTCCTGGCAGCCCAGCAGGCGCTCCTCATCGACGCGGCCCCGGTGCCCGCTTCCGTGCCGCGCCGCGCACCCGGATCCGTCACCCCGCGCGACATCAGCGGGCGGTACCGGCTCGGCGGTGCGGAATTCCTCGACGGGCACCTTGTCTCGCTCGGCGGCCTGGAGGTGGACGGTCCGCGGCTCGAGCTGTGGCGGGCGCCCACGGACAACGACAACGGATCGCACATGGGGAGCTACGACGTGAGCGATCCCCTGGAGGGACGCGGCCTCGGAGTTCCCGGTCCTTCGCACGCCTCCCGGTGGCGCCAGGCCGGCCTCGACCGTCTGACCTCGCGTGTCGTGGACATCCGGCGCGACGACACCGTGCTGGAGAGACGCTCCCGGTGGGCCGCCGCCGACACGCGCGCCGCGGTGACCCTGGAGGAGCGCTGGGAACAGGACGGCGACGACGTCCGCCTCACTCTGCAGTTCATCCCGTCGTCGCGATGGGACCTCGTCTGGCCGCGCCTCGGCGTGCGGCTGGATCTTCCCGTCGACGTCGAGGGTGCCGAGTGGTTCGGCACCGGGCCGGGGGAGTCGTACCCGGATTCCCGCCGAGGCGTCCTGGTGGGCCGCTACGGCGCGGATCTCGACGGCCTCACCTTCCCGTACGCCTACCCCCAGGAGAGCGGCCACCGCAGCGAGGTGCGTCAGCTCGACATCCGCCGTGGCGGCCGGACGATGCTGCGGATCGACACCGAACCGGACTCCCGTGGCCGACGCCCCGGCTTCACGCTCGCCCGCCACACCGCGCAAGAGGTGGATCGCGTGGGGCACGCGCACGAGCTCCCGGCACCCACGCGGACCCACCTCTACCTCGACGTCGCGCAGAACGGCCTGGGCTCGCGGGCCTGCGGCCCGGACGTCTGGCCGGATGCTCTTCTGCGTCCCGAAACGCGGGTGATGCGTCTGCGTTTCCGCGTCGCACCGACCTCGTAGCGAGGGGAGTGGTCCTGAGGCCGACGTGCTCGGCGGTCTTCGGCGTGCCCCGCGGTGTTCGGGGTGCGCCGAAGAGCATCCCCATGTCCGTGTTTGATTATCGCGCGCGCACGCCCTAATCTCTTATTTGTTAGGACAAAGTAAGTTCCCCCCGATCGAAGAGGATCACCCTTGCGCCCTTCCCACCTCGTCTCACCGCTCGATGTTCTCGCCATCGGGCGGATCGGTGTGGATCTGTATCCCCTGCAAGACGGCGTCGGCCTCGAGGACGTGACCAGCTTCGGGAAGTATCTCGGCGGGTCGGCCACGAACGTCGCCGTCGCCGCCGCGAAGTACGGGCGGGTCGCCGCTCTGATCACCCGGACGGGCGACGACCCGTTCGGGGCCTACGCTCGGCGGGAGCTGGCGCGGCTGGGTGTCTCCGACCGGTTCGTCGACGTCGTGGCATCCCTGCGCACCCCCGTCACCTTCTGCGAGATCTTTCCGCCCGACCACTTCCCCCTCTACTTCTACCGGGACCCGATCGCCCCCGATCTCGTCATCCACCCGGACGAGCTGGACCTCGACGCGGTGACGGGCGCGCGGGTGTACTGGTCGACGGTGACCGGGCTCAGCCGCGAGCCCAGCCGCAGCGCCCACTTCACCGCCTGGGAAGCCCGCGGTCGCCGACCGCTCACCGTACTGGACCTGGACTATCGCGCCATGTTCTGGGAGAGTCCGGACGCGGCGCGCGAACAGGTGTCCCGAGCGCTCGATCACGTGACCGTCGCCGTCGGCAACCGCGAGGAGTGCGAGATCGCGGTGGGGGAGACCGACCCCGACCGCGCCGCGGATGCCCTCCTCAGCCGCGGTATCGAGCTCGCGATCGTGAAGCAGGGCCCGAAGGGGGTTCTGGCCAAGACCCGGGAGGAACGCGTCGAGGTCAGCCCGTTCGCGGTTGACGTGGTCAACGGCTTGGGTGCCGGGGATGCGTTCGGTGGCGCGCTCTGTCACGGCCTGCTGGCGGGGTGGGGTCTGGAGAAGACCATGGTCTGGGCCAATGCCGCCGGCGCGATCGTCGCCGGCAAGCGCGAATGCTCGACTGCCATGCCGGATGCCGCCGAGGTCGAGCAATTCATCGAGAAGGCGGTCGCACATGCGTGACATCGACAGGATCCGGCGGATCCGGGCGGAGAGCCCCGCTCTCATCGCACAGACGCTGCGTGCGCGTCGGCGTCGCTCGCTGCTCGGCGAGGACGGCCGGCTGTTCATCATCGCCGCCGACCACCCGGCACGCGGATCGCTGGGCGTGGGCTCGCGCGAGTTCGCCATGGGGAGTCGAGTCTCTCTCCTGGAGCGTCTCGCCGCCGCGCTCGAACGTCCCGGTGTGGATGGCGTGCTGGGCACCCCCGACATCATCGAGGATCTCGCCCTGCTCGGTGTCCTCGAAGACAAGGTCGTCGTCGGTTCCATGAACCGGGGCGGGCTGCAGGGTGCGTCGTTCGAGATGGATGACCGGTTCACGGCTTACGACGTGCCGGCGATGGTGCGAGACGGCATCGATCTCGGCAAGCTGCTCGTCCGGGTAAACCTGGAGGATGCCGGGACGGCGTCGGTTCTGGAGGCGACGGCGGCTGCGGTGTCGGCCGCGGCAACGGCGCGGCTCCCGGTCATGCTCGAACCTTTCATGAGCTGCTGGCGCGGTGGCCGGATCGTCAACGACCTGTCCGCCGACGCGGTCATCAGGTCGGTTGCGATCGCCGCCGGGCTCGGAACCTCGTCGGCTTACACGTGGCTCAAGCTCCCGGTCGTCGACGAGATGGAACGGGTCGCCGAGGCCGCGACCATGCCCACGCTGCTACTGGGCGGAGACCCCTCCTCGGGGCAGGACGAGACGTTCGCCTCCTGGGAGAGCGCCCTGGCGCTGCCCGGCATGCGCGGGCTCGTCGTCGGACGCACACTGCTCTACCCGCACGACGACGACGTCGTCCGCGCGGTCGACATCGCCGCCTCCCTCGTGCACGGCACGGCCCCGGCGCGCATCCCCACGAGCTTCTGAAGGAGACGACATGACGACAACGATCGACGCCCACGAGCGTGACCGCGCCATTCCGACCGTTCCCCATTGGATGAGCGGTGCGCGCGCCACGGGCGCGGGTGATCGCGTCGGCGACGTGTTCGACCCCGCTCTCGGACGCGTCACCCGCCACGTCGTCCTGGCCGACCTGTCCGACGTCGAGGCGGCAGTGGCGTCGGCGAAGGCCGCCTTCCCGAGTTGGCGCGACATGTCTCTCGCCCGGCGGCAGGCCATCATGTTCCGCTTCCGCGAGCTCCTCGATGCCCGAAAGGGCGAACTGGCCGAGATCATCACCAGCGAGCACGGCAAGGTCCTCTCCGACGCGCTGGGTGAGATCACGCGCGGTCAAGAGGTCGTGGAGTTCGCCACGGGTCTGGCGCACCACCTGAAAGGCGAATACTCCGAACAGGTCTCCACCGACGTCGACGTGTACTCCCTCCGCCAGCCGCTCGGCGTCGTCGGCATCATCTCGCCCTTCAACTTCCCGGCCATGGTGCCGATGTGGTTCTTCCCGATCGCCATCGCTGCGGGCAACACCGTCGTGCTGAAGCCGAGCGAGA
>NZ_RBZY01000063.1 GCF_004022425.1 Microbacterium enclense | reverse complement strand
CCGTGACCGGCGCCGAGACCCATGAGGGACAGGATGCTGCCGGCGTTGAGGTCGGGACCGCCCTCGGCCGAGATGGTGACGGGCACCTTCTTCTCCTGCACGGCCTGCACGAAGAGCTTCGCGGGGCGGGCGTGGAGACCCGAACTGCTGGCGATGGTGGCCTGACGTTCTGCCATGGTGAATCCTTCCGATTCGACGGGGTCTTAGGCGGCGACGGAGGCAGCGGGAGCGGCCTCGGCGACGACGGCGTCCTTGGTGCTGCGACCGATGCCCTTCAGAGCGACGACGATCAGCGCCGTCACGACGGTACCCGCCACGATTGCGAGGGCAAAACCCCAGAACGGGTTGATCGCGAAGAACACGAAGATGCCGCCGTGCGGGGCGAACGACTGCACGCTCAGCAGCATGCTCAGTCCGCCCGTGATCGCGCCACCGACCATCGACGCGGGGATGACGCGCAGGGGGTCGGCCGCGGCGAAAGGAATGGCGCCCTCGGAGATGAACGAGGCGCCGAGGAGCCACGCGGCCGCCCCGTTCTCGCGCTCGACCGGGGTGAACTTCTGCCGGGCGAGCAGCGTGGAGGCGAGGGCCATGGCCAACGGGGGCACCATCCCGGCGGCCATGACGGCGGCCATGATCAGGTAGGGCGCGGTGTTGGTCTGCGTTGCGGCGGCGAGACCGGTGGTGGCGAAGACGTACGCGACCTTGTTGACCGGGCCACCGAGGTCGAAGCACATCATGAGGCCGAGGATGACGCCCAGCACGATGGCGCCGGCACTGGACGCGGCGAGCGAGGTGAGGCCTTCGGTCAGCGCAGCCATGAGGGCGGCGATCGGACGGCCGAGGAAGAGGATCATCAGGCCGGAGGCGAAGATCGAGCCGAGGAACGGAACGATCACCACCGGCATGAGGCCGCGGAGCCAGCGCGGGGCGTCGAAACGTCCGAGCCACCAGGCGATGAAGCCGGCGAGCAGACCGCCGATGATGCCGCCGATGAAGCCGGCGTTCATCAGCACGGCGACCGCACCCGCGACGAAGCCGGGGGCTATACCGGGGCGATCCGCGATCGCGTAGGCGATGAAGCCCGCGAGAACGGCGACGATGAAGCCCATCGACGTCGCGCCGATCATGAAGGCCACCGAGCCGAGGTACTGGCCGAGTCCGCCGGCCGGGAGGTCCCACAGCGAGTTCTGGATGATGACGTTCGCGGCGTCGTCGGTGACCTGGTACCCACCGAGGAGGAAGCCCAGCGCGATGAGCAGGCCGCCACCGGCGACGAACGGGATCATGTAGCTGACACCGGTGAGCAGCCAACGCTGGATGCGACGACCGACCGACTGCTGCGCGACCGGGGCGGCAGCCGAGGCGCCCGCGGCCGAGCCCGCGACGCGGGCGGCGTTCGGGTTCGCGGCGGCCGCGACGGCCTCGGCGATGAGTTGCGTCGGCTGCTCGATGCCGCGCTTGACCCCCGCACGCACGACGGGCTTGCCGGCGAAGCGCTGGGGTTCGCGCACGTCGACGTCGACCGCGAAGATCACGGCGTCGGCGTCGTCGATGACGCTCTGCGGCAGGGCCTTGTAGCCGCTGGACCCCTGCGGCTCGACGACGAGCTCGACGCCGTCGGTCTCGAGTCCGGCGTTGGTGAGGGCGTCCGCCGCCATGAAGGTGTGGGCGATGCCGGTGGCGCACGCGGTCACGGCGACGATCTTCGTCGTCTTCGTCGCGGTCACGGTGCGGGCCTCGGCGCGCGTCGTCGCGGCTGCACCGGCAGCGGTGGCGGGGGCAGCCGCCGCCGGAGCCGGGGTGGATGCCGGGGTGATGGCGTCCGTGATGATCCGGACCGCGTCACTGGGGGTGGCCGCGTCGCGCAGGCCCCCGGTGAACTCGGGCTTCATGAGGCTCCGGGCCAACTGCGACAGCACCGCGAGGTGCGCCTCGTCGGCTCCGGCGGGGGCCGCGATGAGGAACACGATGTCGGCGGGGCCGTCGGGGGCGCCGAAGTCGACGCCCGGGGTGAGGCGTGCGAACGCGAGAGTGGGCTCGGTGACCGAGGCGCTGCGGGCGTGCGGGATGCCGATGCCGCCGGGGAGGCCGGTCTCGTCCTTCTGCTCGCGAGCCCACGCGTCGTCGAAGAGTTCCTCGGCGCTCGTCGCGCGGCCCTGCGCGACGACACGCTCAGCCAGAGCACGGATGACCGACTGCTTGTCGGTCCCCAGGGGCACGTCGAGGCTGACGAGCTCCGGTGTGATGATGTCGGACATTGTCTGGTGACCTTTCGTGGTCAGTGTGTTGCGGTGGAGGGGGAGAAAACGGTCACGGCGATCGGCCCCGCGGGCAGATCGGCCGGCGTCGGGGCCTGCGTCCCCGGCAGGGTCGCCGCCGCCGCCCCGTAGGCGATGCTGCGGGCGAGTCGATCGGGGGCCGAGGCCCCCTCGAGATCGGCGAGGAGGTAGCCGGCGAGCGAGCTGTCGCCCGCACCGACCGTGCTCGCGACCTGGATCTTCGGCGCGCGTCCGCGCCAGGCGCCATTGGCGGCGAACAGCAGCGCGCCGTCCGCGCCGAGGGTGACGAGGGCGGATGCCACGCGCTCGGGCACCAGCGCGGCCGAGCGCCGCGCCGCCTCGGCGATCACGTCGTCGTCGTCCGCGGCATCCTCGCCGATGAGTTCGGCCAGCTCTTCGTGGTTCGGCTTGATGAGGTCGGGGCGGGCGCTGTGGACCACCGCCGCGAGTGCCGCGCCCGAGGCGTCAACCGCGATCCGCGGTGCGTTCGCGCCCCAGCGGGCGCGGACCGCCGCGATGAGGTCGGCGTAGAACGTGTCGGGGACGCCGGGCGGAAGCGACCCGGCGAGCACGAGCCAGGTCGCGCCCTCGGCCGCGGCGACCACCCCGTCGCTGAGCGCGCGCGCCTCGGCGGGAGACAGTTCGGCACCGGGAAGGTTCAGCTTCGTCGTCTCGCCTCGCGGGTCGGTGATCGTGAGGTTGGCGCGCACGCGACCTGCGACGGGCACCACTTCGAGGTCGACGCCGGCGTCATCGAGCAGCAGGCGGTACGGGTCGTGGTCGTTCACCGGGACGACTGCGCGGGCCGGTGCTCCGGCGGCCGATACGACACGGGCGACGTTGACGCCCTTGCCCCCGGCATCCTCCCGCGACGACTCGGCGCGCTGGACTTCGCCCGGGACGAGCGGGCCGGGCAGCGCGACCGCGCGGTCGGTCGACGGGTTGGCCGTGACGGTGACGATCATGCGACCCGCACCTCCGCGTCGGCGTCCGTCAAGGCCGCGGCGAGCGGTTCGGGCGGGGTCCCGTTCGTCACGAGCACGTCGATCTCGTCGAGGCGTGCGAAACGCACGAGCAGCTCCTCGCCGAACTTGGCGGTGTCGGCGACGACGACGACGCGGCGGGCCGCGCGGATGATCGCGGTCTTCACCGCGGCCTCTTCCGGGTCGGGCGTGCTGAGACCGAAGCCCGCGCTCACACCGTTCGTTCCGACGAAGGCGATGTCGGGACGCAGCTCGCCGATCGAGCGCACGGTGTGCGCACCGACCGCCGCGGCGGTGACCCCGCGGACCTTCCCGCCGATCACCGTGAGGGAGACGCGGTCGTCGCCGGCGAGGATGTGAGCCGCCTCGAGCGAGTGCGTGACGATCTCGACCGCTCCGGCGCTGTCACCGAGCACGAGCGGGAGCTCCGCCGCGACGGCCGCGGGGGTCGTGCCGGCGTCGATGAAGATCGAGCCACGGAATCCCGGGGTGAGCAGCCGAGCCGCCTCGATGCCGATGGCGCGTTTGGCCTCGCCCTGGCGCAGCCGGCGCTCGGAGAGCGACACCTCGGTGGTGCTGGCGCGGTCGATTCCCACGGCGCCGCCGTGGACGCGGCGCAGGGAACCCGTCTGCTCGAGGCGATCGAGGTCACGCCGAACGGTCTCGGTGGTGACGTCGAAACGACGGGCGAGGTCGACGACGCTGACGCGTCCGATCTCGCGCAGTTCGCGCTCGATGAGCTGCTGGCGCTCCATTGCGTACACGGGATCCCCTTCGAAGATTCCCACACGATACAACACAAAGCCACACACAGCAACGCATAGGTGGCCAAGAACCACCTCATCGCAACCCTGGAGGTCGGACGGTGGGCCGCGGCCCGTTGTCCGAGGGCATCCGGAAGCAGCCCGCGTCGGGGAAAGACCGAGGGGAGGTCGAGGTCTACCGGGCGCGGGCGCGGGTGCGGACGGACGCGGTCACGGGCCGCCCGGCGATCGTGTTCGCTGGGCCGCTGGCACCCTGGAACGTCGCCGTCGGGGCGCCGATCAGGGGGCGACGACCGAGATGGTGAAGGTGATCTCGCGGCCGTCGGGCGCGGTGAGCGTCGCTCCCGTCGACCCGACGGCGCGCGCTTCGAAACCGGGCCGGAACGTGGCTCCCTCGTCGGAGCCGCCCGCGGAGAACTCGGCGACGTCGACGTCGTCCGTCGTTCCGCGCCACTGATCCTCGGTGCCGTCCGGAACGCTGACGACGAGAGCGGTTCCGACAACGACGGCCACATCGGTGCCGTCCAGCTCCCCCGGAGACACGATCGTCGGCGGGAGGGCCTGCAAGCCGCCGTCGGTCTCGGCGGTCGGGGATGCACCGGCGGGCTGGGCCGGATCAGTGGATGCCGCACACCCGGTCGTGACGAGGACGAGCGCGAGGAGCGCGCCAAGGGCGAAGGGCGAGCGATTCACGGGGACCTTCTCTCGGGACGAAGCCGCACCCGGATGCTATCGCGCTGCGCCGTGCTCGCCGATAGACGATCCGGAGCGTCTGACGCACCCGGCTGTCCAGCCCGGCGGTCGTCAGCGCGCCTCACCGCCGTCGTGGACGCGGCGCGCGCAGCTCAGTGCCCGCGACGTCGTCGTGCTCCCACGGTGAGGGCCGCGCCCGCGCCCGCGAGGATCGTTCCGCCCAGTGCGGCGAGAATCCACAGCGTTCCGTCCACTCCGGTGAGAGGGAGTCTCGCGGATCCCGCGTCGGCGCGAGCGGGGCCGGGCGTAGCGGTAGCTGACGGACTGCTCGATGGGGTCCCTGAAGGGGAGACGGTGGGCGTAGGCGTGGGGGTGGGTGTCGGTGCGGCGGCCCGCACGCGCACAATGGCCTGCTGCACGCGCGCCGACCCGGCGCCCTCGACACGGACATCCGTCGCGCCGAGAGCGGTGTCGGCCGAAACCACCGTCTCGATGACGGCCGTCCCGTCCGTCCCGGCGATGACCGACGGGAGCGTCACTCCCCCGAAAGTCGGGATCACGGCTTCGCCGACTCGAAAGCCCGTGGCCGTCAGCGTGACCGTCTCGCCGCGCCGAGGCTCGTCATCCGAGGCCGCTAGCAGCCCCGGCGTGCGCGACGCGGCCAGTTCGGCGCATGGGTCCCCCTGGGCACCGAACGCCGGGACGGGTTGCTCTCCGTCCCCTTCGACCCCATCGTCTTCGCGGACCAGGATGCCGGAGAAGTCTCCCGCCCCGGAGACGGCCGTCTCGCTCGTCGTCACGGCGGTACCCGCGATCGCGACGGCCACGCCCGACGGGTCCTCGTTGCCGACGATCCGGACCGGCACCTTCAGGCACGTCTGACCCGGCGCGAACGTCACCCGCTGAACGCCGAATTCGGCGGGAGGCGCACCCTCACCCGGGCCCGGGCCGACGCCGACGTACGCGCTCACCGGTGCGGTCGAGGCGCGGTCGAGCCACACCGCGACCTCGGCCGTCCACGACTGCGCACGCTCTTCCACCCGCGTCTCCGCCATGCTGACCGCGGAGCGCGAGATCACCGCGGGCGTTCCCGCCGACGGCGTCTCGAAAGCGAAGTCTGAGAGGTAGACCTCGCCCCACGGGACGCCGTCTGTTCCGATCTGCCCCTGGAGGCGCACTTCGCGAATGTCGCTGAGGTCGATTCCGACGACCTCGTCCAGAGGCCACGTGACCTGCTGCAGAACGACCTTGTCGAGGGCCGGCGCGCCCGCGGGCATCCGCTGAACCGCGCGAACGTTCAACGACGACACCGTCGTCGAGTAGTCGAAGCCATCGCCGTCGACGAGCGTGATCATGAGGTCGGTTCCGAACGCGACCTCGTCCCCCGGCGCCATCTTCACCGTCACCTGCGCCCGGTCGCGGACATCCCGCTGGGCATCCGGCACAGCGATTCGGAGCACCACATCGTCGGGGTTCTGCCATTGGAACCGCGTGGCCGGGAACAGCGGGACCAAGGGCGCCAGGAAAGAAGGATTCCAGTGCGGGACCTGCGCGTCGCTGCGGCTCGAGCACTGGGGGCGGTTCGCCAGAATCATGGCGCCCTCGCACACCTCAGCGATGGCGTCGCCCTCGACCACGACCTGAGCGCCTCCCCCCGCGAAATCGGTCACGAGGTCGGCGACCGACCGGGACTGCGTCGCATTCACGCGGATGTCGGCGAATGTCGTGAGGTTCGTCGTCGGGGCCACCGATCCATCGACGATCCCCTGATACGCCAGTTCGCCCCCGAGCGTGAAGCGGAAGAAGCCCGCCATGAGCGTGGCACCGACCTGGTACTGCTCGACCGCCGTGAGACGTGACGGGTCAGCGGTGGCGCAGGCCGATGTCGTGTCATCCGGATCCCAATCGTCCGCGCCACCCACGGGGTAGGTCCCCGGCGTCCACACCGAATTGAAGAAGTTGTGGTTCGCTCCCATCACCCAGGCGGCCGAACGCAGCACGTCGTCGCCGAAAGCCCGGCGCGAGTCATCGAGGTACTTCTGACCCTGTTGGTCGGCGACATCGCCGTCGCAGTAGGGCAGGACGGTCATGGTGGTGACGTCGGACAGGGTGCGTCGCGCGAAATCCGTCGGAGCGAGCGGAAGCACGGACAGGATGCCGAAGGGTTCTGCCGCGGCGGCATTGAGCTGCGCGGCCGCGACGACGCCTTCGCCGCCACGAGAGTGGCCCATGAGACCCACCCGGCTCAGATCGAAACGGCCCTCGAGGTCGCCCGCCGACAGCCCCGATGGAGTCGCGGGCTGATCGGCGCGTTCTACCGCACGGGCCAGTGCTTCATCGAACGTCCTGTTGACCGATGCGCCGCCGCCGGGCCGGTCTTCGAACGAGATCGGTTCGCCTTTGTCGAGCCGGTCGAGCATCTGAAGGGTGTCAAGAACGAGCCGGCCGCGCGCCTGAGCACCCTGGTCGAGGGTGAGCTCGGCATCCGTCGCGTTGATCGCGTTCGCCGAGATGGAGACCACGTTGTACCCGTGGGACGCGAGGGAGCGCGCGGTGTTCTCGTAGCCGAGGTACGAGCGGACCACCATCTCATCGCTCGCGCACGGCCACGCGAGATCCGCCTCGCCCGAGGCGGCGTCGCCGCACGTGACATGCCGACCGTGTTCCAGCAGCACGACCGGACGGGCGCCGACGGCGCCACTGAGGTAGAGCTTCCCGACCACCTCGCCGCGGGTGCCCCGGTACCCGGCGAGGTCGATCGTCTGGTCGCCGAAGTCGTACTCGGCCTCACGGACCGCGTACGAACCGGTCTCCGACGGGTCGACGACCGGGATCGTGGGCGCCCCCTTCTGCTGATCCGGCGCGTCGCTCGGGGGCCGAGGCGCGCGACGCTCACCGCGTTGCCCGGAGCCCTCCTCGCCAGCCTTCGGTCCCGAGCCGGACGCCCAGCCCTTCACGACCTCGCGGGCGGAGGCAACTCGCGCGTCGGACGTGGTGATCGTCAGCGAGCGCCCGCGGTCGGAGGTACGCGCGATACCCAGCGGCTTTCCGTCGACCATGATCGTCGGCGCGTCACTGACGACCGGGAGGGGCCGATCGAGTCGCAGGGTGACGGTGTATCCGCCGGGGGCCCGCTCCACCGTCCAGTTCTCGCCCGACGCGACGAGGACGTCGTCCGGCGTCTGTGCGGAGGCGGGCCCGGCGACGGCACCGGTCAGGAGCAGGGTGAGGATGACGATCAGGGCGAGCTGTCGCCGGGGGTGTGAGGGCATCGGGGCGGCTCCATCGGCGAGGGGCGAGCAAACCGGGAGACCACGCCGATCCCCCCAGGTCACGTGACGCTTCGTAGTAAAGCAGATCGCTGGGCGGCGAGACGAGAAACAGGTTTGACCTCAGCCCGAAGAGCGACAGGACGAGACCAGAAAACGACGAAAACCCGGCGGACCGCTGAGCGATCGACCGGGTTTGTCTGAGTGGCTGGGGTACCTGGACTCGAACCAAGAACAACGGAACCAGAAACCGCCGTGTTGCCAATTACACCATACCCCAAGGCGCTGAACCGAAGTTCGTGCCGAGGATCAAGCTTACGTGACGTGGACCCGAGCGCCAAACCGGCGCCCGCTCGCGCGCGTCGCGGGCTTCCGCAGTCGCGGCTTCAGTGTCCAGAACACGCGGATGCCAGGGTGTGGCATCCGCGTGTTCTGGACACTCGGCGCGGACGATGCGCCGGGAGCGCGCCGGGGCGTCAGCCCAGGTGCTGCACCAGGGCGTCGAGGCGGCGGAGGGTCGCGGCCTTGCCGAGCAGCTCCATCGACTCGAACAGCGGCGGCGACACGCGGCGGCCGGTCAGCGCGACACGCGGCGGACCGTAGGCCACACGCGGCTTGAGCCCGAGCTCGTCGACGAGCGCGCGCGACAGCGCCTCCTGCACGGCGGCGGCGGTGAACTCCTCCTCGGGCACGAGCTCCAGCGCGCCCACGGAAGCGACGAGCACCTCCCCCGCGTTCGCGGGCAGCCCCTTCAGCGCATCCTCCGCGTACGACACCTCGTCGACGAACAGGAAGCCGAGCATGCCGGGAACCTCGCCCAGCAGCTGCACGCGCTCCTGCACGAGAGGCGCGGCGGCGGCGATGATCGCGCGATGCTCCTCGGACGGCACTTCCGCGATGTACCCGGCGCCGGCGAGGTACGGAACGATTCGGGCGGCGAAGTCATCGGCATCCAGCATCCGGATGTGGTCGCCGTTGATCGCCTCCGCCTTCTTCTGGTCGAAGCGGGCGGGGTTCGGGTTGACGTCGGCGATGTCGAACGACGCGATCATCTCGTCGAGCGAGAACACGTCGCGGTCGCTCGACAGCGACCACCCGAGCAGCGACAGGTAGTTGAGCAGCCCCTCGTGGATGAAGCCCTTCTCGCGCTGCAGGAACAGGTCGGCCTGCGGATCGCGCTTCGAGAGCTTCTTGTTGCCCGTCTCGCCGAGCACGAGCGGCATGTGTCCGAAGCGCGGGATGTACGTCGTCACCCCGGCATCCAGGAGAGCGCGGTAGAGCGCAAGCTGCCGGGCGGTCGAAGGCATGAGGTCTTCGCCGCGGATGACGTGGGTGATGCCCATGAGCGCGTCGTCGACGGGGTTCACGAACGTGTACAGCGGGATGCCACCGGCTCGAACGATCACGAAATCGGGGAACGAACCCGCGGGGAACGTGACCTCGCCGCGGATGAGGTCGACGAACGCCAGGTCTTCGTCGGGCACGCGCACGCGCCACGCGGGCTCGCGCCCCTCGGCGCGGAACGCCGCCTTCTGCTCGTCCGTGAGGTCGCGGTCGTAGTTGTCGTAGCCGAGCTGCTTCGCGCGGCCGTTGGCCTCGTTTCGCGCATCGATCTCCTCCGCGGTGGAGTAGCTCTCGTACACCGCGCCAGCGGCGATCAGCTTGTCGAGCACCTCACGGTAGATCTCGTGGCGCTGCGACTGCCGGTACGGGGCGTGCGGCCCGCCGACCTCGACGCCCTCGTCCCAGTCGATGTTCATCCAGCGCAGCGCCTCGAGTAGCTGCTGGTAGCTTTCCTCGCTGTCGCGGGCGGCATCGGTGTCTTCGATGCGGAAGACCAGCTTGCCGCCGTTGTGGCGCGCGTAGGCCCAGTTGAACAGGACGGTGCGGATGAGACCGACGTGCGGCAACCCCGTCGGGGACGGGCAGAACCGAACGCGAACGTCGGCGCCGGTGGCGGTCGTGGTGCGGGGATCGGGCGTGGCAGACATCCCCTCGATCCTACTCGGCGGCGCTCGCCCGCCCCCGGGCGTGTTCGGCCCCGCGGGACCACCGTGCCGTCAGCGTCGTCGTGTGACCGCGACCGCGCCGAGACAGACGGCCGCCACCGGCACGAGCGCCCAGAGCGCGAGTCCGCCGTATCCCGCAGCCCCCAGGATGACGCCCGCGAGCACCGACCCCACCGCCGCGCTCGCCGTCATCAGGGTGTCGCTGCGCCCCTGGCGGCGCGGGCGCGCGGCGAGCGGCGTCGCCTCGGTGAGCAGAGCCGAGCCCGCGACGGTCGCGGCGCTCCAGCCGAGGCCGAGCAGCACGAGAGCGACGAGGACGCCGGCCTGCGACCACGGCAGAGTCCCGGCGATGGCCAGCGCGGCGGCGAGCAGCACCTGGCCCAGGATGACCACGGCGATCCGCCCGACCCGGTCGGCCAGGATGCCGAACACCGGGGACAGCCCGTACATGCCGAACACGTGCAGCGCGATCGTCACCCCGACGGCGAGGGTCACGGCATCCGGAGCGACGATATGCGACAGGTGCACGGGCGTCATCGCCATCACGGATGCCATGGTCACGTGCGATGCGGCGATGGCGAACATCGCGTAACGGGCGAGGGCGGGCCGGTCGACCACCGCATCGACGTCGACCGTCGCCGCGCTCTCGCGATCACGACGCTGCGCGAGGAGCAAGGGGTCGGGCCGAAGGACGAGGACGTAGAGCGCCAGGGCACACGCCTGCGCCGCGAACGAGAAGAGGTAGGCACCGGTGAGGCGCGGCATCCCGATGCCGGCCCCGAGAACCTCGCCGGGCGCGAGTAGCAGAGGCCCGACCACGCCGCCGACCGTGGTCGCCCAGACGACCGTCGCCAGGTCCCTGCCCCGCCGCGCCGTCGTCGCGAGGTCGGTCGCCGCGAAACGCGCCTGCAGGGTGCCCGCGTTTCCGGCGCCGATCAGAGCGATCCCCACGAGCAGGAGCGGAAAGACCCGCAGGGCAGCGGCGAGGATCACGACCGCGATCCCGACGAGCGCGGCGACGTTCCCGATGCTGAGCGCGAAGCGGCGTCCGCGGGCCGCCGCAAGACGCGCGAGCGGGATGGCCGTCAGAGCGGCTCCCAGCGTGACGGCTGCGGTCGCGAAACCGGACAGCGCCTCCTGCCCGGAGAGGTCGGCGGCGAGCAGCGCTCCGAGCGACAGGGTCGATCCGAACGCGACCCCCGTGAGCACCTGCCCCGACGCGAGGACGCGGACCGTGCGGCGCTGGACGAGCGTGACGTCGACCGCCGCGCCCGCCGTGGACTCAGGCATCGCGCACGGTGTTGCGCAGCACTCCGATCCCGGTGACCTCGACCTCGACGGTGTCGCCCGCGACGAACGGGCCGATGCCCGCCGGGGTCCCGGTCAGGATCAGGTCGCCGGGCAGCAGCGTGAACACCGACGAGGCGTACGCGATGAGGTCGGGCACCGAGTGGATCATGTCGGTCATCGGGCCGTTCTGCCGCACCTCGCCGTTGACGCGCGTCGTGATGATCGCGGCATCCGTGTCGAGGTCCGTCTCGATGACCGGCCCGACCGGACAGAAGGTGTCGAAGCCCTTCGCTCGCGTCCACTGCCCGTCGGACTTCTGCAGGTCTCGCGCGGTGACGTCGTTCGCGACGGTGTAGCCGAAGACGTAGTCGAGGGCGCGCTCGGCGGGAACGTTCTTGGCGATGCGCCCGATGACCACGGCGACCTCGCCCTCGTAGTCGGTGCGCGAGCTGAGGGCCGTGGGACGCACGATGACGTCGTCCGGACCGATCACCGACGTATTGGGCTTGAGGAACATCAGCGGTTCGGCCGGGGCCTCGCCACCCATCTCGGCGGCGTGGTCGTGGTAGTTCTTGCCAATGCACACGACCTTCGACCGCGGGATGACGGGAGCGAGGAGCGTCACCTCCGACAGCGGAATCCGCTCCCCCGTCGTCTCGAAGCCCGCGAACAGCGGGTCGCCGGCGAGGACGACGAGTTCGACGTCGTCGACGATGCCGTAGCGGAGGGTGTCCTGGTGGCTGAACCGAGCGATCTTCACCGCTTCAGCCTAACGGGGGCCTCGGACGTGGCATCCAGGGTTCTGCTCCGCCGTGACGCGACCGCGCCTTCCTCGCCGCAACGAACGCGATCCACGCGGGGAAACGGCCTGCCGTCGCGTTTCGGACCGTGGCTCGCGTTCATCGGGGGCTCGTGCCGACGCGCACGAACGACGAAGGGGCCCCCTGCGCGGGGACCCCTTCGTGGCGGACGCGGTCAGGCGTCGAGGCGGTACAGCCAGCCGTGCTTGTCCTCGACGCGGCCGTACTGGATGTCGGTCAGCTCCTGACGCAGCTCCAGGGCGAGGGTGCCCGTGGGCTGCTCGTCGATGAAGTCTTTGCCCTTGAGCGTGCCGATCGGGGTGACGACGGCGGCGGTACCGCACGCGAACACCTCGACGATGTCTCCGGATGCCACGCCCTCGCGCCACTCGGTGAGCGAGACGTTGCGCCCGACCACGTGGTGACCCCGGTCGCGGGCGAGCTGCAGGAGCGAGTCGCGCGTGATGCCCTCGAGGATCGAGTCGGACTGCGGGGTGACGAGCGTGCCGTCCTTGTACACGAACACGACGTTCATGCCGCCGAGCTCTTCGATGTTGCGATCCTGGTCGAGGAAGACGACCTGGTCGCACTCGTTCTCGTAGGCCTCCGACTGGGGCAGCAGGCTCGCCGCGTAGTTGCCGCCGGTCTTGGCCGCGCCGGTGCCGCCCTTGCCGGCACGCGAGTAGTCCTCGCTGAGCCAGATCGAAACGGGCTGCACGCCACCCTTGAAGTACGCGCCCGCGGGGCTGGCGATCAGGTAGTACGCCACCTTGTGCGCGGGACGGACGCCGAGGAAGGCCTCCTTCGCGAACATGAACGGGCGCAGGTAGAGGCTCTGATCGGCACCTGCCGGTACCCAGGCACCGTCGACCGCGATGAGCTCGCGCAGCGATTGCAGAAAGTACGGCACGGGCAGCTCGGGCAGCGCGAGGCGACGCGCGGAGCGCTGCAGCCGGCGACCGTTCTGGTCGGGGCGGAAGGTGTGGATGGAGCCGTCCGCGTGACGGTACGCCTTGATCCCCTCGAAGATCTCCTGGCCGTAGTGGAGGACCGCGGCCGCGGGGTCGAGCGAGATCGGACCGTACGGCGAGACGCGGGGGCGATGCCACCCCCCGCGGACCGACCAGCAGACGTCGACCATGTGGTCGGTGAAGTTCTGCCCGAAGCCCGGGTTGGCGAGGATCTCATCGCGCTGCGCGGCGCTCTTCGCGGCGAGGTTGCGGGTGACGGCGAACTCGAGAGGGTCGAGTCCGGTGTCGGGGTCGGTGTCGATGGTCGTCATGGTCTCTTTCACACGGTGTCGGGGGCGCGGGCGGCGGCGCGTGCCGATCGGTCCAGGTTACGCCCGGACGCGTTCGGCGATCGCGTCGCCGATCTGCGCGGTGCTGCGCGGGGTGGCATCCCGGGTCGCGATGTCGTCTTCGACCGCGCGGGTGACGCGGGCGGCTTCGTCGGAGAGCCCGAGGTGATCGAGCAGGAGGGCGACGGAGAGGATCGCGGCCGTGGGATCGGCCTTCTGGGTGCCCGCGATGTCGGGCGCCGATCCGTGGACGGGCTCGAACATCGAAGGGAACGCGCCGTCGGGATTGATGTTGCCCGATGCGGCGAGGCCGATGCCACCGGTGACGGCGCCGGCCAGGTCGGTCAGGATGTCGCCGAAGAGGTTGTCGGTGACGATGACGTCGAAGCGGCTCGGGTTCGTGACCAGGAAGATGGTGGCCGCGTCGACGTGCAGGTAGTCTACGTCGACCTCGGGGAACTCGGATGCCACGGCATCGACGATGCGCTTCCACATGCCGCCCGCGTGCACGAGCACGTTGGTCTTGTGCACGAGCGTGAGCGTGTGGCGGCGGCGCTCCGCCAGGGCGAAGGCGTAGCGGACGACGCGCTCGATCCCGTAGGCGGTGTTGACCGACGTCTCGTTCGCGACCTCGTGCGGAGTACCGCGGCGGATCGAGCCGCCGTTACCGACGTAGGGCCCCTCGGTACCCTCACGGACGACCACGAAGTCGATGTCGCCGGGGTTCGCGAGCGGACCGGCGGCTCCGGGGTAGAGCTTCGACGGGCGGAGGTTGACGTAGTGGTCGAGCTCGAACCGCAGCTTCAGCAGGAGTCCGCGCTCGATGTTCGCGTCCGTCAACCGCGGGTCGCCGGGCACTCCCCCGACGGCCCCCAGAAGGATCGCGTCGTGTTCGGCGATTGCGGC
The DNA here is from genome assembly GCF_004022425.1 of Microbacterium enclense. GTDB lineage: Bacteria > Actinomycetota > Actinomycetes > Actinomycetales > Microbacteriaceae > Microbacterium > Microbacterium enclense_A. Next base: position 2,166 of record NZ_RBZY01000063.1, on the reverse strand, counting down.
CAGGTCGGCGTCGGTGAGCGTGTCGCCCGTCTCGAGGTACCGCCCGGCGCCGAGGGAGAACGGCGTCTTCTCGAACGTCACACCGGACTCGGCGGTGACGGCGTCCAGGACCTTCACCGCCTCGGTGACGACCTCGGGACCGATGCCGTCACCGGGGATGACAGCCAGTTTGACGACGCGCGACATCGCACTCCTCAGCGATCAGGGCACGTCACTTCGTCGACGCGCCGCGGGTTCCTCCCAGGGTAGTGCCCGCGATGACAGCCGCCACGACGATCAGACCCGCGCCGATCAGTGCCGTGACGACGACACCGGAATCGAAGGCGTGGGCGGCGGCGAGGCGCAGCGACTCCGCCAGGGCGGCGTCATCGAGCGTGTGGGAGACGGCGACCGCACCCGCGAGCGTCTCGCGGGCCGCGTCGGCCGCGGCATCCGGGAGTCCGGCCGGCAGGACGAGCTGCGCCCGGTAGAAAGCGGCCAGGATGCCACCGAGGACGGCGGTGCCGAGGACCGCACCGATTTCGTACGCCGTCTCGGACACGGCGCTCGCGGCTCCAGCTTTCGCCGGCGGGGCGCTGGAGAGGATGAGTTCGTTCGAAACGGTCTCGGCGGCCCCGATCCCGATACCAAGGAGACCGAAGGCGATGATCAGCAGCGCGAGGTCGGAGGTCGACAGCGAGACCATGACATAGGCCACCGCCGAGAAGCTGAGGGCCACGGGCACCACGATGCGCGGCGGGTACCGCTTGGCGACCGGCACGACCGCCAACCCCGACACGATCATGAGGACGAGACCGGGCACGAGCGCGAAGCCCGCGACCATCGGCGTCAGGCCGACCACAAGTTGCAGATGCTGCGCGACGAAGTAGAGGAAGCCGACCAGTCCGACCACACTGAGCAGATTGACCAGGATGGCGCCCGAGAACGTGCCCCGACGGAACAGGGTCATGTCGAGCATCGGCGTCGGCAGCGCACGCTGACGGCGGACGAAGAGCCAGCCGAAAGCGACTCCCGCCGCGAAGAGCACACCGACGATGAGCGTCGGTCCGTCGACCGCGAGCTTCTTGATGCCGTAGACGATGGGCACCATCGTCGCGAGCGAGAGCAGCACGCTAAGCGGGTCGAAACGCCCGGGCGCCGGATCACGGCTCTCGGGCACGAAGAACGGGGCCAGGACGAGCAGCGGGATCAGCACCGGCACCGCCATGAGGAAGACCGAGCCCCACGTGAAGTGCTCGAGCAGGAACCCGCCGACGATCGGCCCGAGCGCAGCGCCCGCGGAGAACCCCGACGCCCAGACGGCGATCGCGAGTCGCCGCTGATCGCGATCGCGGAAGATGCTGCGCAGGAGAGACAGCGTGGACGGCATGAGCATCGCGCCGAAAACACCCATCAGCGCGCGGCCGGCGATCAACAGCGCGGCGGTGGGGGCGAAAGCCGACAGCGCCGAGACGACCGCGAATCCCGTCGCACCGATGAGGAGCAGACGACGACGCCCGAAGCGGTCGCCCAGCGTGCCCATCGTGACGAGGAGTCCGGCGAGCACCAGCGGGTACACGTCGATGATCCAGAGCTGCTCGATGCTGGAAGGCTGCAGCGACAGCGCGATCTCGGGCAGAGCGAAGCTCAGCACCGTGTTGTCGACCGAGACGAGCAGCACCGGCAGCATGAGCACCGCCAACGCGAACCACCCGCGCCAGCCGGCGCGGGGGGCATTGATCTCTTGAGTGGGCAACGACGAGGTGAGCATGCTTCCGAGTTCCGTTTCTAAACCGTCCAGCCGGTATAGTAACAGAATCGACACACCACCCGCCAGTACGATCGAGAAGCCATGAGCCGACCTCCTCTCGCCCGCGACGCCGTCCTCGACGCGTTCACGCGCATTCTCGTCGACGAGGGCGAACGCGCGGCGACGATGGATGCCACGGCCCGCGCCGCCGGAGTGAGCAAGGGCGGTCTGCTTTATCACTTCAATTCCAAGAGCGCGCTCGAGGAGGCGCTCGTGAAGAGGCTCGAGACCCTCGCCCAGCAGGACGTGGACGACATCGAGAACTCCGCCGAGGGCGTCGTCGCCGCTCACCTGCGGTCGTCGCAGAACACGGGTTCGCCGCTCGACGTCACGATCCTCGCGGTCTCCCGGCTCGCACAGAACGGCAGCGACGCGGC
>NZ_RBZY01000062.1 GCF_004022425.1 Microbacterium enclense | reverse complement strand
TCCCGCGCCACTGCTTGAGCTTGTTGAAGCACCGCTCGACGACATTACGGCCCCGATAGCGGACCCGCTGCTCGTCACCGAAGTCGATCGGTCGGCCACGCCGCTTGCGACGGTGCGCGATCTGATCGTCGCGCTCGGGGATCGTCGCGGCGATCCCGCGCTCGCGCAGCCACGCTCGGTTCGCCTTCGACGGGTAGCCCTTGTCCGCGAGCACCCGGTACGGCCTCGATCGTGGCCTGCCTCGAGCGCCCGGCACGCGGATCTCGCTCAGCGTCGTGGTCAGCATGCTGGTGTCCGCTGCTTGCCCGGGCGTGAGGATGAACGCGAGGGCTCTGCCCTTCCCGTCGCAGACCAGGTGGTTCTTCGTCGTCAGCCCGCCGCGGGAGCGGCCGATCGCATGATCGGGTGGTTCCTCACCGAACTTCTTGTAGTTCGACAACGCCCCCTGTGGTGCGGGGAAGGGTCGCGCCGTGCTGGTGCACGCGCACGATCGTGGAGTCGATCGACACGACCCAGTCCAGGTCTCCGGACTGCTGCGCGAGGGACTGTGTCTTTTCCAGCACCCGCGCCCACACGCCTTGCTCGGACCACCGGTTGAAGTTCTTGTAGATCGTGTTCCAGTTCCCGAACCGCTCCGGCACGTCCCGCCACGGCGCGCCCGTCCGGAACCGCCACGCCGTCGCCTCGACGACCGTGCGCCGATCCACCGGCGGCCGCCCCGTGGACTTCGCGATCGGGAACAACGAGCCGATCACAGCCCACGCCTCATCCGAGATCACATCACGCGACACGTGTTCAAGACTCACCCACGCTGCCCCTGAAGGGGTTTAGCAACACGGCCTAGGCAGTACTGACAAAGTCTTGGCTATCGAACAGTATTCGATGCCAACAATCTGTGCGTTGCACGGCTGCGCGCCCAGACCCGGGCACGGCCTCAGATAAGCTGAGGATGTTAGAGCCCGAACCGTTCTCAAGTGCTCGTAGCGCCAACAAAATTTGTCAGTAGTCGACTTTCGAGAACGTTACGGTCTCACGACGAATCAGTTGTCCGCGAGCACAGGTGAAGGCACAACTGTCGCGGCTCCCAGTGCGACCTCCGCGGAGACACCGGCCGTGATGGCCACCTCGACGGCACGACTCATGGTCAACGTCGATCCCGCCAACGTCTCGGTTCCCGCGAGCTGCGCACGTTCGTTATGCACTTCGACGACGGGTGATCGGGCGGGCGTTCGTCACGAGCAGGGAGGCCACCGGCTCACGTCGCCGCCGCGTGTTTCGCACTCGCTACGAAGCGGCGGGAGAAGAGAGCGCGGGCTGCAGCGCGCCGTGGCCCGTTCCGGTCTCTGCAGCGATCGACGCAACGAGGCCGAGGAGAGCGGCCTGTGCCTCGTCGGTCATGCGTCCGTCGGCGATCCCCGCGAAGAACACCTGGTCGACCGCCCGCACCGCGGCTCCTCCCGCCTGCTGCAGGAGGTCGCCGCCCGCGTCGGCGCGCTGCGGCAGGTGCGGAGCATCCGGTGCCCGCCGATGCGCCACGGCCACTTCGGCCATCGCGGCGATGCCGGGGTTCGCCAGCGCCATGGCTCGGGTGAGCGCTGCCTCCTCTCGGTCGAGGTTCTCGCGCGCGTCGTGCCAGTACAGGTCGATGAACGCGACGAAGGCGATGCCGGGATGCTGCTGGTACAGCTCGATGAGACGGCGCGACCTGCTGCTCGGCCACTCGGTGACGAAGTCGAGCTTCGACGGGAAGTAGCCCGAAACCGTGCGGGGAGCCACCTCCGACGCCTCGGCGATGTCTCCGATCGTGGTGCGGCTGTACCCCTGCTCGGCGAACAGCCGGAGAGCGCTCAGCAGGATGTGCCGGCGGCGCTTGAGCTTCGAACGCTCCCGGTGGCCCAGGGGCTCGGCGTCGGCGAGGGTCATCGTGGGTTCCTCCTTCTCCTCCATCCGGCACAGCGTACACATCGGCGGAGCAAATTTGCATTATTGTGTATTTTTGCCGTGCGTGGCAATGTTGCAGTCACCGCGACACAGCGGCGACTCGGACGGACAGCAGTCGGCCCGGGTACACCGAACGAAAGGACACCCGATGAGCACTTCCTACGCCGCCGCCGGAGGCATTCCGGTCAGCGAGCCCACCGCGTTCTCCGCCTACAGCCCCGTCGTCCTCGACGTGCCCGGACGACCGGTTCCCCTCGAGATCAAGGTGTCGGTCCCGGCCACCGGAACCGGCCTGCCCGTGATCCTGCTCTCCCACGGCCACGGCATGACGAACTTCCTCGCCTCGCTCAACGGCTACGGACCGCTCGCCGACTTCTGGGCGGCGCACGGCTTCGTCGTGATCCAGCCCACGCACCTCGACTCAATGGCGCTCGGTCTCCGCGACACCGACCTGCCTGACGCGTCGATCTTCTGGCGCGACCGGGCGATCGACATGCACGTCATCCTCGACCGCCTCGACGAGATCGAAGCGGCGGTGCCGGGCCTCTCGGGCCGCATCGATCGCGACAAGATCGCCGCCGCGGGTCACTCGCTCGGCGGCGGCACCGTCTCGCTGCTGCTCGGCATGCAGGTTCCCGACCCCGACGACGACCGCGAGAAGGACCTGTCCGACCCCCGCGTCAAGGCCGGCGTCATGATCGGCGCTCCTGGCGTCGGCGACGAGCACCTCTCGGAGTGGGCCGCGGAGAACTACCCGATGATGAAGTACATCGACTTCTCGGCCATGTCGGGAACGGGGCTGGTCATCGCCGGCGATAAGGACCTCAACCTGCACTTCTCCGACCGGCTCAGCTACCGCTGGGACGCGTTCACGCGGAGCCCCGCCGGCAACAAGACGCTGCTGATGTTCCACGGAGCCGAGCACATCTTCGGCGGCATCTCCGGATACGACGCCGTCGAGACCTCCGACGACAACCCCGAGCGCGTCTACGCGCTCCGGGCGCTGGTCTGGGCATACCTCCGCTCGCAGTTGTTCGCGGGCGACGACGCGTGGCCGGCCGCCCTGCAGGCGCTCGAGAGCGCCGCCGACCCGATCGCGCACGTCGAGACCCGCTGACCCGGCTTCGGCAGGGGCGGTCGGGAGCCCCGGCCGCCCCTCATCCGACCATCGAACCGACAGGAGACACTCATGTGGTCCGCATTCGCCGCTGCAACCGGTGGCGCCGCGGCCGGATTGACCGGCCTCACGTTCATCGTCGTCGCGTTCCGCTTCGACACCATCGCGCTGTCACCGGAATACCGCAACCGCGCCGGACAAGCGCTCACGCTCTTCCTGACCGTCGTAACCGCGGCCGCGCTCGTCACCGTTCCGCAGTGGCCCCGCGCACTGGGGGCCGAGTTGATCGTCCTCTCGGCGGTGAATGCGGCGCTGCTGCTCCGGCTGGACGCCGCGGCACGCAGCGGGCAGACCGCCCGCACCCGTCCCGCGCTCGCCGTCGCACTCACCTCCTTCGTCGCCGGCATCGCCGCGAGCGGAGTCCTCCTCATCTGCGGCCTCGACCTCGGGTACTACTTCTACGCGGCGAGCACGATTCTCGGGCTCACCTGGGGGGTCTACGGCGCCTGGGTCTTCCTCACCCAGACGGCGCTGCCCGCGGCGGGCTGAGCCCCGGCGGTGGGGACGGAGCGGCTCAGCGCGGCTCGGCCGCGAGGTGCGGCACCGTTTCGGCGAGCGCCTGGATGCCCCGTTCCATGTCGCCGGCCGATACCAACTCGTCGGGGTTGTGGCTGATGCCGTGGGGGTTCCGGAGGAACAGCATGCCTACGTCGGTGACGGCGACGATCGCCATCGCGTCGTGCCCGGCGCGGCCGAAGCGCTGTCAGACGCCGCGCACTTTGCCAGCGGGGCGCGGACAGGCCTTGCGATCTCTGTCGATGCAGGTCGAAGCTGAGGCCGCCGTCTTGTCACGAAGCTTGTCAGTGGTTGAAGGAGGCGCGCCCTCTTGTCGACGGCCTGAAATGCAAGTCTCCCGGCGTGGCTGGGCCTGCGGGTGTCTGCCCACGCGGCCTTCGACCGGGAGGTCATCGCGCCTGGGCGAAGCCCGAGTAGAACTCGGCCGGGTCGCCCGACAGGCTCGCCTTGACCGCGGCGCTTTGGTCGTCGGCGATGATCTCCAGCGCGCCGGCGGCGACGCCGTCGATGGCGGTGGCCGCGACATCCTCCGGCCTGTTCTTCTCCACGTCGATCGACGCCATCATGTCGGTGTCGGTGCTCGCGAGGATGAGGCCCGACACCTGCGTGCCCTGCGCGGCGAGCTCGATGCGCACACCGTTGGTCAGCGCCCACCCGGCGGCCTTGGACGCGCCATACCCGTTGGAGTGCTCGTAGCCGAGCCAGGCCATCACCGACAGCACGTTGAGTAAGGCACCGCCGCCGTTGGCGGCGAGCACCGGCGCGAAGGCGCGCACCATCGAGAGCGTGCCCCAGTAGTTCGTGTCCATCTCGCGGCGAATGTCTGCGAGGTCTCCTGCCACGAGCGGCGCGAACGTCGAGACGCCGGCGTTGTTGACCAGGAGGGTGACGTCGGTCGCCGCCCGTGCAGCGGCGGCGACGGACCCGGAATCGGTGATGTCGAGGGCCAGCACCTCCACGCCCGCGATATCGATCGACTCCGGAATACGGGCCGTCGCGTAGACCTTTCGCGCGCCGCGGCGGACCAGTTCGGTGGCGATCGCCTTGCCGATACCTCGATTCGCACCGGTGACGAGAGCGGTGGCGTTCTGAATGTCCATGATGACTCCTTCAATCTGAGTTGGAATGCCCAAGTCAAACTACGGCATCTGAGTTGGGAATGCCAACTTATGAGAGAATGAGCGCATGTACGACGCGCCCGGACAGGAATACATCGGTGACGAACCGTGCGCACTGGCCAACGCGGTCGATGTCATTGGAGAGCGCTGGAGCTTCTTCGTTCTGCGGGAGGCGCTGGCCGGTGTGACCCGGTTCGGCGAGTTCCGCGACCGTCTGGGCGTCGCCACCGACGTGCTGACCGTTCGCCTCCAGCGGTTGACAGATGCAGGCGTGCTTCAACGACGCGAGTACCGCCAGCCCGGACAGCGGGCACGGCACGAATACGTACTGACCACCGCCGGCAACGAACTCGCGGTGATCGTGGTGGCGCTGCAGCAGTGGGGCGAGGTGCATGCCCCCTCGCGGACGCCCTCCTCCATCGTGGCACGAGGCGGCGACGCCCAGCAGATCCGCGCCGCGCTGGTCGATGAGCACGGCCAGGCGGTCGACGTCGAGCGCGTGCGCTTCGACCGCGACAGTCACCCGGCGTAGCGCAGGTTCGCGTGACCGGGGTTGCACACCGGGTGACCTCCGCGGCCTACGCTCAGCTGGAGTGCGTCACCGCTGAACGAGGTCGCCGAGGTCGAGCCGACCGAGGAACTCGTTCTGGATGTGGTCGGCGACGGCGCTGACGACGCCCGAACCGTCATCGGCGGGATCGAGGTGCACGCGGAACGGCCGCTCGCCGCTGCGCAGTGCGACCAATCGCGCCATCTCGTCGGACACGATCGACGCGTCCACATCGGCGGGGAACAGCTCGGCGAGCTTGCCAGCGACCTGCTCCATGAGGCCCGCATACCGCAATTCGTAGGCAGCAGCCGTGTCGGAGTCTTCTGGATGACCGCTGTGCGCGAAGTGGTTCGTGCCGCTGGTGAACGAGCCGGGGACGACAATGGTCGTCTCGATCCCCCACCGCACGAGCTCCTTCGCCAAGCTGACGGCGAGGGCGTCCTCCGCCGCCTTCGCGGCGAAGTACGGACCGAGATACGGGGGCGTTCCGCCCTTGGTGCTCGAGCTGCCGACCCACATCAGATACCCCGTACCCCGCTGTCGCATCCCGGGAAGCACCGCGCGATTGAGCCGCTGGGTGGAGATCACATTGGTGTCGTAGATCTCCGCGACCTGCGCGGGCGTGAATGCCTCGACGGGTCCCGTCACCATGTGACCCGCGTTGTGCACGAGCACGTCGATCCGCTCGTGTGCGGCCAAGATGCCCGACACCGCGGCCCCGACCGACTCGTCGGACGAGACATCCAACTCGACCGGCCGCAGGTCGACTCCGCGTTCGTCAGCATCCTTTCGCGCGGCTTCCGCGGCTTCAGCGTTCCTGCCGGCGATGTCGCGCATGCCCGCGTAGACGATGTCACCGTTGGCGGCGATCTTTCCGGCCGCGGCGGCACCGAACCCGCTCGACGCTCCGCTGATCAGCACGATGTTGTTCATGCGATCCCTCCGTTCGTGTAGAGGATCTGCCCGTTCACCCAGTGCGCGTCGATGACCGACGCGACGGTGTCCGCGATGTCGTCGGGCTGGCCAAGCCGCTCCAGGGGCGACATCGATGCAAGCTGGTCGATGACCTCCTGCGGCTTGCCGTCAAGGAACAGCGGCGTCGCGGTAGGGCCCGGAGCGATGGTGTTGACGGTGATGTCCCGACCGCGTAGTTCGCGGGCCAGGATGAGGGTCATCGCCTCCACTGCCCCCTTGGATGCGGCATATGCCGCATAATTCGGCTGCTGAAGCCGCGTGACGGACGAGGAGAACAGCACGATCGACCCTCCCGACTTCAGCCGCTTCGCGGCCTGCTGCGCAACGACGAACGTCCCTCGGACGTTTGTGCGCATCAGACGGTCGAACTCCGCCAGTTCCATCTCGGCGACGGGCGCAAGCGGCATGACACCCGCGGTGTGCACCACCACATCGATACCGCCGAACTCTTGTTCCGCACTCTCGAACAGCGCCTCGACATCGGTCTCCTCGGCGATGTCAGCACGCACGGAGATCGCGCGTCCTCCCGCGGAGATGATGGCATCGACGGCGTCCTGCGCGCGGTCGGCGTTACCGCTGTAATGCACCACGACACCGAGGCCGGCTCCCCCGAGCCTTGCGGCGGTGGCTCGTCCGATTCCGCCGGATCCTCCGGTGACGATGGCAACACGTTGGACAGATTCGGTCATGGGACTACCTCCTATATGGACGATCAGTTCATTTCCGAGTCTTACGATGGTGCATTGCACAGCAGCGCGCAACCCCCAGGAGAAAAAACGATGAGCAACACTGAGACGCCGCCCAACAGCCGTCGCGGGCGACGGCCGGCCGCGCCGCTGCGTTCGAGCATCCTGGATGCCGCGCTCCAGACATTCGAGGAAGGCGGCATGGGCGCAACCACGTTCGAGCGGGTCAGCCGTCTCGCCGGCGCCAGCAAGACGACCCTCTACAAGTGGTGGCCCTCCCCTGCGGCGCTCGTCGCCGAGGCGCACTTCGGCCGCGTCGAGAACGCGCTAGCGTTCCCCGACACCGGCGACCTCGAAGCCGACCTGACGTCGCAACTTCGAGCGTTCGTCGAAATCCTCCAGCGTCCCGGAATCGCGCGTACCGTGACCCGGATGATCGGCGCCGCCCAGGACAATGAAGAACTCGCCGCCGCGTGGAGCGCGAACTACTCGGGTCCTCGCCGCAAGCTCGCCGTTGAGCGATTCGAACAAGCCAAGCATCGCGGGCACCTCCGTGAGGACATCGATGCCGAAGTCCTCGTCGACCAACTGTGGGGCGCGTGCTATCACCGACTACTGATCCCCGACCAACCCCTCACCGAGCACTTCGCCGCCGCACTCGTCTCCAACCTCTGCCGCGGCATCCTGAACGAAGAGACGGCCGCCCAGGGGCGAACGGAACCTTCGCCGATATGACGCCGCGTTCGCGGAGTCTTGGCGTTCTCGGCAATGCCCGACTCCCATCACTCGAGAGAAGACTCAGCGACCAGTCAGCTGAGACACGCCGGCGCCCGATCGCCCATAGCCGGCAGCTTTCACGCACGACCCGCCCTCGTGACAAGCTTCTGGCGACGCGGACGCGGTTCTGTCACCGCTGACGAAGTTTTCGTCACTACCGCCACGCCCCGTCGGGCGCGACGAGATCACCTTCCGACGCGGAGGTCAGCGACGCGAGAAGTGTGAGATCCCTGACGGGTCAACGGGGCATATCAGTGGGTGTGCCGACCATCGACGCGAGCAGGCGCAGCTTGTCTGCGCTCTCGCTGCGTATGTCGGGGTAGTAGACGACGAGGACGAGACCCTCCACGGGGAGCTTCTCCCGGTTCAGCGACAAAGGACCAAGAGCGGGGTGGATGATCCTCGCCGTGCCGCCGGCGAGGTGCCGAACGTCGTGCCTCGACCACAGCGCTTGGAAGCGGGCGCTCGCGAGCGAGAGCTCACCGACGAGTTCGATCGCACGCGCGTCTGTCACGTCGTCGCCGATGTTGCGGCGAAACAGGGCCACGAACTCCATGACGGCCCGGTCCCAGTCGTCCTGGAACTCGCGCTCCTCCGGATCCAGCAGCAGAGACTTCAGGCGGTTGTACCCAGGGGCGAGGCGCGGAGAGAACGCGATGGCGAGGTCGTTCGAAGCCAGCACGTCGAAGTACCGACCCTCGATAAACGCGGGCACGTCGAGTGCCGCCAGAAGATGATGCAGGCGAGCGGGCACACGTTCGACCTGCCGACGGCGTTGTGCCGCGGGACGAGGATGAACCAGGCTCTGGAGGTATTCGGCTTCCACCTCGTCCAGTTGCAGTACTCGCGCCAGCGATTTGAGGACTTGCGCCGATGGGCTGTGGTCTCGTCCGCGCTCGAGCCTGAGGTAGTAGTCAGCACTGATGCCGGCCAGGAGCGCAACCTCCTCGCGCCGCAAGCCCGTCACACGTCGATTCGAGCCCCCCGGAATCCCCAGCTGCTCGGGCGAGACCAACCCTCGGCGCGCCCGAAGGTACTCACCCAGCTGGTTCGTCTCGCCGCCGCCCACGACGACAACGATATTGACTACGCCGACGATGAGGGGAGGCCCTGTCGCTCCCCGGATCAGCGAGGCCTTCGCACCACTCCCGATCGGCGACCATGCTGTTCCTGCACCCTTCAGCGGACAGAGAGAAGGAAGACGTGGACATCAGCGGACGCACCGCACTCATCGTCGGAGGCACCTCCGGCATCGGCCATGGAATGGCGAAGCGCTTCGCGGACGCCGGAAGCACCGTGATCGTCGGCGGACGCACCGCCGCGGGCATCGAAGATCTCGAGACGGTCACGATCGACGTCACCGACGCGGACTCCGTCCTCCGCGCCCGCGACGAGGTTCTCGCGAACCACCCAGACCTCGACCTCGTCGTGACGATGTCGGGCGTCATGATCCTCGAGAATCTCCGCGACCCCGAGCACTTCACACAGACCGAAACCATTGTCACCGTCAACCTCCTCGGAACCATCCGAGTAATCGACGCGTTCACACCGCACCTCCTCGCTCGCGGCGCCGGCGACATCCTCACCGTCTCCTCCGGAATCGGATTCATGCCCTTCCCGTCCATGCCCACCTATGGCGCATCGAAGGCCGCCGTGCACTCGTACACCGAATCGCTCCGAGCACAGCTCACCGGCACCGGCGTCGGCGTCACCGAGCTCGTGCCACCCGCCGTCGCGACCGCCGGGCAGGAAAAGGTAAACCCGAACGCTCTCCCCCTCGACGACTTCCTCGACGAGGTCATCGACCTCCTCACGGCCGAGCCGACAACGTACGAGATCGTCGTCGAGCGCGCCCAGCCCCTCCGGTGGGCAGAACGCGATGGCACTTACGCCGAGCTTCTCGAGGCCCGCTCGCAGGCCCTGAGCACGCTCCCCGGCCGCTGAGCAACGACCCCTGGTATGGGCAATGGCGCAACACGATCCTCGTCGAACGGCGCCAACCTCACTGATCGCATGCCGAAACTCCGGGCCCAAACACGGTCTGCGGATGCTTTCGACGGCTGCCACAATCGCAACCGCGACACATCACGACGACTGTATCCGTGCGTTCAAGTGAACCGGGGCGCCTAGCCGTTCGGCTTCACGCTTCTTTACCACGGCGGCTCCGTTCCTGCTCCGTTCGATTAACAATCTGCGTATGAATGCAGGTTCCCCACGGTGTGGCCGTCTGCCGGATAGCGAGTACGTCGAGCTGGCGGTCGAGGTCTTCGCGATGCTCGCGGACGCGACGCGCGTGCGCATCATCATGGCGTTGCGGGATGCGGGCGAGCTGTCGGTGAACCACCTTGCCGACATCGTCGACAAGTCCCCGGCCGCCGTGTCTCAGCACCTTGCGAAACTGCGCCTGGCGCGGATCGTGGCAACCCGTCAGGACGGCACCCGGATGTTCTACCGGCTGAAGAACGAGCACGCCCAACAGCTGGTCGCGGATGCGGGGGCTGCCCTGCAGTCGATTGAAATCGCGAACTCGACTCGGCGGCGGATCACGCCACAACAGCGAAAGTAGCCGGTACTACCGGCACGTCAGGCCGCGCCAGTTCGCCAACGGGTCGTTGGCGTATTGACTTCAACAGTCCAACGGGTCATTGGACAATTGCTCACGGCGTCCGGCGCCTCGCTCCCGACCAGACACGTTGAGACGCTCTCACTCGCAACCCTCGGAGCTCACTCAGGTAGGTCGAAGTGGTGCCGCAAGGCCCGTTCCGCACCACTCACCGACGAGTTGTCTTCGTCGAATACGCCGCTGCGCAGACGGTCCACGGTCTCCTGAATTTGATCGCGGTTTGAGTCTCGCCAAGCTCGGACGGCCTGATCGCGGAGCAGACCGGACCGCTGGCTTCCCTCGTAGTCGAGGAGCAGTTCCGTGTCTATCGCGTTTGCCGTGACGCTCGAACTCACGTCGACGCTTTCCCGCAGGGTGGACCACTGGCACGTCACGACCCCGCCGCCGGAGATGGCGATCTCGTACCGCTGGATGGCACCGTCAGCGCTGCCACGGTGCCCACGTGCCGGATCGTGATGACACGGCCCCGGATCTCAATCTGTCTCAACTGTTTGCTCCTCGCCGATTGATTAGGCAAGCCCGCGCGCCCCGCCGACGCAAGCTGTGATCGAGACTCGTCAGCATTGAAGGTCAGGGGCGATTCGTCCTGGGCGGACCACCCGGTCGTGGCCCGGCACGAAGACGATGGTTCCGAGGCGTGCCCAGTAACTGATCAGCCACTGCTGCAACAGATCTCGTTGGGCCTGACGATGCGCAAGCGGTCGATCCGGATCGTCGATCACCGTCTCCCAGTCCGTCATGGAGAACACTGCGCCAAGCAGCTGCACACAGGAGGGTCCGTTCCCAAACCTGTCCCACCATTCCATCGTCAGCTGGCCGGCACGGACGGCAGTGGTGGTCCCCTGCGGCTCTTCAATCGTCCCGATCAGTGCGCTCAAGAATGGGTCGTCCACGGCGAGCAGGAAGGGTTTATGCTCGGTTCCGGTGCTCGCCATAGGCGAAGGATGCCATACGGATGAGGCATCGCTGCGACGGCCCACCGGACGGAGATCATCGTGCCGTCAAGTCTGGAACGTCGCGCGGGAGAAGCTCAGCGAGGGTCAAGTCCAACACCTGCGCGATCGCGAGCAGCGTCTTCACCGTCGGGTTCGCCGGCATTCCCGGTCGCGACTCCCCCTTTTCCAGCTTCTGATAGGTGTATCGACTCAAGCCGGCCTGGTAGGCGACGCGTTCCTGGCTGAGCCCTCGGGCGACTCGTTCACGCTGAATCCGCGACCCCAGGTGTAGCGAGAAGCTCTCCCATGAGTCGGAGCTCGAAGGAGTGCGGGGCATCACCCCAGGTTGATTCGCACGCCTCCTTCGTCTGGCCTATTCCGTATGGCAATCTGTAGCTCTCCGCCTCCGGTCCACCGGAGTGAGAAGGGATACACGTGGATTCCCCGAAGAGCGACGATCGCCACCGGCCAACGGCGATGGATCTCGTGAGACGAGCACACCGAGGCGAGCTAAGCCACGAGCGACTTGTGGCTGCGCTCAAGTCCTGGCCGTTCCAGCCGCAGTACCGAACGGAGGGGGAGGCGGACGATTGGGAATTCGTCGAGGACAGCCTCGACGCTGTGGTGTACGCGTATATCGAGCTCGACCTGTTGTCGGAGGACGAGTACAACTTGATCGCTGACGGCAGCGACGAGGGAGTGGCCGCCATCATTCGAGAGCGCGGGGGGATGACGAGCGAACCGCTCGCTGACGTTGCGGCGCGCTTCGGCCTGACGCTCGACGCCCCGGGCGCCAATTCTTCGGAGGTCACGCCATGAGACGTGCCACGAGTTCATCGAGATCGTCCGGGCGCAGCACCGCGTTATTCAATGACCGAGTGCGCGTCGCGCCCCAGCCGGGCTGCACCTCCAAGGCGGGCATGCGTACTGTGTCGAGATGCCTCAGAAGACAGGCTCGGTTCGTACGAGCCGAGGCGAAGAGCGCCTTCTCAAGTCCACACCGAACCGTCTTGACCCGCGCGTTCTTTCGAGCGCCATAAGCGATCATGACGGCGCGCCTGCTCCGACGGACGATCTCGCCGGACAGCAGCTGAAGGGCCCGACCGCCCGAACTCCTGAGGACACCTGCGACGGCGGCCTGCATGATCTCCACCTGGCTTTCGACGCGGTAGCGAGGACCGAGAAGAAATCGCAAGAACTCTGCGTCCACCAGCAGCCCGGTGAGAGCCACAGCCTCGGGGTATGCGCACAAGAGGGCGTCATCCACGTCGGAGAGCACGTCGACACCGAACTCAACTGCTCGCCGGTGTGGGGCCGCGTCCGGAGCATCGCGGAGGGCCGTCTGCAGCAACCGACAGGAGAGCTGCAGCTCGCCGGTATGAAGCGAGATCCCGCGGTTCCAGAGGCGCCCGGAGAGCCAACGTTCAGCCTTGCCGTACGAGGAGTGGTTTTGGAGGTCGATATCGCGTCCGTGGAGGTGCCAACGTTGGTGAGAAAGACACACGGCTCCCCCGCGACTTCGGATCGTCGTCCAGGCACCGTGGGCGCATCGTCGGCACGCCGTACGTGGCTGCTGTGGGCCGGAACATCTGCGACAACGGTCAGCGCGCCAACCGGTGTGGCTGCACCGCACAATCATCGGATGGCGACGAGCGTCTCTGTCGAAGTAGCCGGCGGAGAGACCCCCGAGCGCCTCGACTATGTGGGGCACCTTTCCCAGATTGGGATGCGTGGCGGACAAGCCGCCCAATTCCTGCACATGGAGTCGTAGGCGCGCGGGTTCGATCGCGTTCGCCTCAGCGAGTCGTCCCAGAAACCCAGGGACCGTCTCACCCGCGAGGGGCCGAACGGTCACCGGCAGGGCGCGCGGCAAGGCCATGATCAGGTTGTCAGCGCCTCGCGCCGCGACTGGCGCCGTCGCTTAGCGTCGAGACTGGCGCGAAGCCGACTGAAATCGAGCGACTCCGAACCTGTCTGCATCGCCTCGACGGCAGCGAGCTGAATGATGCCAGCCACCTCCCCGACACGGCCGTTGCTCGCGTCGAACAACATCTCGGCGTCATCGAGAATGTCGCCAGGCTTCTGATTCACCAGCTTGGCGTTGGCCTCAAGATCCTCGAGGAGAGCCGACCACTCGTCGCGGCTCGATTGATTGTTCTGGCGATGCGGCTCCAGCGTCATCAGGCGAAATCTGGTCGCTACTTGGGAGGCCCATCCACCGTCGAGTAGCCCTGAGGCCGCAACATTGGCGCCGGCATACACGAATGTCGCGGGGCACTTCTCGGATAGCTGTTTCAGGTAGTTGGTGGCGTCGTAGGCGCCCTGGCGGTTCTGGTTGAGGTTGTGGATCTCATCGATCACGACGAGTTCAGTGCCACAGCGCGCCACGACCTCCGCGAGGTGCCTCAGTAGCTCGGGAGCTGTCGTCCGGTGGCGCACCGGAGTGCCGAGGAAGAAGGTGAACTCCATGAACAGAGACTTTGGCGTGCAGTCTGAGGGCGTGCACACGTAGATCACGGGTACCCGCCCTGCCTGGCCGCGCGGACCGCCTCGGTCGCGCCTCTGTATTTCGAACTCTTTGGCGAGCCTCGTTGCGGCAGTCGACTTTCCGGCATTGGGCACCCCGTCGATGATGATGCCGAACTTGCCTTCTCGTTTCAGGAGGTTGGCGCGCATTCTCAGTCGCAGCTCGTCGCGGATCTCCCGCACATCCGCGGTCAACGAGATGCGGCCGTTCATCATGAAATCGAGGCGACTCTGGCAGTACGTGATGCGTTCTTCGCGTGACAGCGAAGCCAGCTGTGCCGGCTCCAGCAGGTACGGTTCCACCAGACGCTCCGAAACGAACTCCGCCCACCCCTCCTTCGTTTGCCAGTTCGGTTTCGGGACAGCGCCGAGGTCCAGGTCAATCATCAAGTCGCGCTTTCACGTCCTTTGTGCTCTGGAAACCGCCCGCTTCGTCCCACACAGCGCGGTCTGCCCCTGCCTCGAGAAAGCCGTTGCCGCCCGTGCGACGAAAGCGCGTGTCGGAGGGTCCGACCTTCTCGTTCTTGGCGGCGGGCTCCTCGGGCTCGACGTAGCGAGCGAGGGCCATCGGATCATCCAGCGCAGCTCTTGTTTGCGACGCTTTCCGAGCGGCTGCGGGATCCCCGTAGCGCCCGCGTCGCAAGCCCTCTTTGAGAGCCTGGCCAGCCCGACTGGGCGACTCACTGCGGGGGAGGTCGTTTTCCCGCAGTGCTCTGACGACCTCATCGCGGAACGGCATCTCCGCGGCACCCGCGGCCCAGTTGAGAGGTACGAACTCATCTCCGAGGTCGAGCCACACGGTATAGATGTTCAGCGGGTCTCGGCGGATGGTCCAGGACTTTTGCAACGCCCCAGGAACAGTCCCGACGAGCTCGCTGAGTCGAGCCGAGGTGTATCTCCGATAGCGGATGTTGAAGCCGTATGCCTGCATCTTTCGGGTTTCGGCAGGCAGGAGGCCGACGTACTCGTCGTAACCGAATGGGATGGGCAGTTCCGGAGAGATCTCGCGCATCAGAGTTGCCATTTCCATCGGCGTGAGCTTTCGTCTCGGTCGGAGCGGGTCCCGCAGCCCGTCGTGCGGCCGGTGCATCCAATGCACTGCGATCCAGTCGTCGAGCAGCTCCTGCGCCTGTATCAACGTCGGAGCTGAGTGCGGCGCCTCGTCCTTCCCCCGGTGCTCCGCACTTCGTCCGACGTAACTGCGGAGATACTGTGCGAACTGATCCGCGATCGTTCCGAACAGCCGCTCAATGTGAGGTTTGCCGGTCGGAGTGTATGGCGCAGAGAAGATCAAGGAGATCCCAAGTCGCTCGCAGGCCTCACGGAACGCCTTGGAAGTGTAGATCTTGCCGTTGTCGGTCGTGATCGTCTCCGGAAAGACGAATGGCAGCTGGTTGCGGTAGCGATCGAGCTCCTCCTGTGTGATCCCGCGCGGCTCAGCCCACGCGGCGGAGACGAGCTCTCGGGTTTGGCGCGCTCCATCAGGGCGACGATCGTATGGCGTCAGAGCGCGAGCCAGGACCGTTGCCAGATCGGCGGACTTGGTTCCCCCAGCCCGCAGCACGGCGGCAATGGGATAGCGACTGCTCACCTCCAGCAGAATCGTCATCTCCGGCCGAGCCATGCCTCCTCTCGTAGTTACCTGCCCGTCATCCAGCATGATCTCGGCATCGAAGGAGTTGGTATCGATCTGAACGTGCTCCCCCAACCGCGGGGACTCATGTTGCCGAAACTCTCGTTGTGGCCGATTGGCTAGAGACATCCGCGTCTTCGCCGAAGTTGTCAGGTGCTTCGAGCGGGGCACCTCACCGATGAGGCGACGCATGGTCCGGTCGCTCGGAACGTCGAAGGGTGGCTGATCGCCGTATCGGTCGGCGATCGCAAATCGGACGTCGTCGATGATCCTGCCGATCGTGCCGGTCGACTCCCAGTTCGCCTTCCAGCAGATCTCGCCGACGATCTCCAGGAGGCGCGCGTCGCGCGTGTGGCGTTTGGGCGAACGGTAGCTTCTATAGACGAGCCCCACAGCTCCGTGCTCCCGATAGGCGTCGAGCTTTCGCCAGACCGTGCGAGTGTCGACAGTGCCACTCGCGCGCTGGGCCCCAATGGCTTGCACGATTTCTTGAACGAGCGTCCGCGTTGCCGCGGACTCGCGGCCCCCGGTCGCCAAGTGCGCATCAAGACGACGCACGTGAGGTAACCAGAACTCGGCGGCACGGCGCTGCTCCGGCGGCACCTGATCGAGCAGGCCGTCAACCGCCATGCCCCGCCGTTTCGCCGCTCCAGGCCACTCAACCGAAGGATCGCGGAGCAGGTCCGCTACGAGTGCGACACGCACGTAACCTTCATCGACAGCGCGCAGGCGCGCGCGCGACGCGTCCAGCGCGACTAGTTCGAATGTCACGTCGTCCCAAGTCAGTTGGTCACCGAGCTCGAGCCTCATCACCACTCACTTCCTGTGCACAGTGCGTCTCGATCCATCTCCAGTCGCGCGGACAAGTCGACCTCCAACACGCCATGCCAGATCGCGGCCAGAAGCAAACCCCGCGCCGGGATGAGTCCACCCTCGAACACCGGGATCCAGTGCCTCAACGCGCGCGACTCGCCGACGCAGCGACGAAGAACGTCTGTGATCTCAGGCGGACAGTTCCATCGCTCGAACCGGTACCCCGCCAGGAATCGCAAGTTGAACGCCTGCACGGCCGTCAGATCAGCGAACAAGCGGTAATCCACGTCGAGCAGATCGCAAAGCGCGCTGGTGCGCCCGAACGTCTCAGCATCCTTCGAACGGATCCGCTCCCGAGGCCGCACGTCCACCAACATCAGGGAGCGATCATCGCGTTCCACGAGAACATCCGGGAAGTGTGACTTTCTGGGCGAGGCCCAGATCATCTCGAATGGCTGAGAGGCGAAGCTGATCACGGCTGGGTCGCGATCCAGCGCGGTTAGAGCCATCTTCTCGTAGAGCGACTCGAACCACACGTGCCGGCCAGTCGTGGCAGCCCAGTAGAAGCCGGAGTAGTTCGGCTTGTCTTTGTACGACGTGGACGAGCGGACGGGGTTCAGCCGCTGCGGCCGCAGCAAGCCCATGTCGGCGAAATCGACACGAGCCCGGACGCCCTCGCGCCTGACCTCGAGGCTCCCCCGCCGGATAGCAGCGTCGGGGAGAACGGCGGGCAGGACGGATGTCAGATCCACCGCGTACCTCTCCGGTCGAAGATGGCGAGCCTGACAAGTGCCACATAGGTGTGGTGCTCTCACCGCAGAGAGTACGACCGGGCCCCGCGAGCCGATTGCGCGACGCGCCGCGGTCGTGACAAGGTTCTGGCAACGCGGACACGGTTCTGTCATCGCTGACAAAGTTTTTGTCACTACTGACAAGGTTCTGGCAATCGGACAGCTGACCCGACTTCATCACGAGAAGATCACGGAACGCTCTTCCCTTCCGTTACCTCACCGTTATAGA
>NZ_RBZY01000061.1 GCF_004022425.1 Microbacterium enclense | reverse complement strand
CCCCGCCGCCTGCATTTCACCCGGCCGGGGGAACGCGGGATGCCGACGGCTCGAGACCTCCGCGTTGGCACGCTGGAATCTCGTGCCGACCGCGCGGTGCGAAGGGGAGGGTGCATGCGGATCGTCAGTCTGTCGCCGGTCGTCCCGTACGAGGGAATCCCGCACGCGGGCGGCCACTACCTGTTGCGTCACCTGCGGGCGCTTCGCGAACTCGGGCACCGGGTCACCGTCGTCTCGTTCGACGATCGCGAGAACCGGGCCGCCGCGGAGTCCCTCGCGGGCCTCATCGACGTCGTGCTGGTACCCGAACACCCGCCGCACTCGCCCCGCACCCGCCGTCTGCTGAACGCGGTGGAACGGCAGGAGCAGCGACTGTTCCCGGTGCGCCCCGTCGCGCGGCGGCGCCGCGCTTTGGCGCGGAGCGCCGCGGCCCGCAGGGCGCTGTCCACGGCCGACGCGATCGAGTACCAGTGGACCGAATCCGGCTGGCTCGGCCTCCGTCGCCGCCCCGCGGGGTCGGCGTTCCATGTCGTCGTCGCTCATGACGTCGTGTGGCAGAACTACGCGCGCTTCCTCTCCGCGACCGGTGCCGGCTGGCATCCCCGCGCTCTCCTGGCTCGCTGGCGCCGCGCGAGCGTGCGCCGCGACGAGCGCCGCATCTACCGTCACGCCGACGCGGTCGTCTCCTTCAGCGGGAAGGATGCCGCGCTCGTGGGTCGAGTCGCCGGACCATCCGCGCGGGCCGTGGTGGTGCGGCCACCCCTCGCGGACGGGTCAGAGATCTCGCCTCGCACCGGCGATCCGACTCCGACCGTGCTCTTCGTCGGCGCGTTCGACCGCTCGGTCAACGCCGAGGCGGCGGTGTGGACGATGACGGACATCGCCCCGCGGGTGCTGGCCGAGCATCCGGACGTGCGGTTCGTGTTCGCGGGCGCCCGACCGACGCCCGAGATGCGGCGGCTGGCGTCCGAGCGCCCCGGGTCGTTCTGGATCACGGGGCGCGTCGAGTCGCTCGAGCCGGTGTACGCCACGGCGGATGCCGTGCTGGTCCCGCTGCGGGCCGGAGCCGGGGTGAAGTTCAAGACGGTCGAGGCGATGGTGCGCGGCATCCCGGTCGTGTCGACGGGGGTCGGCGTCGAGGGCATCGTCGATGATCGGATCCGGGTGTTCTCCGTGGCCGACGACGCGCGCGGGCTCGCGACGGGTCTGCTGCGCGCCCTCGCCGATCCGGCGGCGGCTCGCCGCGAGGCCCTGCTCGTGCGGGACATCGTCGCGGACGAGTTCTCCGGCAACGCCTTCCGTCGCGCGCTCGCCCAGGTCTACCGGGGAGCGACGCCATGACCTTTGCCCGTCCTACCGTCGCCGGCGCGACCGTCACCTACGGGTCGCGGCACGAATCCTGCCTCGCCGTCGTCGGCCGCATGCTCGACGAGGGCGTCGAGACGGTGCTCGTCATCGACAACGGATCCGTCCCCGTCTCGGCTGCCCGTCTCGACGCCGCTGCCGTCGGGAGCGATGGCCGCATCGTCGTGCGACGTCTTACGCGCAACGAGGGGTCCGCCCCCGCGTTCGGTGCGGCGATCGCCGGCGCACGCGAGGCGGGTGCCGAATACGTCTGGCTCCTCGACGACGACAATCTGCCCGAGCCCGGCGCCCTCGACCGTCTTCTCTCGGCGGATCGTGCGCTGCGCGACGCCGGGCACGACCTCACGGCCGTGGCGCCGTTGCGCGCGGCCGACGCGGAGCCCGCGACGATCGCCGAGACCGTCGCGGTCGAGAGTGCGCGCGAGACTCCACGTGAAGCGATCTCGTTCGCGGGCGTCGATGCGGGGGTGTTCGCTCGGCGCCTCCTCGAGCGCCTGCGTCTGCGCCGGCCCCGCCTGGGGGTCGTCGGCACCGACCTTCCGTACGCCCCGTACGGAGGCCTCCTGGCCCGAGCCGACGTCCTGCGCGTCCTCGGGCTGCCGCGAGCGGACTTCGTGCTGTACGGCGACGACCTCGAGTACACGTCTCGCATCGCCGCGCGCGGCGGACGCCTCGGTCACGTCCGCGACGCCGTCGTCGTCGACCCCCGCGGAGAACGGTGGATGCCGCCGGGCTTCGAGGTGCGGGCGATGTTCCTCTCGTCGAACCCCGCCCTGCTGTACTACTTCCTCCGCAACCGCGTCCACCGCGAGCTGGCGACGGGACGACGATGGAGCCTGGCTCGCCTGGCGAACGCGGCACTGTTCCTCGCACTGTGCGTCGGGTGCGCGGTGGCGACGCGGCGCTGGCGCCCGATGCGCGTCATCCACCGGGCGGTCGGCGACGCGCTCGCCGGTCGCCTCGGCCGTCGCGCGGAGATCTGACCGCCCGTGGCATGCAGCCTCCCTCCCTTGACGACTGAATAGAGATTTGTCAATATAGACACGTGTCGATCCAAGAGACGGAACTCGTGATCGTCGGATCCGGCTCGTCCGGCTACACCGCAGCGCAGGACGCGCAGCACTTCCTTGCCGCCCTGGACGCCCCGGTCATGGCGGCCGAGGAGGTCCTCGACCGAGCCGTGAGGCGCGCTGGCGCACGGACCCCGATCCCCCTGAAACCCCGCTAGTGAAAGGACTCGATGATGAGCTCCACCCTCGACACACCCGTCATGGACGACGACGTGTGCCTGCCCGCTTCTCCCCATGCCATCGGCGAGGAGGCGGCGACCGCGATCGCCTCCACCCTGAAGGCACTGTCCGACCCGCTTCGGCTGCGGATGTTGTCCGCGATCGCCACCGACCCGCGCGGCGAATCGTGTGTGTGCGATCTGGCGGAGTTGGCATCCGTATCCCAGCCGACCGTGTCGCACCATCTGAAACTGCTCCGCGACACGGGGGTCCTCACCTCCGAGCGTCGCGGGACCTGGGTGTGGTACCGCGTCGCCGTGCCGCTGCGGCCCGCCATCACGACCCTCCTGGAGTCGTTCGCTCCCGCCGCCGTCGCACCCCGTGCACGGCCCGAGCACGCCGGCCTCCGCGACGTCGATGAGGCCCTCACTCACCTCGCCGGTTCCCTTTCCGCGCAGTACCCCGCGATCAGTGCGAGCCTGATCTTGACGATCGTGAGGGAGTCCTACACGACACTGGCCAAGACGGCGAAGGTGACGAGCCTGCTGCTCCCCGTGGCGGAGCGTTTTGCGCGTCAACGCCTCGCGGACATCACTCGTGACCGCACCAACGGGGTCCCCCAGATCCTCTTCGTGTGCGTCGCCAACGCGGGTCGTTCCCAGCTCGCCGCTGCGCTGGTCAACCAGCGTGCAGGGGGAGCGGTCGTCGCCCGTTCGGCCGGATCGGCTCCGGCCGCCGAGATCCACCCCCACGTGCAGCCGCTCCTCGACGAGCTCGTCGGGGACGGCGACGAGGAGCTCCGGTTCCCCAAGCCCCTCACCGACGACGCGGTCCGCGCAGCCGACGTGGTGATCACCATGGGGTGCGGCGATGTCTGCCCCATCATCCCCGGCGTCCACTACGAGGACTGGGCTGTCGGCGATCCCGCTCTGGCCTCTGCGGAGGGTGTCGTCGCGATCCGGGACGACATCGCCCGGCGGGTCGATGCTCTTCTCTCCTCGCTGGACACGGCTCCCCGCTGAACCGACTCCGCCGGGGGCGCGGATCGACGCCTCCGGCGGTGTTCACTTCACGCAGTGGCGAGGAACGCCGTGATGGCGTCCGACAGTCGATCGGGAGCTTCGAGCGCGACGTAATGCCCGACGTTCTCGAGAATCGTCGACGTGACGTCGTGGGCGACGATGCTGCCCATCGTCATGGCCGTGAACCCTCCCCCGAAACCACCGACGGCCAGGACGGGGATCGTCAGCTTCCGCTGGCTCGTGAGCGCGCGCAACTCCTCGCCCTCGGTGAGGATGGAACAGTAGATCCCCGCGGCGCCGTTCCAGCCGCCCGGGCGCGCGTAACCCCGAGCGAACTCGCCGATGTCGGTCGCCGTGATGGATCCGGCGACCGCGGTCATGGAGGGGAAGGCCCAGGTCGCGAGCAACTCTTCTTCGCGACCGGTGAAGAGCAGCTGCGGGATTCCGGGAGCGGCGAGCGCTCCGATGTGCCACGATCCTCCCTGCGTCACGTCGGCGAAGCCCTCCAGCCCGAATCCGGCGAGCCCCATCTCGACGGCCACGAGCGCGGAGACGTCCTCGGCGTGCATGTGGGCGAGTCGGTACAGCGCGCCGCCGGCGATGTCCTGGCCCGCGACGACGACCGGCCCGACGTCCAGGTGCCGGATCAGTTCGTGCAGGTCCTGCGCCGCGACGCTGCTGCTGTGGTCCTTCTCGGCGATCGCCGAGTCGCCGAAGCCGCGCAGGTCGACGGCGTAGACGCGATGCTCACGTGCGAGCAGGGGGATCACCTTGTGGAAGGCCCACCAGGACTCGGGAAACCCGTGGACGAGCAGGATGGGTGTGCCGCTCTCGCCGGCTCTCACGTAGTGCAGGGTGGTGCCGTTGACGTGGGCGTGGTGGTGGGTGACGCCGTCGATCGATCGACCGAGAGACTGATCGGACATGATGTCCTCCTAGATAGACAATTAGGTTGTCTGATCTTGACAGGTGGACAACATGGTTGTCCAGTGAGAGGCCGTGACCTACCATCGACGGATGGAGTCGACTCCCGGCACACGCCTCGCCACGCTGCTCGACCAGGCCTTTCACAACATGGTGAACGCCGTCGTCGACGAGCTGGATCGCCGGGGCCACCCGGGCGTGACGGCGACACTGGAGTTCGCTCTGGTGGCCATCCGCGCCGGGGCCGGCGACGCGTCTGCACTCGGCCGGGCGCTGGGGGTGTCGAAGCAAGCCGCGGCGAAGACCATCGCGACGCTGGAAACCCTCGGCTATGTGCGTCGCGAGCCCGATCCGGTCGACGCGCGCCGGAAGCTCCTGACGATCAGCGAGCGGGGGGAGGAGATGACCGTCCTCGGTGCCGCGGCCTTCGACCGGCTGCGCCTCCGCTGGGCCGAATCGGTCGGTATCGCCGACGTCGAGCGCGCCGAGAGGGCGTTGGCCGTGCTCCTCGATCTCGACGGCATCAGCCCTGTCCGACCGCTCTGACCTCTCTCGCGTCGCGCGGTCAGAGCTCGATCGTGATGCGCGGGCAGGCGGCGCGCGACACGCACAGCATCATCGTGCGATTCGCCTCCTGCTCCTCGGGCGAGAGCACCGAGTCGCGGTGCTCGACCTCGCCGTCGATCACGGGCACCTCGCACGTCCCGCACGTCCCCACGCGGCAGCTCGAGGGGACGACGGCGCCGTACTCCTCGACGACCTCGAGGATCGACTTCTCGGGCGGCACGGTCACGGTCAGCCCCGACATCATGAGGTCGACCTCGAACGGCTCCGTCCACACGGGCGGACCGAGCACCTTCGCCTCGAACCGTTCGACGTGCAGGCTCCCGCGCGGCCAGCCCGACATCGTGGCATCCAGGGATTCCAGAAGGCGCGCGGGGCCGCAAGCGTAGACGACGGTTCGGGATGCCGGCGTGCCCAGGCGCGCGTCGAGGTCGAGGCGTCGACCCTCGTCGGCGGCGTACACCTCGACGCGGTCGCCGTACATCGCGGCGAGCTCGGGGGCGAACACCATCGTGCGCCGCGACCGGCCCGCGTAGAGCAGCGTCCAGGCGGCGCCGGCGGCCTCGGCGGCCTCGATCATGGGAACGATCGGCGTGATCCCGATGCCGCCGGCGACGAACACGTAGGAGCGTCCGGCGGTGGGTGCGAACAGGAAGTGGTTCGCGGGTCCACGGACGCGGAGCGCCGTGCCGGGCTGCGCGTTCTCGTGCAGCCACACCGAGCCCTCACGTTCGCGCAGCACGCCGATCCGCCACGTGCCGCGCTCGGAGGGAGTCCCGCACAGCGAGTACTGGCGTTCGACGCCGCCGGGGAGGACGACGTCGATATGAGCGCCGGGCGACCAGTGCGGCAGAACCCCGCCGGCCCGCTCGAGGTCGAGCACGACGACGCCATCGGCCGCCTCCCGTCGCTCGCGTACGGTCACCTCGAACGTCAGGCCGTCGCTCATGTGTCTCCTTCGCCGGGGTCGGGGGCGCCGTGCACCAGTTCCTTCACGATCAGCAATCGATAGGGCGCACCCCCGGGGGAGTGCCAGCGGTGCGGGGTGCCGGATCGGCAGTACACCGAGTCGCCGACCGCGAGCGTCGTCTTGCCGAACGGACCGAGCGAGATGACGATCGATCCCTCCAGCACGGTGAGGAATTCGTCCTCCTCGTGGACGTAGTGGTCGCCGGGCTCGGCATTCGCGCCCGTGAGCTCCATGGGCTCGAAGCGGCGCGGGCCCTCGGCGAGCATCCGCGCGCTGCCCTCGGCGTAGGGCCCGACGAGGCCCTCGTCGGCGCGCACGAACGTCGGGTGAGCGCTCTCGTCGGGGCGCGGCGGTTCGGATGCGGCGATGAGCTCGACCCGGCTCGTGCCCAGCGCCCGCGCCAGTCGCTCGAGGCTCGCCATGCTCGGGCGCGCGAGGCCGCGTTCGAGCTGACTCAGGAACGGATGCGACAAGGCCGCCGCTTCGGCCAGCTGCGTCAGCGTCAACCCGCGTGCTTTGCGGAGGCCCCGCAGGTGCGCCCCCAGGCGTTCATCCCCGGTGGAGCCGGTGGCGGAATCGTCGGTGGGGATCGCGGGAGCCATGCTGGTCATCGTCCCACCCTCTCGAACAGCCGCGCGGTGATCTCGGCCTCATCGTCGGTCGCGAGGCGTCCCTCGACCACGACCACCCGACCCGCGACCACGACCGTGCGCGGACGGCGGCCGGGCGAGGCCCACACGAGGCCCGCAACCGGATCGGCGACCCCCGCGTCCGCGACACCCGAGACGTCCCACAGGCACAGGTCGGCGGCGGAGCCGGGGATCAGCCGCCCGAGTTCGGGCCGCCCGAGACCGTCCGCCGATCCCTCGGTCGCCATCGACAGGACCGTGGATGCCGCGAGCTGCGGCCCCACGAGCGCGGACACCTGCATCGCGAGGCGCGCATCGGCGAGGAGATGGCCGGCGTCGTTGCTCCCGCCGCCGCTCG
This sequence comes from Microbacterium enclense, assembly GCF_004022425.1. Classification (GTDB taxonomy): domain Bacteria; phylum Actinomycetota; class Actinomycetes; order Actinomycetales; family Microbacteriaceae; genus Microbacterium; species Microbacterium enclense_A. The sequence goes on along the minus strand of NZ_RBZY01000061.1, from coordinate 10,550 downwards.
TTCCGAGGCCCACCGGGATGCCGGCATCCCGGAGCTTCGCCACCGGTGCGACGCCCCACCCCATCGGCACGTCGCAGCCGGGGGCGTGGGTCGCGGTGACACCCGAGGCGGCGATCCGGGCGATCTCGTCGTCGGTGACTCCGCACAGGTGAGCGAGGGTGACGTCGGGAGCGAGCCAGCCCCAGTCCTCGAGCAGATCGAGCGGGCGACACCCGTAGCGGTCGAGCGCGATCTCGACGTCGACGACCTCGTTGGCCTGGGTGCGGCGGCGGAGCCCCCGGCGTTCGGCGACCTCCGCCAGCAGCGCGAACGTCTCGCGCGGATCGCTGTGCACGCCCGCCGGGCCGACGGCGACCTGCAGCATCCCGTCGTCGGTCACGCCACCGGGGCATCCGTCGACGAGCGCGGCGGCGATCGCTTCGGCCGAGAGCGCGGCCTCCTGCGGGTCGTCGCGCGCGGCTCCGCGGACGAAGGCGAGTCGCGCCCCGAGTCCCGCGGCGGCATCGGCCGCCGCCCGCGCCATCGCGACCGTGTCGGCCGACGCGGGCCAGGTCAGGTGGTGGTCGGCGACGGTCGTCACTCCGCTCAGCAGCGCCTCGGCGAGCCCGGCGCGAGCGGCGATCCCGGTCAGTTCCGGGTCGACCCCCGCCGCAGAGTACGCGTTCGCCATCGCCGGTAGCCAGTCCCGCATCGGGATGCCACGGGTGCCGGGCAGCGTCCGGAACGCCGTCTGCAGCAGGTGGTGGTGGGCGTTGACGAGACCCGGGGTGACCACGCATCCGCTCGCGTCGATCACCGTCGCGTCGGCGGGGGCCGGGGTGCCGACGACGACGCCGTCGACGCACACCACGTCGCCGGTGCGCACGCGACCTTCGGCCTCGACGACGGCCACCGCGCCGCGGATCACGAGCGCCGTCATCGGGCCGCGACCGGGGTCGGGGTCGCGCAGCCGACCGCGGCATCGGTGTGCAGCGGTCCGAGGGTGGATCGCAGAGGACGAGCGCCGGCGCCGGTGCGGGCGGCGACGATCTCGGCGATCACCGACAGCGCGGTCTCCTCGGGCGTGTGCGCGCCGAGGTCGAGGCCCAGGGGGGAGTGGAGCCGGCCGAGCTCGGCATCCGTCACCCCCGCCTGCGTGAGCAGTGCCGCGCGTCGCGCAACGGTGGCACGCGACCCCATGGCGCCGACGAAGCCGACGGGGAGCCGGAGCGCCGCGCGCAGGGCCGGGACGTCGAGGCGTTCGTCGTGCGTCAGCACGCAGACGGCCGTGCGGTCGTCGGGGGTCTCGAGGGAAGCGAGGTACTCGTGCGGCGGGGCGACCACGAGCTCGGATGCCTCGGGGAAGCGCTCGCGCGTCACCAGCAGCGCCCACACGTCGCACACCGTCACGGCGAATCCCGCCGCCGCCCCCACGCGGCACAGGGCGGCCGCGTGTTCGCCCGCGCCGAGCACGATGAGTCGGGGACGGCCGGGGCGGTGGAGCGTGAGGGCGGGCCCGTCGTCGAGGGTCAGGTCGAGCGTGGTGTCGCGGCCGGCCGCAGCGTTCATCAGAGCCGCGCGCACCCGCGGATCCGTGCCGTCGATCGGGTAGGCCACCACCTCGACGGCGCCTCCGCACGCGAGGCCCGCAGCGACGATCGCATCGTCCGGCCCGGTGAATCCGAAGCTGCCCCGGCGCACGGCACCCGAGCGCAGCGCGTCGAGACCGAGCATCACGGCATCCCCTTCGACGCACCCGCCCGAGATCGACCCGATGACGCGCGCGTCCCCCGTGACGGCGAGTGTTGCGCCCACCCCGCGCGGAGCGCTCCGCACGACACGGGTCACCGTGACGGCCGCGACGGGTACCCCGCGTTCGACCAGGGGCAGCAGATCGGCGGCCAGTTCGAGCATGCTGGCGACCGTATCCCCGCCGTGTTTCACGCACGCTACGCTGTCGTGACCATGCCCTCCGCGACCGGTTCCGCCCCCGTCGGAGAGACGCCCGCGGGCCTCGTCCTCGCCGCCGGAGCCGGTCGCCGATTCGGGGGCCCCAAGGCTCTCGCCAGCGATGCGGACGGCGTCCCCTGGGTCGAGAAGGCCGTTCGCGCCCTCAGCGCCGGCGGGTGCGACCCCGTCCTCGTCGTCCTGGGTGCCGCAGCCGACTCGGCAGGCCGTCTCGTCCCCGCGGGGACGACCATCGTGCGCGCGAGGGGGTGGAGCGAGGGCGTGTCGGCGTCTCTGCGCGCGGGCCTGGAGGCGGCGGCATCCACGCCCGCTCCCGCGGTCGTCGTTATCCCCGTCGACACCCCGGATCTCCCCGCCGCGGCCGTGACACGGTTGGTCTCCCGCGCGAGCGACGATGCGCTGGCGTTCGCTACCTACGACGGCGCCCCCGGGCATCCGGTCGTGATCGGCCGGGCCCACTGGATCGCGGTGGCCGCTGCGGTGCGCGGCGATGCCGGGGCGCGTCCGTACCTTCGGGCGCACCGCGCCGAGGCCGTCGAGTGCGCCGATCTGTGGTCGGGGGCAGACCGCGACGTCCGCTGATCAGCCGAGGCCGCTGGCCGCGGCCCTCCGCCGATCAGCCGAGGCCGCTGGCCGCGGCCCGGAGGTCGTCGAGCACGCGAAGGACATGCGGGGCGAGCCCCTGCTCATCACCGCGGGGGTCGTCGGACCAGCGCTGATAACCCTGCTTGAAGGCCAGCACCCCCATCTCGCTGGCGAGGTGCGCCGTCGCCGCGGGCACGCCGCGCTCGCTCAGCGCCGCCGACATCGCGGCGGCCATTCCGACGCTCTTGAGCGCATCCCGTTCCTGGAGCTCGACACTGGCGGCGACGGCCGCTTTCAATCGAGGTCCCAGTGCGCGGTTCTGCGGGCCCATCTCGCTCGACGCGCGCGCGAGTCCGGCGGCGACCGCTTCCAGCGGGCTCGCATTCGCGGGGGCCTTGGCGATCCCCTCGGACAGGAGACGGCTGAGCGTCTCCTGTCCCGCCACGAGGAGTTCCCGCTTGTCGGGGAAATGACGGAAGAACGTGCTCTTGGTCACGCCGGCGCGCTCGGCTATCTCGGCCACCGTCGTGGCGTCGTACCCCTGCTCCGTGAACAGGTCGACGGCCGCGACGACGAGTCGCTCGCGCGCTCCCGGTTCCCATCGAGCCATACCGGAATCCTATCTGATGGGACAATTGTCCCGTCAGGGCGTATGGTGATGGGACAAAAGTCCCATCACGGAAAGGTTTCGCCATGATTGTTTTCGTCACCGGCGGCACAGGCACGATCGGCACGGCCGTCGTCGCCGAACTGCTCACCCACGGCCACTCCGTCCTTGCGCTGGCGCGGTCGGATGACTCGGCGTCGGCACTCCGCGCCGTCGGCGCGGACGTCCTCCGCGGCTCGCTCACCGACCTCGACGTCCTGCGCGCTGGCGCGTCACGAGCGGACGGGGTCATCAGCCTCGCCTTCAGCCGTGATTACGGCAGTGCCAAGGCGCTCGATCGAGGTCTCGCCGAGGAGCGGGAGGCGATGGCGACCCTCGGAGGCGCGCTGATCGGGACCGGGAAGCCGATCGTCACGGTGTCCGGCACGCCGTGGGTGTCGGGGCGTGCGGCGACCGAGTCCGACCCGCTCCCGCTCGAAGGTCCCGTGGCCAGCCGGGCCTTCGCCGTCACGGCTCTGCTCGACCTGTCGGCGCGCGGGGTGCGGGCCTCCGCGGTTCGTATGCCGCGTACGGTGCACGAGCGGGGTGAAGGAGGATTCGCCGGGCTTCTCGCCGCGGCGGCGCGACGGACCGGCGTCGCCGGCTACCCCGGTGACGGGCAGCAGCGCTGGCCCGCGGTACACGCCCGCGACGCTGCCGCTCTGTTCCGTCTGGCCCTCGAGTCGGCGCCCGGCGGAAGCGCGTGGCATGCCGTTGCGGATGAGGGGGACCGCGTGGTCGACATCGCAACGGTCATCGGGCGACGCCTCCGGCTTCCGGTGCGATCGGTGCCCGAGGAGACTTTCGGTCCCTTCGGTTCGATCTTCGCGATGGACCAGCCCGCGTCGAGTGCCCTCACCCGGCAGGCGTTGGGGTGGGAGCCTCGGCATCCCTCCCTCCTCGACGATCTGGAGGAATTGCAGCCTTAGCGGTTGCGGACGAGGTGCATGACGGAGTGGGGCTCGAGCCCCACTCCGTTACCTGTTCGTTGCATTCCGCGCGAGCCGCGACTCTGGACAAATCCGGGCACCCGGGGATATGTTCACGGAGCCGTCATAATTACGACGGAAACCAGGAAGCCGGGACGAGGACGTACCCGATCCGACGCCGGGGAGGGCGCCGGGTGCGGACCACGGGGGTCCCTGCAGTTCAGAGAGGAACGCAGATCACAATGCTGAAGAAAATCCTGACCGGCGCGGCCATCGCGGCGCTCGCCGTCGGTCTCGGAGCCTGTAGCTCCACGCGCCCCGCCGATGGCGGCGGAGACGCCGCCGGGGGCAGCGGCGAGTGCAACGTCGGTATCGCGATGCCGACCCGCAGCCTCGAGCGCTGGATCAACGACGGTGAGCAGCTCCAGAAGAAGCTCAGCGACGCGGGCTGCACGGTCGACCTGCAGTACGCCGACAACAAGACCGACCAGCAGATCAGCCAGATCCAGAACCAGATCTCGGGTGGCGCGAAGATCCTCGTGATCGCCGCCATCGACGGTTCGACGCTCGGCCCGGTGCTGCAGGAGGCCAAGGCGCAGAACGCCACGGTCATCGCCTACGACCGTCTCATCAACGGCAGCGAGAACGTCGACTACTACGCCACGTTCGACAACTACAAGGTCGGCACCCTGCAGGGCGAGTACATCGAGGAGCAGCTCGACCTCGCCAGCGGTGCGGGTCCGTTCAACCTCGAGCCGTTCGCCGGCAGCCCCGACGACAACAACGCGAAGTTCTTCTTCGCTGGCGCCTGGGACGTGCTCCAGCCCTACGTCGAGAAGGGTCAGCTCGTCGTGCCCAGCGGCAAGTCGCCCGCCAACGACGACGCGTGGGCGAGCATCGGCATCCAGGGGTGGGCCTCCGACAAGGCTCAGGCCGAGATGGACAACCGCCTCTCGTCGTTCTACGGCGACGGCAAGAAGGTCAACGTCGTTCTGTCGCCCAACGACAGCCTCGCGATCGGCATCGAGGCATCCCTGAAGTCGGCCGGCTACACCGCCGGTGCGGAGTACCCGATCATCACGGGTCAGGATGCCGACAAGGCCAACGTCAAGGCGATCCTCGAGGGTCTGCAGTCGATGACGGTCTGGAAGGACACCCGCGCGCTCGGTGACCGGGTCTTCACGATGATCGAGCAGATCAAGGACGGCCAGACCGTCGAGGTCAACGACGAGGAGACCTACGACAACGGCAAGAAGATCGTCCCGTCGTACCTGCTCACGCCGGAGGTCGTCGTCAAGGACGACGTCCAGACCAAGCTCATCGACTCGGGCTTCCTGAAGGCGTCCGACGTCGNTCTACCCGGTGGGCAGCTTCGACGGCACGATCACCCTCGAGGGCCAGCCGGTCGCGTTCCGCTCGATCAACGACAGCGAGGCCGCCGGCATCGTCATCATCCACCAGGAGCTGGCTCTCAGCCCGTACCTCTCGATCGCCGAGAACATCTTCCTCGGCAACGAGAAGGCCAAGCGCGGCGTCATCGACTGGAACGCCACCAACACCGCCGCCGCCGACCTGCTCAAGCGCGTCGGCCTGCGCGAGAACCCGGCGACCAAGATCTACGAGCTCGGCGTCGGCAAGCAGCAGCTCGTCGAGATCGCGAAGGCGCTGGCCAAGGAAGTGAAGCTCCTCATCCTCGACGAGCCCACCGCCGCCCTCAACGACGACGACTCCGCCCACCTGCTCGACCTCATCGATCAGCTGCGCGGCCAGGGGATCACCTGCATCATCATCAGCCACAAGCTGAAGGAGGTGCTGCGCATCGCCGACCGCATCACGATCATCCGCGACGGCCGGACGATCGAGACGATGCGGCGCGACGATCCCGACACCGACGAGGGCCGCATCATCCGCGCGATGGTCGGTCGCGACCTCAACAGCCTGTTCCCGCCGCGCGAGCCCGACATCGGCGAGGAACTCTTCCGCGTCGAGAACTGGACCGTGCACCACCCCGTCGACACGGAGCGCGTGGTCATCGACGACGCGTCCTTCATGGTGCGCGCGGGGGAGATCGTCGGCTTCGCCGGTCTCATGGGTGCCGGCCGCACCGAGCTCGCGATGAGCATCTTCGGCCGCATGTACGGCACCGGGATCTCGGGAGAGGTCTACAAGAACGGTGAGCAGATCGATGTCCGCACCGTGGATGCCGCGATCAAGAACGGCCTCGCGTACGCCACCGAGGACCGCAAGAAGTACGGACTCAACCTCATCGGCGACATCCAGGTCAACGTCTCGGCATCCGCCCTCGCCCGCCTCGCGCGCCTCGGCGTCGTCGACCGGTACCGCGAGTACAAGGTCGCCGATTCGTACCGCTACAAGATGAACATCAAGGCGCCCAGCGTCGCCGCGATCACCGGACGCCTCTCCGGCGGGAACCAGCAGAAGGTGGTCCTGTCGAAGTGGATGTTCACCGGACCCGACGTGCTGATCCTCGACGAGCCCACCCGCGGCATCGACGTCGGAGCGAAGTACGAGATCTACGGCATCATCAACGAACTCGCGGCCCAGGGGAAGGCCGTCATCGTCATCTCGTCGGAGCTGCCCGAGGTCATCGGCCTCTCCGACCGCATCTACACCATCTCCGAGGGGCGCATCACGGCCGAGGTCAGCCGTGCGGATGCCACCCAGGAGACGCTCATGCGGCACATGACCGCCGGAAGGAACTGACAGCAATGGCCACCGCATCCACCCAGACGGTCGAAGCGCCGACGCAACCCGGGCCGCGTCGCCGCGGCCTGCTGGCGCGCATCAACTTCCGGCAGTTCGGCATCCTCGCCGCCCTCGTCATCATCATCGTGCTGTTCCAGGTGCTCACGGGCGGACGCCTGCTGCTCCCGGGCAACGTCAACAACCTCATCCAGCAGAACGCCTACGTGCTGATCCTCGCGATCGGCATGGTCATGGTGATCATCGCGGGCCACATCGACCTGTCGGTCGGGTCGGTCGTGGCGATGGTCGGCGCGATCGCGGCCATTGCGATGAACCAGTGGGGTCTGCCCTGGTACATCGCCGTCATCCTGTCGCTCATCGTCGGCGCGATCGTCGGCGCGTGGCAGGGCTTCTGGGTCGCCTTCGTCGGCATACCCGCGTTCATCGTGACCCTCGCGGGCATGCTCCTGTTCCGCGGCCTCACGCTGGTGCTGCTCACGGGCGGCACGATCAGCGGCCTCCCCGACGGCTTCACGGCGATCGGCGCCGGCTGGCTCCCGCCCGTCCTCGGCTACGTCGGCAACTGGGACAGCCTGACCCTCGTGCTCGGCGCGGTCGCCGGCGTCCTGCTCATCGTGCAGCAGCTGCGCACCCGCGCGACGCTGCGTCGCCTCGAGCTTCCCCGCGAGGTCGCGTGGTCGTTCTGGCTCAAGAACGCGATCGCCGTCGTGGCGATCATGGCCGTCGCCTTCACGATCGCCGCGTACAACGGCACCCCGATCGTGCTGATCATCCTCGCGGTGCTCGTGCTGGCCTACACGTTCGTGCTGAACCGCACGACGTTCGGTCGCCACATCTACGCGATGGGCGGCAACCTGTTCGCCGCCGTGATGAGCGGCGTCAAGACGAAGTGGGTCAACTTCTTCATCTTCGTGAACATGGGTGTGCTCGCGGGCCTAGCCGCCGTGGTCAGCACCGCACGCGCCGGTGGCGCCGTGGCATCCGCCGGTCAGAACTACGAACTGGATGCCATCGCGGCGGTGTTCATCGGCGGCGCCGCCGTGCAGGGCGGCATCGGTACGGTCGTCGGCGCGGTCGTCGGTGGTCTGGTGATGGGTGTGCTCAACATGGGCCTGTCCATCCTCAGCGTCGACGCAGCCTGGCAGATGGCGATCAAGGGCATCGTGCTGCTGCTGGCCGTCGCGTTCGACATCTTCAACAAGCGACGCAACGGCGGTGTCTGACCGGGTGGGGAGCGCGGCTGTCCGCCGTGCTCCCCACACCGGCGGGAACCGGGGGGCGGTCGGTGCGACAATGGGAGAGGTGCCCTCCTCATGACCCCTGCCGTGTTCGAGCCCGCGACGCCGCTCGCACCACCCGCAGGTCGAACCACGAACGACCTGATCCGACAGCAGAACCTCGCGTCCGTGCTGTCGCTGCTGCACCTCCGGGGAGCGCTCTCACGCGCACAGCTGGGCGCGACGATCGGACTGAACCGCTCGACCGTCACCGGTCTCGTCATGGAACTGACCGAGCTCGGGCTCGTCCGCGAGGTCGCCGCCGGTGAGCGCACCGGCAAGGTCGGGCGGCCCACGCTCGACATCGAGCCCGAAGACCACGTCTCGGCGCTGAGCGTCCGCGCCGAGCCGCACGCGGTGACGGTCGCGCTCGTCGGGCTCGGGGGCGTCGTCCACGCCCGGCTCCGCCACGACACCGCGAGCGCGCCGTCGCCGCGCCGCTTCGTGCAGATCGTCGCGTCGTCCGTCGAGGCGATGCGCGCCGACATCGACCGGCACTACCGGGTGGTCGGTGCGGGCCTCGCCGTCCCGGGTCTTGTGAACGCGAACGGCTCCGTGCTGGTGTCGCCGACGCTCGGGTGGCGCCGCGACCCGGTGGCAGCGCGGTTGAGCGATGAGCTCGGCATCCCGGTCTCCGCGGGAAACGACGCGAGCATCGGTGCCCTCGCCGAATCGCGGTTCGGTGTCGGCGTCGGAGTGTCGAACCTGCTGTACCTCGGCGGCGCGATGCACAGCATCGGCGGCGGGCTCATCATCGACGGCACGCTGCTGCGCGGTACGTCGGGCTATGCCGGCGAGCTCGGCCACACCGTCATCGATCCCCGCGGGCGGTCGTGCGTGTGCGGGCGGAGGGGATGCCTCGAAGCCGAGGTTCGACTCGACCTGCTCGAGCCGCTGCTCGGTCGCCGCAAGCTCGACGAGGACGAACTCGACGTCGAGCTCGGGGTCGCGCGCGACCCGCGGGTGATGGCCGAGGTCACCCGTCAGGTCGAGGCGCTCTCGCTCGCGCTGACGAACTTCGTCAACGCATTCAGTCCCGAGACGGTGGTGCTCTCGGGGTACCTCGGGGCGCTGCTGTCGGTCAGCCGGGAGCGCCTCGCCGAAGCGGTGCGCGTGCACCCGCTGGGCGCGGAGGGCCGCACCATCCGCCTCGAGCGTGCGCACCTGCGGTCGCGCCTGATGCTCATCGGCCCCGCCGAGCTCGCCTTCGCGGACCTCCTCGCGAATCCGGCGGGCTTCCGCGGCTGAGGCGGCCGGGAGCGCCCGGCCCTTCCGCGCTCCCGAAGTTCAATGTCCAAGACACGCGGACCGCGGGTCGTGGCATCCGCGTGTCTTGGACACCCGCGCGGCGCCGAGACCCGCATCGACGGGCACCGTTCACCGATCCGTTCCCTTCGACGGATACCCTCGGCCCGGCGCGCGCCACCCGAGCCGCGCTCAGGGAAGGGTCTGCGTGGATCTCGACGCCGACCGCGCACGTTCGTGGTCTTCGATTCTCGCCGCCGTCGCGGCGCTGGTCTTCGTCGGCATCGCGGTCGCAATGATCGTGTCGTCGCAGGTGGCCGGGCGCGAGCGTCCCCTCCACGATCGCGTCGCCGCCTGGGCGCCGACCCTCGAGACCGACGCGGTGCCGGCGGCCGGACCCGCGGTCGAGACCGCGCCGAGCACGAGCCCTCCGATCGGCGCCGAGCCGGGTGGGGCGCCGGCGGCCGCGTCCTCGAGCGCGTTCATCATCCCGGCCGACCCGGCCTGGGCATCGCGCACGGCGGCGGCGACCGGCATCCCGGAACGCGCCCTGCGCGCCTATGCGACGGCGGCGCTGACGGTGAAGGCCGAGCAACCGGCGTGCGGTCTGGGGTGGAACACCCTCGCCGGCATCGGCGCGATCGAGTCGGCGCACGGCACGCACTCGGGTGGGCAGCTCGACGCCGGGGGGTATCCTCAGCCCGCGATCCGCGGCATCCCGCTCGATGGCACCGCGAGCGCGGCGATCGCCGACACCGACGGGGGTGTCTGGGACGGGGATGCCGTGTGGGATCGCGCCGTGGGCCCGCTGCAGTTCATCCCGGCCACGTGGGAGCGGTGGGGCGCCGACGGCAACGGCGACGGCGCGGCCGACCCGAACCAGATCGATGACGCCGCCCTGGCGGCCGGTCGCTACCTGTGCGCGGCCGGCGAGATGACCAGTGCGCCCGGCTGGCGGCGGGCGATCTTCTCGTACAACCACCTCGACAGCTACGTCGACGACGTCGCCGCCGCCGCTAACGCGTACGCCGCGCGCGCCACCGGCTGATCGGGCGGCGCTCCGGGTCGCCGCGGCGTTCCGGTTCTCGCCGCGGCGCTCCGGGTCACCGAGACTGCATCCGGCTGACGTCTCGGTTGCAATCTGCAGTGGAGTTGTCGGCTCGATGCAGTCTCGCGGTGCGGCGCGCCAGCGGG